>JBBQBG010000070.1:0-15635 GCA_038317285.1 Burkholderiales bacterium | reverse complement strand
GGCGTGCCGTGAATGCCCCAGTGCGGTTTGGTCAAACCCATCCAGATACTGCCAACGGGATTGTTGGGGCCCGCCGCGATGTCCACCTTTTCGGCGTTTTTCGGTGCTGACTTGAGTAGCTTGGGGTCGTAGGTGAAGGTTGGGTTTTTCACTTCGTTCTTGATCGCCATCACGCCGATCGGCAAGGGGTCGTTTTTCTCATTACCAATGCTGATGGGAAACCCGGCAACCGGGCGTTTGTCGGCGCCCAGCACATACAGCACCCGTTGGGTCTTGTCGATCTGGATGGATGCTGCCTTGACCGGCGTGCTCGTGCCCTGCGTGTTGGGCACCACGATCTCTTGACCAGACTCGACCTTGCGGCCGCCATTGAGCTGTTTGAGGTAAGCCATGCTGGTGTGGAATCTTTCGGACAACGCCTCTTCTACGGACTCATACACCAGCGCTTTCATCTTGGCGCGCTCGGCCATGTCGGCGGGTGTCTTCTCGAACGGGCCAGCCGTATCTTTCTCGGTCACGGTGTAACGCATCAACAAGGGCGCAGTGTCTTCGCGCAGTGCCTTCCAGGTTTCTGCCGTCACGGTGCCGGTGACCTTGAGGTCGTGCGCCATCTGGTAGGCCTTGACCATGCGCTGCATATTTGCAGCATAACTTCCGTCGATCTCGCCGCAGGAAAACCAGGCTCGGTCTAGCAGGACCTGCGCGCGCACGACCGCCGCGCCCTTGCTACCCACGCGCAACAGCGGGCTATCGCTGGCGCTGTTGAAAGTGTCTACATCGAAGCTGGCGTTGGCAGCGGTTTTGGCGCCCGCCTTGGCTGTCTTTGCAAGGGCAGACCCGCCGGCAAAGGCCAGCGCCGTACAGCACAGGCTAACGCCAAGGAGCCGAACCGTAAAAGCGCTGCGGGGCTGATGGGATGAACCGGCCATAAAAACCTTTCTGAAGTTATGAGCCAAGTATTGCACCGAAGTGCCTCCCGCATGCGAATGAATTAGCTCAGAGCCCGTTTCAAACGGATCTCTTCAACCCGCGCCGTACCAATGGGAACGGTCTTGGCGCTGCTGGGCTCGCGCTTGAAACCGGCCAGTTCATGGAAGCGCAGTGCGCGGTCATTGGCAATCGGAATCCACACCGTGACGTGGGTGCAGCCTTCTTCCATCAGGCCTTCACGCGTAGCATCCCATAAAGCCAAGCCAGCGCCTTGGCCCTGGTGACTGGCTGCCACATAGATTGACCAGATCTCACCCATGGTCTGCGGTGTGCCCTTGTCGCGTGAGCGGTCAAAACCGACAAAGCCGACGATGGTGTCGCCATCCAGCGCCACCTGGACCTGCGGTTCCGCGTATTCAATCGCTTCGCGCCAATAGGCCTGGGGTTTTTCGAGCGCGGCCACGGGCACGGGGGCGTTGGGTGTGGCGGACTTGAAGGCCTCGCACACGGTGGCGTTGTGGAGTTCGGTGATGCTCTTGGCATCGCGCAGAGTCGCGGGTCGAACCGTGAAAGTAGTCGTAGCGGACATGGTGTCTAAACGTAAGCCTGAAGCAAACCAAATGAGAAATAAAGGGCCCGATTGTCGCTCCAAACCTTTCAACCGAACCAAAGGCGGCCCACTACCGCGTGGCTATTGGGGGAAACACCGCGTTCACGCCACGCGTAACCTAGGGTCAACACCATTGCCAGTGACCCGAGGGCCTCACAGAATGGACTCGCCTTGCTCACTTTTTTGCACTCCTCCATCAGGATACTCCATGACCGAACCCGTGACCGTTTCGCCCAGCGATCTGCCCTTGCAAAGCCTCTACCGTTGGGAGCGCGAACGCGGCGATCAGGTCTTCATGACCCAGCCCATGGGCGCGGGCCAGGTGCTGGACATCACTTGGCACGACGCCGCAGACCAGGCCCGCCGTATGGCCACCTGGCTCAAGTCTCAGGGTTGGCCCGAGGGCAGCCGCGTCGCCATCATCGGCAAGAACAGCGCGCACTGGATACTGGCCGACCTGGCCATATTGATGGCGGGCTATGTCTCGGTCCCCATCTACCCTACCTTCAACGGCGAGGCGCTAGGTTACATCTTGACGCACAGTGAGGCAAAAGCCTGCTTCGTCGGCAAGATGGATGAGGTGACAAATTTGCAGACCGGCGTGCCAGCCGATGTCCCGTTGATCGCCATGCCCTTGGCGCCGGTCATCAACGCCCTGCTGTGGACCGACCTGCTGGCCAAGAACGCCCCCATTGCTGGCACACCGTCGCCGCAGATGGATGCCATTTGCACCATCATCTACACCTCGGGCACCACCGGCAAACCCAAGGGCGTGGTGCAGACCTTCCGCGCCATGGCCTGGGGTCTGAACACCGCCACGCGCCGGGTCATGATGGGCGAGAACGAGCGCTACATCTCCTACTTGCCGCTGGCCCATGTAGCCGAGCGGATGTTGATCGAGCAAGGCGCGCTGCGCTTTGGTGGCCATATCTTTTTCGCAGAATCGCTGGACACCTTTGTGCAAGATTTGCAACGGGCACGGCCTACGATTTTCTTTTCGGTACCGCGCTTGTGGGTCAAATTTCAGCAAGGCGTGTTCTCCAAGATGCCGGCTGACAAGCTCAGGCGCCTGTTGGGCATTCCGCTGGTGGGCGGCATGGTGCGGCGCAAGGTGCTCAAGGGCCTTGGCCTGGACCAATGCCGCCTGGCCGCCGGAGGGGCCGCGCCCATGCCACCCGACGTGCTGCAGTGGTACCGCAAGTTGGGCCTGGACTTAATCGAGGTCTATGGCATGACCGAGAACTGCGGCGTCTCGCACGCCACGCTGCCAGGCTCGCACCAGGTCGGCTCCGTAGGGCTACCTTACGATGGCATCGAAAGCCGCATAGCCCCCGCCACTGGCGAGATCCAAATGCGCAGCGGCTCGCTGATGCAGGGCTATTACAAAGACCCGCAAGCCACCGCCGACGCCATGACCCAAGACGGCTGGTTGCGCACGGGAGACAAAGGCCAGATTGATGCGCAGGGCTACCTCAGCATCACGGGCCGGGTCAAAGACATTTTCAAAACCAGCAAAGGCAAATACGTAGCACCCGCGCCGATCGAAGATTTACTGGTGCTGCACCCGGACATCGAGGCCTGCGCCGTCACCGGCGCCAACTTCGCGCAGCCGCTGGGATTGGTCATGCTGTCACAGGATGCTGTCAAGCGCTGTGCATCACCAGACGAACGGGCGAGCCTGACGGAATCGCTGGCCAAACACTTGGTGGCAATCAACGCCAAACTGGAGCCGCATGAAAAGCTGGATTGTCTGGCCGCCATCAGTACGGCCTGGACCCCGGAAAATGGTTTTGTAACCCCCACGCTCAAGGTCAAGCGCATGCGCGTGGAGGAGGCCTATGGCAGTCAGTACGACGGATGGTTAGCGCAGCGCAAGCCGGTGGTATGGGCGGCCGCCTGAACTGATCTGAATGGCGCGCCCGCGCCTACGGGAACAGGATGCGCAGCGAATCGGCCAAAGAGTCCGTGAACATGCCGCCGTGTGGCTGGTTGTACTCCATCAGCTTCAGCGTCAAGCCCTGGTAATTTCTGCCTTTGAGCTTGTCATTAAAGCCGCGGCTCATCAGAAAATACTGCTGCAGCGAGTCCGACAAAATAACCGTCACGGGCATTTGCCCGCCGCTGCTGTCAAACACTTGTTGCTCCAGTTGTGCGATGGTAGTGGTGGTGACGGCGTCGATGTCGTAGGTGCCCTCTTGCGCTACGAAGTTGTTGAAGTAGCGGCCACCTTTACGGTCCAGGAACAATCCGATACCCACAAACATTCCGCCAAACGAATGGCCTTCCAGTGTGCGCTTGCCAGCTGCCACTTTGTATTGGGCTTCGATGTAGGGAATCAAATCCAGCGTCAAGAATTTGTAGTAGGTGTAGGCGCCCGGCAGGTTGTAGTCTCGGGTTCGCAAGTCATTGCGTCCAACCGCAACCACGATCGCCTTGATCTGCAGTTTGTCCATTTGCCCAGCGATGGTGGTGAAATTGGTGTCACCATCCAGCGCGTAGATGATGGGGTAGGCCTTGGTAGCGTCGTAGCCATTGGGCAGGTAAATGCGCAGGTTGTAAGTTGTGTCAGCCTGAACCGACTTGATACTGTCAACCCGGGTTTCACCTATTGGATTGACGGCCGCCGGTGGCGGGAGCGGAACATCGTATTGGTGGCCGCCGCTGCTGCCACCGCCGCACCCCTGCAGTCCGAATGCCAGCGCAAAGCCTACGCAAAAAATTCTTGTGAATTGAGAGAAGCCTGTCATGAAATGTGCCCTTGCCCTAATGTGTTTTTGAAATAGGAGATGCCCTCGTTGGTTCTCACCAGTTCGACAGGCCTCCACTTTTGAGGCATGCAGTATCGATCGGATTGGCGCCATCCGGGAATCTGGCTCCATGGTGGAAACCCTAGAGAAGGCGTCGTCACTTCGCGCCCACCAAGCGCATTTGCCGCTGGCTTCAAGCCGCTTTGTCGCCAAGGCCTTGTCTGCATGGGTATAGGCGTGCATATTCACCCCAGTTATGACTTCAACACCCCATTCCTCCAGCACCCCGCAGCCCCACGACGCCCCCGCCACTGGCTGGTGGTGCCGTGGCATGGCGGCATGCCTACTGTTGGCACTCACGGCTTGCGCCAGCCTCCCAGCGCCCACTCAGAGGGAGCCCACAAGGGCGATCGCAGCGACCGCACAAACCGAGTTGGGAGCCCTTGCATTGGAGGCGGTGGCGCACGCCACACCGCCCGACTCTGTGCAAGCAGCATCCAGCTTTCGCTCAGGACTGCGCCCCATGCCCGAGGCCAATGTGGCACTGGATGCACGGCTGACACTGATACGCAGGGCGCAGTCTTCGTTGGACCTGCAGTACTACCTGGTAGGCAACGACGAGATCGGGCACCTGCTGCTGCGCGAGTTGCGCAACGCGGCCCAGCGCGGTGTGCGGGTGCGGTTGCTGGTAGACGACTTCTATACCCAAGGCACCGACCAGCTGCTGCTGGGTCTGGCTGCCTACCCCAATGTCGAAATACGGCTATTCAACCCCTTCGCCGCCGGGCGTGGCACCACGCTTGGCCGTACCTTGGGTCTGCTGGCAGATTTCAAGCGTCTCAACCACCGCATGCACAACAAGCTCTTTCTGGCCGACGGTGCGATGGCGATTGCCGGTGGCCGCAATATGGCAGACGGTTACTTCTTGCGGGGCCCTGACAACTTCATTGACTTCGACGCCTTGGTGCTGGGCCCGGTTGTGCCACAGTTGCAGACCATCTTCGACGCGTACTGGAACAGTCCGCACGTGTACCCCATTGCGGATGTTGCTCGTTCCACCGAATCGGCCGCGTCGCTGCGCGCGAACTTTGAACAGGCCGTGGCGCTGGACATCCCGGAAGCAGCGGCGCCTTCTACTTCGGTGTCCAACGACGTGTACGGCGTGCCGCTGATGTCTGCCGACCTAGCAGCGAGCCTGCAACAGCTGGTATGGGCAGAGACAACGGCGTTTGCCGACAACCCTGACAAGGTGGTCCGTGGCACGACTCCGGCTGAAATGTCGGAGACGGCGCTCTACCAGTCACTGGCCGCCTTCCGCGAGGCCCGCTCGGAGTTGATGCTGTTCACCCCCTATTTCGTGCCGGGGGTTGTCGGCATGGCAGGCCTGCAAACCGCGCGCTCCTATGGCATTCCGGTACGGGTGATCACAAACTCCATGGCCACTACCGATGAACCGTTGGCTAGCCTGGCCTACGAGCGCTACCGCATCCCCATGCTCAAGCTTGGCGTCGATTTGTATGAATTGCGGCCCCAGCAAGCTTCTGGCGATTCCGGCAAGGGGCCGGGTGCTTCGCGCGCACGCTGGCATGCCAAGATGGCCTTTGTGGATCGCAAGACAACCCTACTGGGGTCGATGAATCTGGACCAGCGCTCGGCGACCACCAATACCGAAATCGTGCTGCGCATTCAAAGCCCGGAGTTTGCAGCTCGCGTATTGCAGTACTTCAATGCTACGCGCACGCAAGACGTGAACCATGTGCACCAGGTCAAGCTCAAGCCGGATGGGAAGAGCCTGCAGTGGGTCGCCCTAAAGGGCGAGGGTCAAGCAGAGGTGGTGGACGCAGAACCCGATATGGACTACTTGCTGCGCCTTCGCCTGTGGCTGCTTTCGCCCCTCGTGTCCGAAGACTTGTTGTGACCATACCCGCCCCACGGGCATGCGTCGCCCAACTTGCGGTCCTTCATCATGCCAAGCTCTAGTGGCGCACGAAGCCTGAAAGAATTTTGACTATTATTAAAAAGACCATATACTCCGACTTAATAGATAGTAAATTTTCTTAAATGGAGAGATGGTATGGCAAACGCAGCGGCATGGTTTATGTTTAGTTTGGGAATAGTCCACATCGTCTTTGGTTTGGTGAAGTTCAAGGGCCCGGTGGCGGATGCGGTTTCCGCCGGGTTCATCGGCCAATTTGCCATGCCGGAAGTGCGCCGCACGGCCTTCTGGTTTTTGATTTTTGGTCCCTTGCTAATGCTGGCTGGCCACGTAGGCATTCACGCGGTGGCGCAGGGCGACCTGGCATTGCTGCGCCTACTGGGCACATATGCCCTGGTAACTGCCGTGCTGGGACTGGCAGCATTTCCCAAGTCACCCTTCTGGGCGCCCCTTTTTGTTTCCCCGGTGTTTATCGCAGCGGGCTACGGGCTGCTGCCATGAACATGATGAACGGGTACTTTGTGGCCGCAGCCGCCATCGTCTTTGTGGTGGGGCTGGTGCATTCCGTTTTCGGCGAAATATTGGTCTTTCGCCGGATGCGCCAGCGCGGGGTGATACCCACCAATGGCGGCCACGTGTTGGGCGAGGGGCATGTCCGCATTCTGTGGGCCAGTTGGCACATCGTGACGGTTTTTGGCTGGTGCATAGGCGCCGTGCTGTGGCGTTTGGCGTTGCCGTCGGCCGCACAGAACTTGACCGAATTCGAAGCGCAATCGTTTGCCATCGCAGCGCTGGCTGCGTCCATCTTGGTATTCGTCGGCACCAAAGCCCGGCACCCCGGCTGGGCAGGTTTATTGGCCATCGCCGTGTGCGCCTGGCTCGGCGGAACTTGAGCGGTGACAAGGCGCACGGCCACCCATTTTTAAAGGAAACGATATGTCCCAATCTGCACTCAGCGCCAAAGTCTTCGCCGTCTACTTGTTCATGGCGGGTACCGTTCTCGTCATAGCGCCCAACCTGCTGCTAACCCAAATGCACATTCCACCCACGTCAGAGGTGTGGATCCGCGTGATTGGACTGATTGCCTTCATGATCGGCGTTTACGCCTGGGTCGCGGCAAACCACGAGTTCAAGCCCTTTTTGGTGGCATCGGTCTACACGCGCTTCACGGTCTTTGTGGCCTTCGTGGTTTTTGTGCTGATGGACCTTACCAGTCCCATGACAATATTGTTTGGTTTGGCCGACCTTGCGGGCGGCATCTGGACCTACTTCGCATTGCGGGCGGATGCGACGTCGTCAACCCGCAGTTGGGCCTAACGCCCCACAACTCCGCTTCAACACCCCATGCGCACCACCAAAGCCCAGCAAGCCAAGAACCACCGCCTCATCATCCAGACGGCGGTAGACCTGATGACCCAGCACGGGTTTGAGGGCACCACCATGAAGCAGATCGCGCGTGCCGCCGATATTGGCGATGCCACCATCTACAAATACTTTCCCACCAAAGAAAAGCTGGTCACCGCTTACTTTGAGCAAGCCATTGCGGATGCGCTGGCGCAGGCTAACAAGACGCCGGGGCTGGCGGAATTTTCGCTGCACGAACGCATACAACTGTTGATCGAAAGCCTGTTAGAAATTTTGCTGGCAGACCGTGAATTTGTCGGCTTGGCACGCGGTCTGATTGAGCGTGCACCCATGCTGCTACTTGGCGAACAATTGCCCGGCAAGACGGTGTTGAAGCAAGCCTTCATCCAGATGCTCGAGCAGGCCGAAACCAGCAAGGACATCGTGCCCTGCGGCTTCAAGCCCAGCCTGGCCTCGTTGTTGGCCGACTATGTGTACGGCGTCGTGGCCTACTGGCTGCGCGACGAATCGGAACAGTTTGCCAACACCACGCAAATGGTGGACCTGAGCCTGGGCGTGCTGGTGCTGGCCCTGCGCAGCGGCCTGGTGGACAAGTTATTGGAGCTGGGCGGCTTCATGGTGCGCAGCCAGATGGCGCGCCTGATGCACGACGGCAGTGGTCTGTTGGACTTGCTGCAACTGGCGCGCAGCGGCATGGTTGGTTTGGCCAGGAAACGCCCATGAACAAGCCCACGCTCTGCGGTATCCCCAGCGGCAGCCATATCGCGCAAGCCCTCCCCCACAACGACTTTGCCGACTGCTACCAGTTTCAAGACCTGTGGCCGGACAAGGATGCGCTGCAAACCTACCTGCACGTCGTGGCTCGCACACCCGGCTGGATGAACGCGCTGATGGCCATGCGCAACCAGGTGGTGCGTCTAATGGGACTCAAACACTTGGGCAACTTGTCTACCGCCATCGACCGCAAACCGGCCAGCGCCTACCAAGTTGGCGACCGCGTGGGCATCTTCCGCCCGCAGCATCTGCAAGGTGACGAGGTGATCCTGTTTGACGACGACAAGCATTTGCTCGTTCAACTGTCATTGCTCAAACACGCGGTCAACGGCAAGCCCGTGGTCTCGCTCAGCACCGTGGTGCACAACCACAACCGCCTGGGGCGCTGCTACATGGCCATCGTCGGCCCTGCTCACAGCTTCATCGTGCCGCGCATGTTGGCGCAAGTGGTTCATGGCTAAGAAGAACAGCGGCAAGGTATCCGAGCTGCCCAGCACTGGGCGACTGTCGCGCGGTGCCATTGCTGGCGTCGCGGTCGCGCGCGCGGGCTTGGCGCACCTGGGCCACAAGGTGCAATCCCTGACCCGTGACGAGGCGCAAGCGGCACAGGCCCGCACCGCCCACGAGGCCGAGCTGGGCCGCATTTTGTTTGCGGCGCTGAACCAACTTAAGGGCACTGCGCTGAAGGCTTCGCAACTGCTGAGCATGGAACTGGGCTTCTTGCCAGAAGGCATGCGCCAGGAGCTTGCACGCGCCCACTACCAGGTCACGCCGTTGAACCGCGCGCTGGTCGTCAAAGTGATGCGCCAGGAGTTTGGCCACGACCCGCACACACTGTTTCAACACTTCGAGGCGCAGGCCTTTGCCGCCGCAAGTCTCGGCCAAGTCCACGCGGCCACACTAGCCAATGGCGACGCAGTCGCGGTCAAGCTGCAATACCCCGGCATGGCAGCGTCCATCGGCAGCGACATGCGCATGCTGCGCAGCCTGCTGCAAACAATAGGCGGACGTTCCGACGCACTGCCCAAGGCCGACATCATCGCGCGCGTGATGCAAGACGTAGAAGCCAAGCTGGCCGAAGAGCTGGACTACTTGCACGAGGCGCAGGCCATGCAATGGTTCGCCCAGCACCTTACTCTGCCCGGTCTGATCATTCCGCAACCTGTGACTGACCGTTGCACACGCCGCGTGCTGACCATGCAACGCCTGCAAGGCCAGCACCTGAACGAATGGCTGCAAACCCAGCCCAGCCAAGAGCAGCGCGATGACTACGGCCAGTTGTTGTTCGATACCTTTATGCACTGCGCCTTTGGTTTGCACCGCCTGCAGGCCGACCCCCACCCCGGCAATTATTTGTTCATGCCCGGCGGGCAATTGGGCTTGCTCGATTTTGGCTGCACACGGGCGTTAGAATCCGCGTTTTGTCTGAGCGTGGCCAACCTGTGGTCTGCACTGCTAGACAGCCCGCCAGATACCAAACGCATGCAAAGAGCGTATGTGGATATGGGGACGATTGACCCCACACTCAGCGCGCATGACTTTTGTTATCAGCTGATGCCTGCCCTGGCGCACTTGCATGCATGGCAGTGTCTGCCGTTCTCGCAGGCAGTCTACGACTTTGCGCAGTACCCAGCCTATCCGAAAAGCACGCCCGAGCAACAGCGCCAAGCGGTGCAATTCCTGCAACACGTGCCGCCAGATTTACCGTATTTCGACCGTGCCTACCTGGGCTTGACCCAGTTGCTCAAAACCCTGGGTGCATGCGTGCGCACCACCAACCCCTGGATTCAGTGACAATGGAAACCACTCTGTTGGTACTCGGCTGCTCGGTGTTTATCATTCTTGGTATCGGGCATGCCGCCCTGATGCTGTTCAGCACGAAGTTTGAGCCCCGCGACCCAAGCCTGCTGGCGCAACTCAAAAGCAGCAAAGCGGGCCTGTCCAAAGCTGGCAATCTGTGGAGTGGCATCAAAGGCTTCCATCTGAGCCACAGCCTGGGCCTGGTCATCTACGGGGGGTTCTACACCACACTGGCCCTCGAAAACCCCGGCTACTTGAGGTCCTCCACCATCCTGAGTGTGGGCCTGTTGCTGGTGCCGGCTGTCTACATTTACCTTGCACACCGGTTTTGGTTCAGCGTGCCCAGAAATTGCTTTGTAGTGGCCCTGGGGTTGTTGGCAATGTCTGTCGCCAATCGATAGTTTGGCGAAAAACTATAGCTATAAAAATAGTAGCAGCTTCTGCTCAATTTGCGTGGGCTGGCGGCACATTTTGCACACAACATCGACCCGAGCCTTCATTAAACCTACTTTGGGTACAGCAATTGCTGGCACCGATACCCAAGGGCAAGACCCGTGGGTCAGCAGATCTGCAGTTTTTTAGCGCGCTGCGCAGGGCCGACTTGACGGTGTAGCCAATGACTGCTGTCGATTGTCCGCAGATGCAGACAACGCAGGCGCTTGATCCCACAGGCATTTTTAGAATTCGCGCAAGTTGTGTCGGCCTTGACCGACAGACTTTCCTTTGCAAGCCTCAAAGACCGTTGATTTGATTGGGTATTTATCCTGGCACGTTTCTTGGGGTATCGCTTGGCTGTCTAAGTCAAAGACAAGAGTCCTGAGGCTTGGAAAGCATACGTTCACGCGTTGAACCGCTCTGCAAATCGCTACGACTTATGGGCTGCAGGTTCGCCCCCGTGGTCCTATTCCAAACGAAAGAAATGATGAAAACTTCCGCTCCCGCGTCCCTCAAATGCATCACATCGCCCAAAGCGTCAACCGCAACGGCTCTTCTGCGCTCAACCGCTAGCGCAGCTGCTGTACTCTGTGCCAGCATGGCGAACGCGGTTACACCGGTCGCCTCCACACCGGCCTTGAAGCCGGTCGCCGTGGTTGCACCCCTCAGCGCAAACATCATCATGGTCCAAGCAGAACTCGCGCAAGACAAGTCCCTGAAGGTTTCCGTATTGGCCAGCGCTCCCGCTTCGTGCGATGCAATGACCTTGGATATTGATGGCAAGCACAAAACACTGACGGGCGTCAAGTTCCCGCTGGTTGAGTATGTGGTGCCCGCAGGTGACAGCATCTACCCCGCCAGCAAAGGCGCGCACACCCTCACGGCTGCCGGGGCATCACCCCTGTGCAAGGGCAGTGCCAGTACCAAATTCAGCAATGTTGAATCCACTCCGAAGATCACCGGACTGACCATTGCCAACGCCGAAGTGGTAGATGGGCAACCGCTTGAGCTGACAGTAGAGGGCTCCGGTGGGGCGTGCAACTACCACCTGAGCATCATCAACACGGAGACGCAGCAAGAATGGAAGTCACCCAGAACCAGTAAATTCCCTGCATTTGACAAAATTGCGTTCGACGTGCCCAGCCCCAACTACCCGCACGGCAACTACAAGATCACTGCAGTCGCAGCGACCAACGACAGTGGCACGGAGAAGTCTTGTCAAGGTGGGAGCAATACGCTGGCGTTCAAGAAATCCAGACTTGCCATCAAGTTGTCAGCCGATACACCCACCATCAAGGAAGTGCAGATCCAGCAGGGTAAAAAGATGGGCGGCTCGGACCGATTCAGAAATGACGAGCTACTCAACTTCGCGGTATTCGGCAACGTGGAAAACAGCGACGCAAGCAGCTACAAGAAGCGCTGTCAATGGACGGCCAAATTGGTGGACAGCAAGGGTGCAGCCAAATTTGTAGGCAATGACTTCTCCTTCAATGTCTACCGCCCCTACGGAGCTGCCCTTACAAGCTATGCAACGGGCAGCTACAACCTGCAGATAAGCCCGACCCCAGTCACTGACCCAACAGACACGAAGCCATGCATGGGAAGTGCCACAAAGAAGATAGAGATCTTTGCTGCGCCGGGCATGATCAACGGGGTCGATCTCGCATCCCGGGGAGAAAACCTCTTTACAAAGGAAACGGGGCTACTGTTTATGTCGCCGCGGATCAGTGGTCCGCAATGCATGTACACAGTGACACGCAAAGTCGATGGAAAAAACACACTGACGACTCAGCACGTGCATATGCCAGACGGGGATTTCAAGGATTTTGGCGGCCAGATGGTGGGAGAGGCCTACCCGAACGACGAGACCAACGTCGAGGTCACCGTACAAGGTTTTGGTGCGCCGGGACTGGCTTGCGATGGCGTTGCCAAGAGAAGCATAACGGTGTTTGACAAACCCGGTAAACCGGGCGTTGTGCACTAAGCGGCGCAAGCCAGGCCACCGTCCCACTGTCCGCAGATGCCCCTGAGCGTTGAACCATCGGCCCTGGCGGCACGACTTATGAGCGGCAAAACTTTCTTCCCCTGGTCACAACGAGAGAAACACATGAATAACAGGTCTCCAAACCCATCCAGAGGTGTCACCCGCTTGCTGGTGTCACCCCACATGCCAAACGGTGCCACCTCGCTGGCTCCCAAACTGCTTCACGCCACGGTACTGGCTGCAGTGTTAGCCTGCACGGGTAGCGCCTTCGCGGGCACACCCATCGTCGTGGTACCTACGTTACCCGCACCGCCAAAGCCCGTGTTGGCTGCGCCGCCCAAGCCCGCCGTGCCTGTGGAAAAGGCCACACTCAAAAAGGCAGAGCTCAACCAGACGGTGTTCGCAGCGCCTGGCAATATCACGCTGGCGGCCATGCTGACCGGCGACCATAGCAGCACCACCAACTGCAGCTTTTACGCCAACGTCTATAACGCCGTCGACGGTGACAACGCCATCAGCACCGCGGTGGGGCTTCCAACCGCGTTGACCGGTTCTCTGCCCGGCCTGGTAGGCCCTGTGAAGGCGGATCTGCAGCACGGAAAGTACCGGATTGACTTCTCGGTGAAGGACGAAGCCAACAGTGCCTGCAAGGGCAGCGCTTCGGCCAACTTCGAGGTCAAGCGCATGGCCTTGCCGGTGGGGCAGGCCGAGCCCGTGGTCAATATCATCACGGTCTATTCAGAACTTGCCGCAGACAAAACTCTTAAGGTATCGGCCTTGGCCAGCACGCCAGGTTCATGCGACAAGATGACCGTTGACATTGATGGCAAGAAGAAGGAACTGACCAACATCAAGTTCCCATGGGTTGACTATTCAATTCCTGGCAACGACAGCATCTACCCCCAAGTCAGCGGCAAACACACGCTGACATTGACCGGTACCTCCGCCCATTGCAAGGGCACTGCTACTGCTGTCTTTGGCACGGTGGTAGATGCCAACATCAGCAACGCGTTTGTGGAAGTGTCCGCCGACAAGGCGCTGAAGCTATCGGTCTTGGCGTCCGTCCCCTCCGTCTGCGAAAAAATGAGCATTGACATTGACGGAAAGAAGAAGGAAGCAAGCAATGTCAAGTTTCCGCTGGAAGGTTATGCAATACCAGTAGGTGACAGCATCTACCCGCAGACCGGTGGCAAGCATACGCTCACCGTCACGGGCGACTCACCCCATTGCAAGGGCGTTGCAACAGCTGTATTTGGCACCGTTGTTGCCGCTCCCCCGAGCATCGGCATGTTCTCTAATTTTGCGTTCACCAACATGGATTCTGGCGGTATCCACTACCTGGCGGGTCAGCCACTGCAAATGGATATCTTTGGTTCGGGTTCCTGCCCGCTCGATGTGGCCATCAGCGACAAAAAGACGGGAGCCCTGTGGACGCGTCGTGTGAACGCAAGCTTTCCATCTGGCAAACCATTCCACTACGTGGGCGATGTCAACATGCCGAAATTCGGGCACTTCATCAACGCGCATTTTCTGCCCTTGGGGACCGACAGCCTGGATAAGGAAATTGACAATGACCACACGTTTGTTGTCACCGTGTCACCCGTGTCTGGTGCCAATGCGATTTGCACCGGCCAGGCCAAATTGGCCGACTACCGAACGCACTGCCGCGATGCGAAGGGATGCTATCCATCTGGCAGCTCGTCGCCGGCACCCCAAGCCGGTAAAGCCCCCGATGCCGGTCCAGCAAAAGGAAGTCCCAAACCAGGTCTAAAGGGCCACGCGACCGGCTTTACGGTCAGCGGCTTTACGGAAGGCAAGGCAGACGGAAAAATGACGCTGGAAGGCGTGGGCACCTGTGCCATGCGCATGCGGGTCTATGACTTAGCTGTAAAAGATGAGCCCATCAGAGTCGACAGCGGCCCCAATGGAAGTGCCAGTCCGATTGCCTTTCCATTCAGCGTAAGCAATCTGGGGCCGCTAAAAGCTGGCAAGTACCGTGCCGACGCGCAGGCCTTTGACAAGTCTGTATGCGAAGTCCAGGGCCCCCTGGTCAGCGCCAGCAGTGTAGGTTGGTACTTCGACTTCCAGGTCGGCAACGGCGTCAGCGATGGCAAACCCAATGGCAGCAGTGGCAATGGCGGTGGCGTCCCACCCGCAGGTGGTCTGCCCAGCGCACCAAAGCCCGCCACCGGTAATATCACCGACCTGCAAGTACCAGGCGGCAGTTTTGCAGAAGACGAAACCCAAAGACTGCAGGTCAGTGGCAGCGGGGGATGCGCGATGGATTTGAAGGTCTCGAACAAAAGCTACGGAGGCAGCTTCGACAAGACATTTGATGTAAAACCGCAGGCGCTGGCTGCAAGCCCATCGCTGTATAACGGCACACACTTTGATACTCTGAGTGAAGGCTCCTGGACCGCCAGCGTGACGGGCAAAAGTGGATGCACCGGAAGTAGAACCATTGATTTCAAGGTCACAGCCAAGACATCAACATCCATCGTGAAGGGCAAACCCACACTTTCATTGGACCAACAACCCAAGTCCGGCGGCGTGTTCAAGAAGTCGGACAGTAGTATCTGGTTCAAGGTGTTATTACCGCAAAACATCAAGGACCTTGCGGGCAAAGGCGTCACTTGCTGTGACGTTGAGTTCAACTACAAAAACAGCTATGGCGGATGGGCGGTTGCACCGAATAACCCATACGGCGACACGAGCTGGAAGTCGGCCATAACGAAGCCCATCAGCGATCCCGTACCAATGAGCGTAAGCGGCTTCAAGGTACCCGGTGAAGGTGCCATGGAATGGCGCATGAAGGTGCGGGCCATTCTGTTCAAAACACAGTTTGACTGGAGCGACTGGCTCGAATTTAAGGTGGACCAAAACTAGGCGATTGACAAGCAACAAAGCCGAAGGGTCGATTCGCTTCGGCTTTCTTTCGATGCGAGGAATACCAGGGGTCATGAACCCCTGGTATGCCTTCACGCGCTAGTAACCGGCGGTTTTGGTGAAGTAGTTGTTACCGTAATTGGTTTCCAGAAAGTTCTTGTCTGGATT
>JBBQBG010000069.1:0-15673 GCA_038317285.1 Burkholderiales bacterium | reverse complement strand
CACGGCAAACACCTCATGTCCCTTGGCTGCCAAGTGCAGCTTCAGGTAGTGCTTGATGGTGTCGGGGTCGGCAAACACCGTGCGTTCTTTCAACTGTTGGGCCATGGCGCGGCGCGCCAGCTCCAGCACCGCCACGATCTCGGCGCGCTTGGCTGGACCCAGGCCTTTGACGCGTTTCAAATCGTCTGCCGTGGCATGCAGCAAGCCTGAAATACCGTCGAAGCCCTCGTCGGCATTGCGTGTGGCGCTATCATTTTTGAGGTGCAGCAGTTCGTCGGCCATCTGCAGCACGCCCTTGCCCTTGATGCCCGTGCGCAGCAGCAGGGCCAGCAATTCAACGTCGCTTAAAGCGCTGGGGCCACGTGCCAGCAGCTTTTCACGCGGGCGGGCGTCGGGAGGGAGGTCTTTGAGCGGCATGGTGGGGGCAACGGTCTTTGGGAGCCAGTGTCGGTGACTGGTGCATTCTCGCTTGCGGAAGGCTAGGACTCAAATCGCCCGTGTTTCCCCGTGGCGCAGCAACCATACGCGCTCTTGCGACAGTCTGCGATCCTGCAGCGCTGCGGCCAGGTCGCGGGGTGGTTGATCGAACGCCTCTTGCGTCAGTTTGAAAGTCCCCCAATGCACACCCATTGCCTGCTTGGCCTCTACGTCGAGCATGAGCTGCACGGCATCTTCCGGGTTGACATGCATGGCCTTCATGAAGTCGCGCGGCAGATACGCGCCAATGGGCAGTGCCAGAAAATCCACCGAGCCTAGTCGCTGACGGATTGCTTTGAAGTCTGAGCTATAGCCCGTGTCTCCGGGGAACAGGAAGCGCCAGGCATCAGCCGCTGCGGGTTTGTGCTCCACCATATACCCGCCCCACAGCGATGCGTTCGTATCAAATGGTGTGCGTCGGCTCCAATGCTGGGAGGGGGTGAAGTGAATGCGCACCGGGTCGGGTAGCGGCTTGCCGTCGCGGTCAGTTAGCACATCGGCATGGTCCCACCAGTCGAGCTCGGTAACGTCACCAATGTTGCGCGCATCAAACCATGGCTTGAGCCCTAAAGGAACAAAGATGCGTGGCCTTTGTCCGGAGGCGATAAGCGCATCGATGGTTGCATCACACAGATGGTCGTAGTGGTTGTGGGAAATCAGCAGCACATCAATGGGCGGCAACGCATCGCCTCTCAATGGAGCAGGAACCATGCGCACAGCGCCGAAGCGCCCGTAAGGGCCGGCAAAATCGGCCAATGTGGGGTCGGTCAGCACATTCAGGCCACCCACCTGTAGCAGTATCGAGACATGCCCCAGCCAGGTCACCACGGGGCTTAGCTGGCGCTGGGCGATACGCGCGTGGTCCAGTGGCACACTCCATTCCTTGGCAAACGCGGCGTAACCTTTGACGGGCTGACGCAATGGTTTGAAATCGCCACGCAAGCCACGCCAAACCATTTCGTACCAGGGAAAGTTGCCAATCACGACGGATGGGTCGCTGTTGGAAAATCCGCCTTCGCGGTGGTGTGGAGGCTTGGGCGGTATGCGGTGGGGTGACATGGTGTTGCAGGTGGTGGCGAGCTTTTGTGTACGTAGGCTATCCGGAAAATCCGGCGAGTGCTTGCAGGTACTCCTTACCCCTGGCCTCTGCAAACAGGTCCAAACACAACATGAAGGCCGACTGCAGCAGAAGCCCGGCGCCAATGCCGGTTGCCAAATCGGACTTCTGCGCAAACGCAACCAGCAACAGCCCCGCAGTCAACAGCACCATCTCGATGCCCTTGTAGAGAGAAAAGTTCTTCGTCACCACATCCATGCGCTTGAGTTCGTCGCTTTTGAATTGCGCGGGTGCCGAGTTCAACTGCGCTGTCAGTGCCGCTACCTGACTCTCAGTGCGAAGGTAGACGGTGCCGCCCACAACCAGTTGAATGACTGCTATCGCGACCAGCGGGAACGCCATGGACTTGAGCCGGTGCCCGTTCATCCACAGCCACACGGCGACGCCAATGGCAAGGACACCGACAAGGATGAACAGAAGGCTTTCCTGCTGTTCTGCGGTGAGATAGTGTGTGATTTCTTTGAGCATGGGGGTGTTTCCGTTTAGGTGGCTGAAGGCGGTGATGGGTCAATTCGTATCCGGTACGGGCTCAAGCTAACGTAGGCTTGGACATTTGTTTGACCATCGCAGTCACCAAGTTGCGAGGTGTGAAGCGCACGCTTTGCGCCATGACCCAGTTCATAAAGCCAGGGACGAACACGCGCTGGCCGCGTTGCATGGCCCGGTAGCCTGCCGCAGCAACTTCTTGCGCGGTCGGTAGCTTCTTACCTTTGACCAATGCCGATGCGTGCATGTCGGCCTTGTCTTGAAAGCCTGATGCGGTGGGCCCCGGGCACAGCGCGGTCACGGTTACACCGGTGCCTTCCAGTTCAGCCGCTATGGCTTCTGAGAAGCTCAGCACAAACGCCTTGGTGGCGTAGTAAACGGCCATGTAGGGGCCGGGCTGGAACGCGGCGGTGGACGCGGTGTTGAGTATCTTGCCTTTGGTGGCAATCAGATCTGGCAGGAACAGCTTGGTGAGCACCACGACCGTATTCATGTTGAGTTGCATCATGGCCAGGTCAGGTGCCAGTGCAGAGTCCTTGAACTCACCAAAGCTGCCGTAACCCGCATTGTTGGCCAGCGCGCTGAGGGTAATGTTACGGGCCTTGGTATCGGCGTGCAGCTTGGCAGCACCATCATGCGTTTCCAGATCCGCATGAATGACGGTGGCACTGATGTTGTACTTTTTTTGCAGATCGTCGGCCATCGCCTGCATGCTGGCAACGCCGCGCGCGGCCAGCACGAGGTTGTAGCCGTCTTTGGCAAAGTTCTCTGCGAGTGCCTTGCCGATGCCGGAAGAGGCGCCGGTGATGAGGGCTGTTTTTTGGATAGTCGTTTGGTTCATATCAATACTCTTATTGGTTTAATCCTATGGACGGATTGGGTTCAAAAAATGGCACCGAAGTGCCGTCGGGGGTTGGCCGTTGTGCCCTATGTGCAGGACACCTCGGCTTGCTCTACCAGCTTGCGCAGGTCGGCCAAGGCCACATCCAACGTCAGACTGTAAAAATTTTCTCGTGACACACGTTCCAGGGTGATGAGATCGGCGTGCAGCAACACCTTCAGGTGGTGCGATATGGCAGGACGCGACAGCGGCATGCGCTCGGCAATTTGGTTCACGTTCAGGCGTTCGTCTTGCGCTAACAGCATCACGATATCTTGGCGGTATTTGTCGCCCAGCGCGTTGAAGACGGGCGCGCAGGCCCTGAAGCTGTGCAGCACGTCTTCTAGGGTGACCTCAATTTTTGCCATGTGTCAGAGTTTAAAGATCATGCGTTTAATCATTTGGACGCATTGTATGGCTTTTTTGAGAGTTTGCAAATCCCCTTGCGTGCGTCACCAATTTGGGAACTGCGCATGCTACAGCCTTAGCGCGACCGCTGGTTTGGCCGGGTTTCTACAATAGAGCCTCGTTAATAGGGACTTTTATGACTGCCACGCCTGTCTGCGTTGAACTTGGCTCCTTCCTCACCCTGCATTACCGCCTGAGCGGCCCGGCGGGGGATGTCATCAATACCTTTGGTGGTTCGCCCGCCACGCTGACCCTGGGCACCGGTGAACTGTCACCGGCTGTCGAGGCTTGCCTGATTGGCATGGAAGAGGGCACACGCCGTAGCTTTGAGCTGCCCGCGGGTGCTGCATTTGGCGAACGCAACCCTGCCATGCAGCAGTGGCTGGCGCGCAAGGTGTTGACGCAAATGGGCGACCCCAAAGAGCAGTACGCGGTAGGCGACGTGGTGCAGTTCCCAACCCCCGACGACCAGGGCCAGTTTGCCGGCGTGGTGCTGCAGGTGGCAGAAGGGCAGGGCGTGCTGTTCGACTTCAACCATCCGCTGGCGGGCCAGCCGGTGACGTTTGAAGTGCAATTGATTGGAGTCCTATGAACAAAACCCCCACGCTTGTCGCTGTGCGTACTGCGCTGCCCCCCGAGGGAACTGTTGCACCTCAGGACGGCCTGTCGGTGCAACCCCAGGAAATTCTTTTAGCAGAGCCTCGCGGATTTTGTGCCGGTGTGGACCGCGCTATCGAGATTGTGGAGCGGGCATTGACGAAGTTCGGCAGGCCCATCTATGTACGCCATGAGATCGTGCACAACACCTATGTCGTGAACGACCTCAAGGCCAAGGGTGCTATCTTTATTGAAGCACTTGATGACGTGCCACCGGGGGCTACGCTGGTTTTTTCCGCACACGGTGTGTCCAAGGCGATCCAGTTGGAGGCGCAGGCCCGTGGCTTCCAGATTTTTGACGCCACCTGCCCCCTGGTGACCAAGGTGCACGTCGAAGTCGCCAAGCTGCACAAAGAGGGCTACCAATTCATCATGATCGGCCACAAGGGCCACCCCGAAGTGGAGGGCACCATGGGTCAGCTGGACGATGGCAGCATCCATTTGGTGGAAGATGTAGCCGACGTGGCGCGCATCAACCCGTCGCAAACCACCAAGCTGGCAGTAGTGACCCAGACCACGCTCAGCGTAGACGACGCCGCCGAGATCGCCGCAGCGGTGAAGGCGCGCTTTCCTGATGTGCGCTCGCCCAAACAGCAAGACATTTGCTACGCCACGCAAAATCGCCAAGACGCGATCAAGATCATGTCGCCCCAAGTGGACATCATGATCGTGGTGGGCAGCCCCACCAGCTCCAACAGCAACCGCCTGGCGGAGCTGGCGCGCAAGCTGGGTGTGGAAAGCTATATGGTGGACAGTGCCGCAGAGCTGCAGACCGAGTGGTTCGAAGGCAAGAGCCGCGTCGGCCTGACGGCTGGCGCTTCGGCCCCCGAGATATTGGTGCGTGAAGTGATCGACCGGATCCGTGCGCTGGGCGCCGTTTCCGTGCGCAAGATGGACGGCATAGAGGAGACTGTGAAGTTCCCGCTGCCCAAAGGGCTGCGCGTTGAGGCTTGATATTGCTATTAATTCAGTAGCTGCTTACGCAATATATTCGAGGGCTAGAGCCCGATTTCATTTAAAGACACTGTAGAAGAGTAAGACCATGTTAGATATCACCCTGTTGCGCAAAGACCTCGATTCGGTCGTCGCCCGCCTGCAAACCCGCAAGAGCCCGCAAGCCTTTCTGGACGTGGACGCCTTCAAGGCGTTGGAAGCCGAGCGCAAGACCATTCAAATACGCACGGAAGAGCTGCAAAGCAAGCGCAACACGCTCTCCAAACAAATTGGCATGCTCAAAGCCAAAGGTACACCGCCTGAGGTAGATGCGGTGATGCTTGAAGTGGCGGGCCTGAAGACAGAGTTAGAAACCTCCGCCGCCCGCCTGGACATCATCCAGGCTGACATGCAAACCCTGTTGCTGGCCGTGCCCAACCTGCCGCACGAGTCTGTGCCAGTGGGTGCTGATGAACATGGCAATGTAGAAGTGCGCCGCTGGGGCGCTCCCAAACCAATGAATTTCGAGGTTAAAGACCATGTGGACATCGGCACGCCACTGGGCCTGGACTTTGAGATGGGCGTCAAGCTGTCGGGTTCACGCTTCACGGTGATGAAGGGCCCGGTGGCCCGCCTACACCGCGCACTGGGGCAGTTCATGCTGGATGTGCAGACACAGGAGCATGGTTACACCGAGTGCTATGTACCGTACGCGGTCAATGGCGAATCGTTGAAGGGCACGGGTCAGTTACCCAAGTTCGAAGGCGACCTGTTTGCCGCCAAAAAGGGCGGCCAAGAGGGTGAAGCCCAGCCCGATCACACCGCGCTGTACCTGATCCCCACCAGCGAAGTGCCGCTGACCAACTTTGTGCGCGACACGGTCGTGGCCGAGTCGGATTTGCCGATCAAGCTCACCGCCCACACACCGTGCTTCCGTTCCGAAGCCGGAAGCGCCGGACGCGATACACGCGGCCTGATCCGCCAGCACCAGTTCGATAAGGTGGAGATGGTGCAGATCGTGCACCCAGACACCAGCTACGCCGCGTTGGACGCCATGGTCATCCACGCCGAAGCCGTTCTGCAAAAGCTGGGCTTGCCCTACCGGGTGATGAGCCTCTGTACTGGCGATATGGGCTTCGGTGCTGCCAAGACGTTTGATCTGGAAGTGTGGCTGCCCGCGCAGAACACCTTTCGCGAGATCAGCTCGATCAGCAACATGGGCGACTTCCAGGCCCGTCGCATGCAATCCCGCTTCAAAAATGCCCAGGGCAAGAACGAACTGCTACACACCTTGAACGGCTCCGGCTTGGCCGTGGGACGCACGCTGGTGGCAGTTTTGGAGAACTACCAGAACGACGACGGTTCGGTGACGGTTCCTGAAGCTCTGCGCCCCTACCTGGGTGGAATGGAGACCCTGCGAGCCTGATAGAATCTCGGCTTCGTCCAAACGATGCAACGATTCAGGAAGAGTGGCAGAGTGGTCGAATGTACCTGACTCGAAATCAGGCGTACCGAAAGGTACCGAGGGTTCGAATCCCTCCTCTTCCTCCAGTGACAACGGTCTGTAGCTATTAAATCAATAGCACAGACCGTTTTCTTTTGTGCTAAGTCAGCCGTTGTCGCTAAGTTTTTGCAGCAGGCTGGTGTCCCCGGCGCTGGCCTTTTGGCGGGCCAAGGCAAACCACCAACTACTAGCCAAGTGAAAGTCATACGCGCTGTAGCCCTTGGCGCGGGTAGCCTTTGTAAATTCTTCAGCTGCCAATTTGTAGTCTTTGTTGTTGGCGTAGGCCGCACTTTGGCTTTTGGTCAGTGCGATCCAGTCCGCTTGGGGAATAGGTGCCTCGCCCGCGACCGCAATGCCGGTGCGCTGGGCTTCGGCTGCCGCCTTGGCATGGCGGGCAAAAGGACCTACGGCAGTTTCCAGATAGACCGTACCGTATTCCACGGCCAGTGCGTTGTCTTCTTGCATGCGCTGCACCCAGGCATCCGTCAGCTTGCCGGCGCCGGCTTCCGTCAATTTGTACTTTGTGTAGACCTTGGCATGCTGGCTTTCGGGCGCTGCTGCCAGCTCATTGACAAAGCTGGCGTAGCGTTCCAGGCTGAAGCCTTGTATCGGGGCCAGTGAAGCCGCGCTGGGCGGTGCCAATGCGACTTTGCCAGCGGCGCCACTGGATGCGGTCTTGGAGCCAGTGCTGTCAGCACTTTCCTCGTCATCGCTTTCTTGTGGCAGGTTCAGCGCCACCAAAGGCTGGCCCAGCAGGGGTTTGGCCTGGTCGCTTTTGGCGATCAAGGCTTCCAACTCCGAGGCACGGTCTTTGGACGGCGGATGGGTACGAAACAGCGAGAAGTTGTCATCGCTACCCGCCAGCTCCAGCAACTTCTTTTGCAAACGCACGGCACCTAGCGGGTTGTAGCCCGCAGCGATCACCCATTGCAGGCCTTGCGCATCGGCCTCTCGTTCTTGGTCGCGCGAGAATGAACTGGATAAAACCTTGGCCCCGGCTTGCCCCACGCTCTGCCCTATTTGTGAGGTGCCCAACTTGTAGTTGATGGCCGCACCCGCGATGGCGCCCAGCACGCTGAGAATGCCCTCGGTGGATTTGGTTTTTTCGATGTGCCCTTTTCCATGGTGGGCGTATTCATGGGCCAGCACCGCAGCAATCGCGTCGCGGTCTTGCTGCAATGCCTCTAGGAGGCCCCAGTTCAACACCACCCAGCGCTCGCCTTTTTGTTCGGTTGCATAGGCGTTGACGTCCTCGTCATCTGACACCAGCAGGCGCAGGTTGAGTCCACTGGCTGTCCCGAGTTTTTTGTGCATCTCTGCCAGATCTTGGTAGAAAACCTTTTCCACTGGATCCTTGGCCACGGCAGCGGCTTTGACCACGTCGACCAACTCTTCAGCCCCCACGCCCATGGGGGTACCCAGGGCACCCAACAACACGAACAACCCCGCCCAACGGCGCACACGCATGAAGTCCAGCATTCCTAATTGCCCTTTCAAAAAATCAATATTCGTCACCATGCGCCTGGCCCGCAGAGTCGTTGACCAAGCTCTGGTCCCGCACCTGGTGTCAGCGTTCATTGGTTCGGTAGACAGGTAGGCGCGCAAGTTTACCGATCCGGTGGAATCGCAAAGCGGCTGGCTTGGGCGTTTTCATGAAATTGCGCATTGGCGACAGCACTTTTGTAACATCTGCTTGCAAATACCCCGAGGCGGGGCTAATATCTGATCCAGCAGCGACGCTTTCAGAAATGGAGTGTTGCTTCTCGCAGCCAGCGAGGCGGCTCGAAAGAGCAAATCTGGCAAGGGCAAACTTGATGAAAGTCAAGGACGCAAAGCTTCCGGGCTAACACGACCAAGGTCGTCTGCCAGCGGGGTTGCCATTGAAAAGTGTGCTAATTTTTCAATGTTGCGTCGCCCTTTATTTGTTGACTCAAACTAAAGGCGGCTGTATGACCAAACACTCCAACCGAAATATCCCTGTCGAGCAGTGGCCCGAGTCTTTGGATATTCTGCGTCACCTGGCAACCTTGTCGGAACCCATTCCCATCAAAGACGTTGCGCACTACGTCAGCGCACCCGAGATTTCCACCCGAAACCGCCTGGCCAAGCTCGAGGCCCAGGGCACGGTGCGCGCGCTGAGGGCCGCTGCGACCTTGGCCCCAGGCAAGCAGGTGACGTGCACACATTACGTCATCACACAATACGGCAAGGATTGCGCTGGCATGCGTGCGCAGAACCAGAGCAGTGCGTTCAAGGGCTCTGCCAACAGCGTGTTCTCTTGGGCGGCGGCTATGGGCGCCAGCCACTAGATCAGCGCTCGATAGCGATCAGTTCGACATCGAAGTTCAGCGTCGCATTGGGTGGCACCCCGGCGCCCGCTCCGCGTTCGCCATAGGCGGTCGCACTGGGGCACGTCAACTTGGCCTTACCACCGACCCTCATGCGTTGCAGGGCTTGCGTCCAGCACGGCACGACGCGGTTTAACGGAAACACCGCAGGTTCGTTGCGCGCGTAAGAGCTGTCAAATTCCGTTCCGTCCACCAAAGTACCGCGGTAATGCACCTTGACCCTGTCGGTCGCCTTAGGCATCGCGCCTTTGCCGACCACGCTGTGCGCGATGATGACGCCCGAGGCCAGCGTCTCGGTCTCTGTGGCAGCGTGCGCCAGACCAGTAGCCATAGTCAGAAGCGCGGGGATAAGTAGTGCACGTAGAGTCATGAAGAGTACCAACAAAGAGTGAATGCGGAGAGTTGCTCCGCTGCAAGTGCTGCAGACAGGCACCCGCGTGAGAGCCAGTGGGGCCTTAAGTTCCCGCAGAGAGCAACGCCAGGGCCGCGGCCACCGCAGCATCGTCTCCCGCTAGCGGCTCCAATTGCCCGGCCAGCGTGGACAAGGCGCCAGCCCCATCGCGTTGCAACGCGGCAATCGCCTGGCCCGCATCTTTGGGTGATGCAAAGCCCAGGCTTTGCAACAAAAGACGCCCCTGCGCATCGACGAACTTGAAACGGAACTGGCCATCGGCTTCGCGGTATTGTTTGAAGCTGGGCAGTGCGGTCTTGGATGCTTTTTGGGTGGTAGCCTGTGCCTGGTCCCCAAGCTTGCGCAGCCCTACGGCATTGCGCAGGGTAGCCATGAACGGCGTGGCTTGCTGGCGGGCCTTGGCCGCACCGGCCAACAAGATGGCTTCAATTTTTGCCGGGTTGTTCATCAGGTCCTGGTAGGTGGCGCGCATGGGTGCGATCTCGCGGTCCACACGCTCCAGCAACATCTCCTTTGCATCGCCCCATGCAATGCCATCGGCATACGCTTTGCGCAAGGCCTGGGTTTCTTCGCCGCTCGCAAAGGCCTGGTAAATCTGGAATAGCGCAGAGCCCTCGGTGTCTTTTGCTTCACCCGGTGCGCGCGAGTCGGTTACTATGCCCGCGATCAGTTTTTTGAGTTGCTCGCGGGTGGCGAACAGTGGAATCGTGTTGTCATAGCTCTTGCTCATCTTGCGGCCGTCCAGGCCTGGCAAAGTGGCAACCGATTCTTCGATCTCGGCCTGTGGCGGCACAAAGTGCTCGCCATAGCGGTGGTTGAAGCTATTGGCCATGTCACGGGCCATTTCGATGTGCTGGATCTGGTCGCGCCCAACCGGCACCTTGTGGGCGTTGAACATCAAAATGTCCGCACCCATCAGCACCGGGTACATGAAAAGCCCGGCTGTGACATCCATGTCGGCGTCTTGGCCAGCCGCGGTGTTTTTGTCGACTGATGCCTTGTAGGCGTGCGCACGGTTGAGGACCCCTTTGCCGGTGACACAGGTTAGAAACCAGGTCAGCTCTGGAATCTCGGGTATGTCAGACTGGCGGTAAAAAGTGACGCGTTCGGGGTCCAAACCCGCCGCCAACCAGCTCGCTGCAATCTCTAACGTGGAGCGCTGGATGCGTGCGGGCTTATCGATTTTGATCAGCGCGTGGTAATCGGCCAGAAAGTAGAAACTCTCCACATTCGCAGTGAGGCTGGCCCGCACAGAGGGGCGAATGGAGCCGACGTAGTTGCCCAGGTGTGGCGTGCCGGAGGTGGTGATGCCGGTGAGGAAGCGGACAGTGGTCATGAACGGCTCAAGATAGGGAGTGGATTAACTGATCAACGCAGTCAAGGGGGATAGCAGCAGGTTGAGCACGGTGTAAGTGATCAGCATGACCGGCTGCATCCACAAGGTGTTGACGATGCCTGTGAAGACCAGGGCGATCACGATGAAAAAGCCAAACGGCTCCACGCGCGACACCATCATCGCTTGTTTGATGGGCAGCAAGCCCACTAATATTCTGCCTCCATCCAGAGGTGGTAGCGGAAACAGATTGAAGGCAAAAAGCACCACGTTGACCAGCACGCCACCCTGGCACATCTCCAGGAAAAAAGGTTCGGTCGCGCCTATGCCCTGCAGCAGTTTTAGGCCCACTCCCCAGGCCAGCGCCATGACCAGGTTGGCAGCCGGGCCGGCCAAGGCCACCCAGACCATGTCGCGTTTGGGGTTGCGCAAGTTGCCAAAGCGTACCGGCACCGGTTTGGCGGAGCCCAGAATGATGGGACTACCAATGAGGACCAGTACCAAAGGCAGCAAGATGGTCCCGAAAGGATCAATATGCTTAAGCGGGTTGAGGGTGACGCGACCTAACGCCCAGGCGGTGTTGTCGCCAAAATAACGGGCTGCGTAGCCGTGGGCGGCTTCATGCACCGTGATGGCGAAAAGCACCGGCAGTGCGTAAATAGCGACAGTTTGAATCAGTTGCGCAATATCCACGGTGTGATGTTTTGGTTTGGTTTTAAAGGCCCAAGCGGGCCAAATCGCCGCGGCCTTGGCGTATCAGTTGGGGCTCTGCCCCGGTTAAATCAATGACGGTCGTGGGCTCCAGCGCGCAGGCTCCTGCGTCGATGACGCCGGCAATCAGCTTTTCAAAACGATCGCGGATTTCGCTCGCGTCGTTCATGGGCTGGGTTTCGCCCGGTTCAATCAGCGTGGTGGCCAGCAACGCGCCATCGTGCAAGGC
The DNA here is from genome assembly GCA_038317285.1 of Burkholderiales bacterium. GTDB lineage: Bacteria > Pseudomonadota > Gammaproteobacteria > Burkholderiales > Burkholderiaceae_C > Allorhodoferax. The sequence goes on along the minus strand of JBBQBG010000069.1, from coordinate 4,178 downwards.
CAACAGCGCTTGCAATACCGTGTGCTCGGGCACGCGCAGGCCGATGGTCTTGCGCGACGGGTGGCTGACCCGGCGTGGCACCTCTTTGCTGGCTTCCAGAATAAAAGTGTAGGGACCGGGCGTGGCCGACTTCAGCAGGCGGTACTGTGTGTTGTCGACCCGCGCGTAGCTGGCAAGTTCGCTCAGGTCGCGGCACAGTAGGGTGAGGTGATGCTTGTCATCCACACCGCGGATGCGGCGCAGATTGTCGATCGCGGCTTTGTCGTCCAGGTGGCAGACCAGGGCGTAGCTGGAATCGGTAGGGACGGCCAAAATCCCGCCCTTTTCCAACAAGGCGACTGCCTGTTTCAAGAGCCGCATTTGGGGGTTGTCCGGGTGGACTTCGAAGTATTGCGCCATCTGTTAAGCGCCCTACTGAATGCGCGATGCCAGCAGTTCCCACACCGGTGTCAGATTGGCCGGCAAAAAAGGCAGTGTGCCGAGTTCAGTGTGGCTCTCATCTGGGCTGTGAAAATCGCTGCCGCGCGATGCAGCCAACCCGAACTCGCGGGCCGTGTCGGCGTAAATGCTGTACTCGGGTACCGAGTGGCTGCCGGTAATTACTTCGACCCCTTGACCACCATGGGCCTTGAACTCTGTGAACAGGGCGAATTCTTCATTCGGCGTGAACTTGTAGCGCGCTGGGTGCGCAATGACGGCCGCGCCGCCTGCGCCGGTGATCCACGTCACCGCGTCTTTCAGCGTAGCCCAGCGGTGCGGCACAAAGCCAGGTTTGCCTTCGATCAAAAACTTTCTGAACACCTCATTTGTGTCGCGGCACACCCCTGACTCGATCAGGAAGCGGGCGAAATGGGTGCGCGAAATAAGCTCCGGGTTGCCAACAAATTTGAGAGCGCCTTCATAGGCCCCGTGGATGCCGACTTTGGCCAAGCCGTCGGACATTTCCATCGCGCGTTCGTCGCGGCCACCCCGGGTTTGCCGCAAGCCCTCTACCAGGCCTGGGTTGGTTGCGTCAAAGCCCAGGCCCACGATATGGACGGTCTTGCCGATGAAGGTGATAGAAATTTCGGTGCCTGTGAGGTAGCGCATACCGCATGCTTTGGCCGCCGCCGCCGCCCGCGTCTGACCGCCGATTTCGTCGTGGTCGGTCAGCGCCCACAGCTCCACGCCATTGGCGCTGGCACGCGCGGCAAGGGCTTCGGGTTCGAGCGTGCCGTCCGAAACCGTGGAATGGCAGTGCAGGTCGGCGTTTTGTATGGTGATCACTCTCGCATTTTAGGCGCTGGTCAGGCTGTACCGACTAAATTGCACGCGGACACCGCTGATCGGATGGGTAAAGCCCAGCGCACAGGCATGGAGCAGCAGCCGCGCTGCTTGGGCCGCCACCTCGGGTGGTGCGTACAGCGCGTCGCCCAAAATCGGGTGCCCTATTGCTTGCAGGTGCAGCCGCAACTGGTGGGTGCGTCCGGTCAGCGGCTCCAACAGCACACGGCTCGCGTTGCGTTGAGCATCGAAGTTGAGGCATTGCAGGCGGGTAAGACTGGGCTTACCAGTCTCGTGGTTGATGACACGTAGCGGGCGGTTGGGCCAGTCCACGGCAATGGGCAAGTCGATAACGCGCACTTCATCTTCGGTAGTTGGCACTTTGCCGTGGACGACTGCCTCGTAACGCTTGGTCACCATGCGGTTGGCAAACGCATCGCCCAGCGCGCGCTGGGTTGCCAGACCGCGCCCCATGACGATGAGCCCGGAGGTCGCCATGTCCAACCGGTGCACGACCAGCGCGTCGGGAAATTGAGCCTGCACCCGTGCGCTCAAGCAGTCTTGTTTGTCAGGACCCCGCCCCGGCACCGACAGCAGGCCGGGCGGTTTATCCAGTACGACGATCGCCTCGTCGGCATACACCACGTCGATCCCGGGTTTGGTTGTGTTGTAGGCGATCTCATTTGGCATCGTTGCCGGCGATCAGGCGCTGTACGGTCTCACAAAACTCACTGACATCGTTGGGTTTGTAAATCAGGGCACTGGCGCCCTCACGCATGGCGCTTTGCTCCAGTTCGGGAGTCACATAGCCCGAGGCCAACGCCACCGGCAGGTCGGGTCGGATCAACTTGGCCCAGCGCAGCAGGTCTAAGCCGCTGTAGCCCGGCATGTTGTAGTCGGTCACCAAGATATCGTACGCATGCGCGTCAGCCTGCAGGGCCACCTGGGCTTCCTGCGGGTTGGTGAAGGTGGTGACGGTGAAGCCCTTGCGCTTGAGCACACGGGCGATCAAAAAAACCAGGGCCTGGTCGTCGTCTACATACATGACGTGGCGGCCCCGCCCAACGATGGGTTCCGGTGCAGGCAGTTCTTCGGTTGGCGGCGGAACAGCGACCTCTTGGGTAGGCGGAAAGTAGAGCGTGAACACGCTACCCTCGCCGGGCACGCTCTGCACGTCGATGGCACCCTGGTGCGCCTGCATGATGCCGTGCACCACCGACAGGCCCAGACCTGTTCCCTGGCCAACTTCGCGCGTGGTGAAAAAGGGTTCAAAAATCCGCGCCACAGTGTGTGGGGTCATGCCTTGCCCGGTGTCGCGCACGGCCACCGTCACGTAATTGCCGTTGGCCAAACCCAGGCGCCCGCTGAGCGGCTGTACCAGCTTGGCGTTGCCCAGCGCTATGGTCAAAGATCCTTTTTTGGTGCCAATCGCCATCAGGGCGTTCGTGCATAAGTTGAGCAACGCCTGCTCTACTTGCGTGGTGTCTGCTAACACCGCTGGTGTTTGCGTCGCCATTTGAACCTGCAGGGTCACGAGCGGTGGCAGCGCGACGCGCACCAGGCGCGCTGCTTCGCGCACCACGTCGTCTATGGCGATCGGTAGGCGCTTGGGCACCTCGTTGCGGCTAAAGGTCAGAATCTGGCGCACCAGGTCGCGTGCGCGGCGCCCCGCCTTCTCTATCTCTTGCAGGCTGGTCAAGGCCGGCGAGTTCAATGGCGTGTCTTGTTTGGCCAGGTCCACATTGCCCAGAATCGCGCTCAGAATGTTGTTGAAGTCGTGTGCAATGCCGCCCGCCATAGTGCCCATGGCCTGCATCTTTTGGGATTCGCGCAACTGCGTTTCCAGCGTCACGCGGCGCGCTTCGGCCATCTTGCTGGCGGTCAGGTCGCGCGCAAAAATGGTGGTGACTTCGCCAGCGGGCCCCTGCATGCCACGCCGGGCAATCATCTCGGAGGCCGTTCGGTCTGCAGGTGGTCGGGGTGTCAGCCGCCGCTCCATGGATACGCTGATTTCCACAAAGATCTCGCGCCCCAGCAGGGTGGTTGCGGCAAATTCTCCAAGAGTTGCCTGGGTCGATACACCGCCGCTGGCCAATGTGGCTTCCACCTGCGGCAAGAATTGCCCCAGTTTGCTGCCCAGGGCCTGGTCTGCCGGGCACTGGAACAAGGCCGTCGCGGCCGGGTTGAACACGGTGATGCGACGTTCGTCGTCCACGCACAAAATGGCGTCCAACGACGAGTTAATGATGGCTGCCATGCGGTTCTCGCTGAGCAGTAAATCCTCGTTGCGCTGTTGTAATACCGCCGCGCTTTTCTGCAGTGCGTGGCGCTGCGCCAGCAACGGACCTTGGTCGATGATGGCGCAGATGAAATGCGCTAGATCGCCCTGCGGATTCTCGATGCGGGCGATGTGCAGGTCACCTGTAAACGTGCCCTGTGAGCCGGCCAGAAAAACCACTTCGCTGACCTCGCTGGTGCTGCTGGCCTTGGCGTTCAAGAATGCGACCGCTACTTCGTCAGTATGCTGAGGGCCGACAAAGGGCAGTAAAAAGTGCAGCGGTGGGTCGGTCTCCAGCGGCTGGAACAGGCGCAGCGCCATGGCATTGCTGGCCATCACCAGGCCCTCTTCATCGACCACCATCAGTGCCAGCGGCACGTTGGAGAACAGCGTGGCGAACCGCTCTGACGCGCCTTCTGCCTCTTGCTGGCTGTAGCGCAAGGCCTTGTTCTGCACCTCCAGCTCGGTCTGGTACTTGCGCAGATCCTCGATCATTTGCGATGGCGCATACCCCTCAACGATCAGATCCTGTTCGGTTCGCGCCGTCACCTCGGGGCGCAACGCCAAGCGGGTCGCTACGCGGAATTTTTTGCGACGGGAAGGATTGGTCATGCGTTCGCCGTTGTTTTCGTTTTGG
>JBBQBG010000068.1:0-15786 GCA_038317285.1 Burkholderiales bacterium | reverse complement strand
GGGCAGGTTGACGCCGATTTCGTGAAATGCCGCAAGTTCGCGCCTGACACTGCTGGCATGGCCGGAGCCAGCCACGTTCTTGGTACCAAATTCCCAAGAGGCCTGGGCCGGTGCAGAAGGCAAGGCGAGTGCACCGGCGAGGGCCAGGAGCGAAAGGACGGAGGCAAGAGCGGTGTGGACAGTGGTGTGCATTTTTTTGGTCATCCAATGTGTGAATCGGGCTTGGAGCCCAACGGTGGTGGAGTTTGGCGGGCCACAGTGGTCCGTTGGGCGAAATGTAGGCATCTCTGCTTGGGATTTCAGCCCGAATGTGATGAATGGCAGTTGCGTGCGAAAGGCCGTTCGATTTGGTCGACGAATGGTGACAACTGCCTGCTCTGCGTGGCGTGCTACCGAGCCTGGGTCGGTTTGCCCAGGGCCGTTTTAACGCGCTATTGCCGCAACAAAGTCCGGAGCGGGTTTTGCGCAAAAACCGACAGGCGGCTGCCATGCACCAATGACTCTTGCGCGGGCATCAGACTGGGCGCGCGGGGCGAAGCAATGCGATCGCCGGGGGAATGGGCACTTGGCTCTGACGCCAACGCGGACGTCGCGGAAGTGAGAAAGGCCGATTCCCAAGCAGCTTCGGCGGTGTGGCACGGTGCTGGAGCCGCAACCGATTGCTGCGGGTCAGGTAACTGGGTCACAGGCTGCAGCCACTGCAAAATTGGCTGCCATTGATCCAGATCCGCCTGCACGGCGGTGCTGCGCATGTCAAAAATGGTCTGTCCGTTGTCCAGGCTGCGCACGTATATTTGTGTTTCGCGCAAAACGCCCAAGAAAGGTAGGTTGAGGTCTTGCGCCCATACACGCAGGGTCTGTGCCGCGTGCGTTCTGGCATCGATGCGCATGCCCACTACGCCCAGCTTGCAGCGGCCGCTGGCTAGCCTGGGCAGGGCCATTAGTTCGGCAATACAGGCTGCGGCCGATTCGCGGTCAAACACCGAGTTGCACACCGGAAGAAGGATTGCATGGGCCGCCATAACCACTTTGGCCAACTCAAAGCCGTGCAGCCCGCCGGGCGTATCCAGCACAACGTGGGTCACACCCGCCGGCACCTTCAGGACGTTTCTTTGGTCAATTGCCCAAGGGGCGATGATCGGTAGGGTGGGGCTGCGCCGCTTGAGCCAGGTTCGGGTGGATTGCTGTCGGTCTATGTCGCCCAGCATCACGGACGCGCCCTCGCGTGCAAGCCATGCGGCCAAATGGGTGGCCATGGTGCTTTTGCCACTGCCCCCCTTGCGATTGATCACTGCGATTACCGGCATGGAATCCGTCTCACCACCATTTGATGGTCGCATTCTGAATCAAAAACTGGCTAAAGTCCAGTAGCTACGGGCGTGGGCAGCTATAAATATCCTAGCAAGGACGATGCAGCAACATAGTTCCTGCACGGGCAAAGTCGTTCTAAGCGACGATCACTTGTGCAGCGTTGCCGCGTTCGGCGATCACGCCAATGGTGTAAACCGTCTCCCCTGAGGCGCGCAAGGTCTGCGCACAAGCATCGGCGCTGGTGGCGTCTAGGACCACGACCATGCCAATGCCGTTGTTGAACGTACGGTTCATTTCTATGTCGTCGATTCCGGCCGTCTTCTGCAGCCAGGCAAAAAGCTCGGTCTGTGGCCAACTGCCCTTTTTGAGGTGGGCGGCCATACCGTCGGGCAGCACGCGGGGAATGTTTTCCAGAAGTCCGCCACCGGTGATATGGGCCAGAGCTTTGATGCCACCGGGCAAGGTGGCGTCTTCCGAATGCGGGTGTAGTGCCAGCGCAGCCAGCACATTCTTCACGTACAAGCGGGTGGGCTCCATCAGGGCCTGCTTGAAGGGCTTGCCATCGAGCGTGGCAGGGGCGGCGGCACCCGCGCGCTCAATGCACTTGCGCACAAGACTAAAACCGTTGGAGTGCACGCCATGGCTGGCCAGGCCCAGCACGACGTCGCCGGGCTTCACGCTGGCGCCGGTCAGGATTTTGGATTTTTCGACAGCACCGACGGCAAAGCCGGCCAAGTCGTATTCACCGGCCGGGTACATGCCGGGCATTTCCGCAGTTTCGCCGCCGATCAATGCACAGCCAGAGAGTTCACAGCCCTTGGCAATGCCGCCGATGACGGCTGCGGCAGTGTCTACGTCCAGCTTGCCGCAGGCAAAGTAGTCCAGAAAGAACAGGGGTTCGGCACCTTGCACCAGCACATCGTTGACGCTCATGGCGACCAGGTCGATGCCGACGGTGTCGTGCATATTCCACTCGAAAGCCAGCTTGAGTTTGGTGCCCACACCGTCGGTGCCGCTCACCAGCACCGGTTCTTTGTACCGCTTGGGCACTTCAAAAAGGGCGCCGAAGCCGCCAATGCCGGCCAGCACGCCCTCGCGCATGGTCTTCTTGGCCAGGGGCTTGATGCGTTCGACGAGGGCGTCGCCGGCGTCAATATCGACACCGGCAGCTTTGTAGGACAGGGGAGTGGGGGTGCTTGAATCGGTCATTTGAAGGGGTGGGCCGTGATCGCTTTGGCGAGCCCGATAGAATTTGCCTACATTTTAAGGGTTCACCCTCCTGTTTCTGTATGCAATTCACCCCTCCCCAAAAAACTTTTGTCACTTGGAGTTTGATCGCGGCGCTGCTGGCCTGTGTGCTGTGGCTGTTGGCTCCGGTGCTGACGCCGTTTGTAGTGGCTGCGGTGCTGGCGTATGCGCTGACACCGATGGTGGACTGGCTGGATGGCCTGGGAAAAGGACGCATACCCCGCCTTCTGGCCGTGGTGGTGGTGGAACTGTTGTTCATGGTGGCGGTGCTGGCGATTTTGCTGTTGATGGTTCCCATCGTGGCAAAGGAATTGCCGCTGTTGCGTGAGCAGTTGCCGCAAATGCTGGACGGCCTGAACAGCACCATCAAGCCCTGGCTCGCGCAGTGGGGCATACACTTTTCGCTGGATATGACCAGCATCAAGAGCTTTGTGATGGACCACCTCAACGGCAATGTGGAAGACGTGCTGGGGTCGGTGTTGAAGTCACTGAAACTGGGTAGCAGTGTGGCGTTTTCGATTCTCGGCAATGCCATCCTGATTCCGGTGGCGTTGTTCTATTTGCTGATGGATTGGGACCGTTTCATGGAGCAGTTGCTCAAGCTCATCCCACCGCGTCTGCGCGGATCCGTCGACAGTTTTCTGACCGAGGCAGATTCGGTGCTGGGCCAGTACCTGCGCGGTCAATTGCTGGTGATGCTGATATTGGCCGTCTTTTACAGCGTCGGGCTGGGGCTCTTTGGCCTGGATCTGGCCCTGCCCATCGGTATCTTCACGGGCCTGGCGATCTTTGTACCCTACCTGGGCTTCGGTATCGGGCTGGTGCTGGCTGCCCTGGCGGGGTTGTTGGAGTTTTCTGCGGAATCCGGCTTGGGCTACACGGTGGCCATGTTGGCCGTGGTGTTTGGGGCCGGGCAGATTGTCGAGAGCTTTTTTCTAACGCCGCGTTTGGTGGGTGAGCGTATCGGTCTGCACCCGCTGGCGGTTATTTTTGCGCTGTTGGCTTTTGGCCAGTTGTTTGGATTTGTCGGCGTGCTGATTGCCTTGCCCGTCAGCGCCGTCCTGCTGGTGGCGGTGCGCCGCGTCCGCGCGGGTTACCTGTCCAGCCGCCTGTACCAGGGCTGATTGGGGACCATGAAGCAACTGGCACTGGATATTGGCTTGTCGACAGGCCCCAGCTTGGCTAATTTTTGCGCCGGACCCAACCTGGCGGCGCTGCGCCACCTGGAGCTTTGGGTGGGTACAAAGGCCAGCGCGGGTGCCGCCAGCCGGTCCCCAGTGCCCACGTATTTCTGGGGCGCGATGGGTAGCGGCAAAACCCATTTGCTCAAAGCGGCGCGGGAAGCCTTGCGCGAGCAGGGAGCACGCGTTGGTTGGCTGGATGCGGCCGTGCACGACGCGCCGGAATTCAACGAATCCTGGGCCGCCGTGCTGCTGGATGATGTTCACCTTTACACCGCCGCCCAGCAGCACACCGCCTTCAACTGGTTTGTGAACGCCCAGACCCACCAACGCCCGGTACTGGCTGCGGGCGAATTCGCGCCCGTCGAGTTGAAGTTGCGCGACGATTTGCGTACCCGTTTGGGCTGGGGCCATGTGTTCGCCCTGCAACCCTTGAGTGAACCGGAACGACGCGCCGTGCTTCGCCAGGCGGCCGATGCCCGTGGTGTGTTCCTGAGCGATGAGGTCATGGACTACATCCTGACCCGCTTCAGCCGTGACTTGGGCAGCCTGATGGAGTTGCTGCAGCTGCTGGACGGCTATGCCCTGCAAACCCAGCGCGCCATCACCATACCGTTGATCAAATCCATGATGGACAACAACTGATGACCGAGATGACGAAACCAAAGGCAATAGCTAAGGTTGCACTTTTTGATTTGGACCACACCCTGATCCCCATTGATTCGGACTACGCCTGGGGCGAATTCACGATTGCCAGGGGCTGGGTAGACCCAGAAGAATTCAAGCGCCAGAACGACGCCTTTTACGCCCAATACAAGGCCGGAACCCTGGATGTGCAAGCCTACGTGCGCTTTGCCACGGAAGCCATTTGCCGCCAGGGTGCTACTAATTCTATAGCTGCTCATGCTGATTTCATGAGGGCTACCGTCCAAAATGCCATACAGTCCCAGGCACTGGAGCTGGTGCACCAACACCAGCGTGCGGGTGACATGGTGGCCATCGTTACGGCGACCAATGAGTTTGTGACCCGCCCCATTGCCCAGGCCTTTGGCGTGGACGAACTGATCGCCGTGGAGCTCGAGCGCGACGACCCGGTCAATGGCGGGGGTTGGTTCACGGGTGCCATACGGGGAGTGCCCTCTTTTCGCGAAGGCAAGGTGGTGCGGGTCCAGGCCTGGCTACAAGACCGGGGCCTAACCTGGGATACGGTGCACACCACGTTCTACTCGGACTCCATGAACGACCTGCCCTTGCTGGAAAAAGCCGATGTAGCGGTAGCCACCAACCCGGATGTGCGCTTGCGGGCGCTGGCCGGGGAGCGCGGATGGCGCATACTTGACCTGTTTTAAGCGGCCAGCTCCAACTGGCCTTTGGACGCGCGGCGTACCGCTGTGCATGAGAAAAGAATGATCAAAAAATTCATCGATAAATTGATAAGCAAATCGTCAGATGCCCTGACACGCAAGAAGCCCAAGTTCGGCAAGCGGGTAGACATTCCCGTCAGTGAGCACGGCATTGATCCGGCCCTGGTGGACGAGCGGGCCATCAACGTGGTTCGTACCCTGCACGATGCGGGCTTTGAAGCCTACGTGGTAGGCGGCGCGGTGCGCGACCTGCTGGTGGGCTTGCGGCCCAAGGACTTTGACGTGGCCACCAACGCCACACCGGAGCAGGTCAAGAGCCTGTTTCGCCGTGCCTTCATCATCGGTCGGCGCTTTCGCATCGTTCATGTGGTCTATGGTCGGGGCCGTGAGCACGAGGTGATTGAAGTCTCTACCTTCCGCGCCTACCTGGACAACGCCGCCGCCGAACAGGTGGCCGGCAACGAGAAAACCAGCCGCAATGAATTGGCCGGTATGAAGCACGCGGTGGACTCCACCGGGCGCGTGCTGCGCGACAACGTATGGGGCCCACAAGAAGAAGACGCGGTGCGCCGCGATTTCACCATCAATGCCATGTACTACGACCCGCAGACCCAGGTCGTGGTGGACTACCACAATGGCTTCAAGGATGTGAAAAACCGCGTCATCCGCATGATTGGCGACCCGGCCACCCGTTACCGCGAAGACCCGGTGCGTATCATCCGCGCGGTGCGCTTTGCCGCCAAGCTGAGTCCTTTGAATTTTGCGTTGGAGGCCAAGACTTCGGCGCCGCTGATTAAGTCGCAAGAGCTGCTGGCCGACGTGCCGCAAAGCCGCATGTTTGACGAGATGCTCAAGCTGTTGCAAACCGGCCATTCGCTGGCATCCATCGCGCAATTGAAGAAGCTGGGTATGGCGCGCGGCATCTACCCGCTGCTGGATGTGGTCGTGGAGCGTGCCGAGCAACCCTTTGTGAATGCCGCACTCAAAGACACTGACCGTCGCGTCGGCGAGGGCAAGCCGGTGGCTCCGAGCTTTTTGCTGGCCTGCGTGTTGTGGGCTGATGTTCGCGGTGGTTGGGCGCGTCGCGTGGAGCAGCGCCAGCACTCCCATCCGGCACTGATGGATGCGATCGACGAAGTGTTCCACTCGCGCATTGGCGATGTGTCCGGCGGCGGCAAGCTGGCCGGTGATATGCGCGAGATCTGGGTGATGCAGCCCCGCTTTGAGAAGCGCGTAGGCAGCGCACCGTTTGGCCTGGTGGACCAGGCGCGTTTTCGCGCCGCCTTTGACTTCATGCGCCTGCGCGCGGACATTGGCGAGGTGGAAGAAGTGTTGGCCGATTGGTGGCAAGAGTTCAGCATGGCCAGCGACGCGCTGCGCCAGGACTTGGTGGACCAGGTTCGCGAAGAGCAGCAAAAGCGCCAGCGCCCGGCGCGCGTGGTGCGCGTGCCGAAGGCGGATGCACCCGCAGGTGACGGGACAGCAACCGTTGCAACGCCAGCGGTTGCGCGTTCGCCAGCAGATTTTGAGCCTGCGTCTGTCGAGGGTGAGGCGGGCGCACCCCGCAAACGCCGCCGTCGTCGCCGTCCCGGTGCGGCCAACGGTTCAGACGGCACCCCGGGCGGTGGAGGCGATTCCGGCAATTAAGCGCATGTTCGCCCATGCGTGAACCTGTCACTGCCTATATTGGCCTGGGTGCCAATCTGGGCGAGCCCGCCCAGGCGCTGACTCTGGCGGTACAGCAAATCGGTTCACTGCCTGGCACCAGGGTCTCGGCACAGTCTTCGTTCTATCGTACGGCGCCAATAGACTCCTTTGGTTCCGACTACACCAATGCGGTGATCGCCTTGCACACGACGTTGACCGCACCCGCGCTGTTGGTGTGCCTGCAAGCCATTGAAGCGGCGGCCGGGCGGCAGCGCCCCTATCCCAATGCGCCCCGCACGTTGGACCTTGACATCCTGTTGTATGGTCATGCGTCACTATCCAGTCCCACGCTGAGCGTTCCGCACCCCCGCATGTGGCAGCGTGCCTTTGTACTGCTGCCCTTGGCGGAGCTTGCACCAGAACTGGTTTCGGCAACCCAATTGCGCACCGTGGTGGCACAGGGCATTACACGACTACCCTGAGTCACGGCGATGGTCCGCCGAACGTCCTCGCGAACAGACCAGGCCGTGGCCGTGTTTCGCGTGCCCGAGCAGCAATATCAGAACGCTCTGGTGATCAGGTGATGGCGGTGTGGCGCACGCAGTTGCGTCCGTCACGCTTGGCATCGTAGAGCGCGTGATCTGCCGCAGAGACCAACTCCTCCAGGTTCAGCGTAGTCTGCGGCACAACTGACACCACGCCAAAGCTGGCTGTGAAACGCAGCGGTTTACCGTCGAACTCTACGCGCAAGCGGTCCGTGGCCTTGCGCAATTCTTCCGCCACCGCCACCGAGCCATGCAGTTCTACGCCCGTCAACGCAATCACGAACTCCTCCCCGCCGTAGCGCGCCAGTATGTCGCCGGCACGGTCGATGCGCGGGCGCAGCATGTCGGCCAGGGCGCGCAGACAGGCATCGCCTGCTGGGTGGCCAAAGGTGTCGTTGATTCGCTTGAAGTGATCGATATCCAGCAGAATGATGCTGATCGCCGTGCGCTGGCGCTCCGCTCTGCGCAGCTCGGTCAGCGCCGCTGCGTCAAAGAATGCACGGTTGCCGATCTGGGTCAGACTGTCGGTGGTAGACAGCAGTTGCAGACGTTCGTTGGCCAGCCTGAGCTGCTCCATGGCTGAATTCAGGTCATTGGTGCGTGACAGCACCCTTTGCTCCAGCGCTTGGTTTGCTTCCTCTTTGGCCTCTATCAGTGCAGCCTGGCTGGCGCGGGCCTGGCGCGCATGGCGCAGCGCCACGGCCTGGGCGTTCAGGCGCAGCGTTCGGTCGTTGTTGATGCGGTCAGCCAAAGTCAACGACAGCAAAATCACCAGCATGACAATACCAATTTGCGAGGCGTTTTCGGTCCAGACATTGATCGGAACCCAGCCAAACTTGCTGGCGTTGAGTACGGCGATACCGACCAGGATTGCGGTCCATGCGAGGCAATAGAAGCGTGCGAAATGGGCGCCTCGCCACCAGCGCCAATAGCCCAAAAATAGTGCGGTCATGGTGATCGGCAGCGTGATGGCGGCGGCAATCCGTATGGTCCAGGCATAGGGCAGCACAAAGGTCGATGCAAACAGTGCGAGACTCAAAATCGCCATCACGCGCACGGTATAAAAGGCCGGGCGCGAAAAGCTGCGTAGTTTCAGAAAGCTGTCGGTAAACAGACAGGTAAATACGGCGGAACTGGCGGCGAACGTGGAGATGGCAAAACTGTTCCAGCGCACGGCGTTGGGCCACAGATAGGCAAAGGTATAGCCGGTCAGCGTCATATGGAACATCAGGTAGCTGGCGACAAAGCAGATGTAGAACAGGTAATTGATATCACGCGTGGACACCCACACAAAAAGGTTGTAGACCACCATGATCAGCAGAATGCCGATGACCGCACCTTGCGCCAGGTTTTCGTCATTGCTGGCGGCGTGGAACTGGACCGGGTCCCAGATCCGCAGCGGCGCCTCAATCGTCCCGGTGGAGGCCAGTCTCAGGTAAAACGCGTTGTCGCCCGGGGCCAACTGCACCGGCATGATGAAGTTGCGATGGCGCACGGCGCGCTGTGCAAAGGGCTGTTCGTCGCCCAGGCTGTACTGGGTGGTCAGGGTATTGCCGACAAAGTGGTACAGCCGCACATCGTCCAGAAAGGGAATGGGCAACTCAATAAAACGGGGCAGCACGCGCGGGCTGCGGTTGTGCAACTGGAAGCGGAACCAATAGTGATCCTGCGTGAAACCGAAGTTTGGGGACTGGCGTGTAATCGCTTGCCAAGTGCCGGCTTGACTGCGCGCCTGTTCCAGGGTCAGCGCACGGCTGCTGTCGACCAGAACACCCATGCGCGCGCCAAGTTCCAGGCGGCCAGGGCCATCCTGGTCCAATTCGAACCGGGGGAAGTCAGTTTGGGACAGTGCCGGGGTTGGCGGCAGAAGGGGCGACGGCGGTGGCGCGGCGCCAGACGGTAATGCGAACACCAGCGCCAGCGCATAGAGCAGCAGAGCCAGACAATTCACACGCATGGTTGCAGTGTGCCAGTTTCAACAGCAGAAAGAAAAGACCGTGCGGCGGCCCTGGGCTGCCGACCGTCGCTTTAAGTGCGCCGGCCAGCACCGAGGTCAGGCCAATTCGGCGATCAGTTCGATTTCTACACAGGCACCCATGGGGATCTGCGCCACGCCAAAGGCGCTGCGGGCATGCGCGCCCTTGTCGCCAAAAACCTGTCCAAACAGTTCGCTGGCACCGTTGGTGACCAGGTGCTGCTCGGTAAAGTCGCCAGTGGAGTTGACCAGAGACATCAGCTTGACGATGCGCGTGATGCGGTTCAGGTCGCCCACGGCGGCGTGCAGAGTGCCCATCAGGTCGATGGCAATGGCGCGGGCGGCGGCCTTGCCTTCTTCGGTCGCCATGTTTTTGCCCAGTTGGCCGACCCAGGGCTTGCCGTCTTTCTTCGCAATGTGGCCGCTCAAAAAGACCAGGTTGCCGGTCTGCATGAAGGGCACATACGCGGCTGCAGGAATGGAGACCGGCGGTAGGCTGATGCCTAAACTGGTGAGTGTGTCGTATACGTTCATAGTGGCCCTTTGGCGAAAAAGCTTATGGAAAAAATGCGGTTAGCCCTCGTGGAATATGCGTAAGCAGCTATATAAATAATAGCAGTCCGCAGTTCTTACAAGGTCTGAGACTGCGATTGTGACTGATTCTGTCCCTGACCTTGGCGCTGGTTTTGGTCTGGCCATTCGCCTGCGTCGATCGGTTCCACGGTAACGGCCACGTTGAGCGTGTGGTGGGCTCCGCCGTGGATGACGCCCCGCAGCGGCGATACGTCAGCGAAGTCGCGTCCCAGCGCTAGGGTGACATAGTCTTCGCCCGGACTGCCCCAGCCTTCGCGGTTGTTGGTGGGGTCGAAGTCGCACCAGCGGCCACCCAAGGCGTCCGCCCCATCTGGCAGGTAGACCGACGCCCAGGCGTGCGAAGCATCGCTGCCCACCAATCGCGGCTGTCCGGGCGCAGGCTGGGTCAGCAGGTAACCACTGACATAGCGCGCGGGCAGCCCATACGCCCGCAGGCAGGCGATCATGATGTGGGCAAAATCTTGGCACACACCTTTGCGTTGGGCCAATGCTTCGAGCGCCGGCGTGTTGATCTCGGTGCTTTGGCTTTCATAGGTGAAATCGTGGTAAATCCGTTGCATCAGGTCCCGGGCGGCGAGTAGCAAGCTTTCGTGGCCGGCAAAGCTGGGTCTGGCATAGGCGGCAAATTCGGTATGGCGCGGTACATACGGCGACGCAAACACAAATTCCGCAGCGGCGTCGAACGGGGTTTTTGCGCTGTAGCGGAAACGCTCACGCACCTGTTCCCAGTGGATGGTGCTTTCCCACACCTGCGGAACCTGCGTGGCGACCACGCTACGGGCAATCACCTGCAACTGGGTGTGCGCTGCTTGCAAAGAAAAAAACGACCGGGTGTTTCCATAAACATCCAGCATGGCCGTCTGTTCGCTGGGTTCGGGTAGGACGTTCAAACTATGGCTCAACAGGCGTTGGCTAGCCGTGTTGCGCGGCCGCAGGTAGGCCATGTGCTGGGCGATGTCGACCGCGGGAGCATAGTCGTAGCAGGTCTCGTGGGTGATGTGCAGTTGCATAGCAGAACGCCTTTAGACGCCCAGGCTTTGTCCATCTTCGCCCGAATGGGTAAAGTAAGTTGCACCGATTTCTTCGGATACCTGGTAGGCGGCTTCATGGCAGCCTTGCAGCAGATCGGTCAGCGCGGCGTATTCGGCATCTGCGCCGGCGTCACACAGTGATTCGAGCGCCCACAGGTTGGGGTCTGGCACGCTGTGCGACAGCAGGCCCAACTGGTCTGGGGCGCTGCCGGCCAGTTTGGCTAAGCGCCCGCGCAGCGTGTGTGCCACCCAGGCCAGCGCACGGGGGTTGTCGCGGTCCAGTACCAGCAATTCCACCAAGGCTGCAATTGCATGGCTTTGCTGGTATTGACCGTGGAAGGTGATGGTGCTGTCGAACAGCGCCACCATGGCCTCAAAGCCGCCGTCCTGGTGGACGGATTGGGTGTCAAAGCCCATACGCAAGGCGTTGGACAAAAAGCCCAGGCGCTCCACATGGCGGCCAATGCTCAGCAGGCGCCAGCCGTCGTCGCGGGTCATGCGGTCGGTTTGCAGGCCCGTGATGGCGGCCAGGTGATCGCTGGATCGTTTGAGCGCGGTCAGCGCATGCAAGGCCGAGTAGTCTGCGCCCATAGGTGTGTGCGCGCAGCTTTGGAAGAAAGCGTCTTCGGTGCGCTGCATCAGGCTCCAATGCTCTTGCGATAAGCGCTCGCGCACGGCCGCGCCTGCCAGGCGCACGGCGCGCAGGTTGTAGCCCACGCTGGTGGCCCGCACGCTGCTGCCCAGGCTGGCAATTAGCGAGCGCTCGAACACACGGCGTGCCTGGGGTGCGGGTGACGGCGCGGGCACGCCGGCCAGCACGAGGTTGTTGTTCTGCGCCATTTGGCCCAGCCAGTTGAGCAGCGTGGGCGACGACTGGTCTTCACCGGCCAGGCTTTCGAGTGTCAGGCGTGCCAGGCGCACAGAATTTTCGGCACGCTCGGTATAGCGCCCCAGCCAGAATAAATTCTCGGCGGCGCGGCTGGTGACCTGGCGTTTGCGCAGCGCCAGCGTGGTCGGTGTCAGTGCAGGTTGCAGCAACGTCGTTTTGTCGACCGCACCTTGCGTGATGGCCCAGACGTCGGCACTGCTGCCACCGTGCTGCATGGACGCCACGTCTACGCTGGCGCCGCCAGCCACGCGGGCCAAGCCACCGGGTAACACGGCCCAAGACTGCGGGCCTTGCGACAGCGCAAATACCCTTAGCATGACCGACCGAGGTACGACACCGTGCCCCGTATCGTCGCGTTGCCAGGTCGGCATTTGGGACAGGGGCATGTAGTCTTGCACGGTGTGGTCATCAGCATGCAGTGCGATGCGCCCCGCCCACTCGGCCAGCTCGCGCTCCGACAGCTTGTGGCCCAGCACCGCGTCGAAATTGCCGTGCACCGCAGAGCCCGGGTAGGTGGGTTTGATCGCGCAACTTTGCAGGCGCGGCAGCACCGCTTCCATGGCCGAGCGCTCGCCGCACCACCAGGTGGGTAGTGCCGGTAACAACAACTCTTCACCCAGCAAATGCTTGGACAACGCCGGCATAAAGCCCAGCAACGCGGGCGATTCCAAAAAGGCGGAACCCGGCGCATTGGCCACCAGTACATTGCCGGCCCGTATCACTTGCAACAGACCGGGCACGCCCAGCGTGGAGTCGGAGCGCAATTCCAGTGGGTCCATGAACTGGTCGTCCAGCCGCTTGAGTAAACCGTGCACCGGCACCAAGCCGCGGAGGGTTTTGAGGAATAGGTGCTGATCGCGCACGATCAGGTCATTGCCCTCTACCAGCGTGAGGCCGAGGTAACGTGCCAAATAAGCGTGTTCGAAATAGGTTTCGTTGTAGGGGCCGGGGGTCAACAACGCGATATGCGCGTCTTGGCCCGCCGGGCTCATGGCCTTCATGCTCTCAATGAGCGCGCGGTAGGTTCCCGCCAACCGTTGTACCTTCAGGCTCTCGAATGCCTGCGGGAACAGGCGCGACACGGCCAGCCTGTTCTCCAGCAAATACCCCAAGCCAGAAGGGGCCTGCGTGCGTTGCGACACTATCCACCAATTGCCGTCGGGCCCACGCGCCAGGTCAAATGCTGCAATGTGCAGGTGCGAGCCACCCACGGGCCGCACGCCATGCATGGCACGCAGATAGCCGGGGTGGCCCTGCACCAGGGCAGGTGGAATCAGGCCCTTGGCCAGCAGATCTTGCGGGCCGTAGACATCGGCCATCACCTGGTCTAAAAGGCGCATGCGCTGGGCGATGCCGGCAGCGATGTGGTCCCACTGAGGCGCAGGGATGATGAGGGGGAACAGGCCCACCGACCAGGGGCGTTGCGGGCCTTCGGCATCGGCATAGACGTTGTAGGTGACCCCGTTGTCGCGGATCTGGCGTGCCAGATTTTCGGATCGCAGACCCATATCTCCCAGGCCGTCGGATTCGGTAATCTGGAAGAACTGGCGCCAAGCCCCCGTGATACATGCTTCTTCAGCTATTGAATCAGTAGCATTTTCGTTGGGATGTAAGTTGGCATTTCCGCCGTTGGACACCCGTTGACGCAACTCGTCAAAGTGCCCGACTGTCGCGTCGCGTGGCGCGTGGGGTAGGCCCGATGCGAATGGAAGTTGCTCTGGTGCAGCGGCAACCGGGGCAGGGGATTCAGATAGGTGGCTCACTGTCCCGAAGTATGCCGTAAACCGTTTAGGCTCTTTCTAGGGCTATTTTTCTGTCGGGAGCAGATGTTGCGTGCACAAGACGTGCAGCAGGCGCGGTTTGGCCGCTGGTTTATGGCTTGCGCGCAGTCACCAGGAGTGCAATCCCACCCACAATCGCTGCAATACCGACCCACAGGGGAATATTGACCTGCTGCCGTTCAGTGACTTGTAGATGCAACGGGCCAATATCGGCGCGGCTGGTGTCCTTGGTATAGCTGAAGCCACCGTAGGCCAGGCCCAATGCACCACCTACTATGAGAAGGATCGCTACGAGTTTGATTGCGTTCATGTGAGGACGTCCTTGAATAATATTGGCATTGTGTACAGCATATGCTAAAAAGTCTGTGCGCAAGACCACAGACGCCGCGGGGTGCAAGCCACACAATACTCGCCATGATCAGAATCGAACTCCAGCTCGCACTCAATTATCAGATTGACGCCCAAGGCGCAGACTTTGTTTTCAACTTCCACGCAGCGCAAACGGCCCATCAGAAAGTAAGTTTTGAAAATTTGTGGCTGAGCCAACCCGTGCAGTCACAGATCCACACTGATGCCTTTAGCGGCAACCGCTACATGCGTTTGCACGCTCAGCAGGGCGAACTCAATGTGAAGTACTCGGCCACGATAGATGTGACGCACCACGTTGCCGACCCTAGCCAGATTGCCGAAGTGACTATGCAAGCCCTGCCGCAGGACGTGATGGGCTACATCTACCCTAGCCGATATTGCCAGTCTGACCGCCTGCTTAAATTGGCGAGTAATAACTTTGGCCACTTGCCCCAGGGCTACAGCCGGGTAATGGCCATACGGGACTGGGTCCAAAACCATGTCGCGTTCACATCGAACAGCTCGACCGGCAGCACATCCGCCATCGACACCGTCATTGGCCAAGTCGGTATCTGTCGAGACTTTGCCCATTTGATGGTTGCGCTATGCCGTGCCCTGAACATACCGGCCCGCTTTACGACCGGAACCGACTATGGCGCCGACCCCATCTTGGGACCACCCGATTTCCACGCCTATGTAGAAGCTTTTGTGGGCGACCGCTGGTACGTGTTTGACCCCTCTGGTACTGCCATTCCCATGGGATTGGTGCGATTTGGTACCGGGCGCGATGCAGCCGATGTGGCCTTTGCGACCATGTTCGGCAATGTGCAATCGCACGCGCCGGTGTTGCAGGCGACGGCGATCGTTGACGCTGCATTGGGCACTGTGCAGCCTCAGCGCACGCAGCAGGCGCTTTCTACAGACGGCGGCCCTGTTCGTATGGTGGCTGCTTAGGCTTCGGCCTTGGACAATTCCCCATAGGCGTCTTGCAGCCACATGGAGAGGCGCTGGCGTTCCATCAGGCGCAAGCTGGCGTCGCCCCCCGAGGTATCGGTCTTGGCAGCCCAGAAACTGCTATTGTTCGCGTCAATCTTCTGCACGACGGCGTCGTTCAAATGCTTGACGGATATGACTTTTGCGCCAAGGCTTAACGCACGTTCCAATTGACCGGATCGCTCCAGTTGACCAAAGTCATCGCCGCGTAATTGGTTCAAGACCAGAACATAGTTCAGTTGCTTGCCATAGCGATCCAACAGGCGGGTCAACAAATCCACCGAGTCCCGTCCTGAGTCCATGACGTGCCAGTAGTGCAAGGTAAAGCCGGTGTCGTCGGCCATGTTCAGCACGCCCGAATCGTCTATCCAGCGCACCAGCGGCTCATGCGTCTGCGCGGCCAGGTCCACCAGGACCCGCACACCGGGCAGCTCCACCGCAGCTTCCACGATATGGTCCAGCGCTTCAAATCGGTCAATCAACACCGGGGATGCGTAATCGCTGTAAAAACGCAGCAACGCGCCGTGTGAACGGTCGGTATCAAAGCCGACAAAGGGAATGTCTTTGTCGATGTAATACTGTGCCAGCAAGCGAGACACCATGGACTTCCCAACGCCGCCTTTTTCACCACCAATCATGTGGATTTTGGACAGGGCCGGGGTGGTGCCGCCGATGGAGTTGAGGGAGGACATTTTTTAAGCTTCCGTTGGTAGGGTTTGGTGGAGGAGTCGAGCAAGTTGGGTGCCACTGCGGCGCAGAGGGGCAGGTGGCAAGCTGCAGGCTTAGCCGCGTTGCAAAACTGTGCGGGTGAACTGCAAAAACTCATCCAGATGACCGGTTATGACTTTCACCAATATGGGAATGATGAGACTTTGGTAG
>JBBQBG010000067.1:0-15809 GCA_038317285.1 Burkholderiales bacterium | reverse complement strand
TACCGATCGAAGCCCTGAGCGATTGTGAAACCCTGAAGCAATGGCACACCCATCGCAACCTGCAAGCTTTCTCACTGCGCAGCGAAGGCATGGCTGGCGTGACATTGGATGTACTGCTCTTCCCACCAGTCGATCCAGCGGCGATGTGCCAGCGCGCCCTGCAGCTGGATGTGGCCGGAGTGCGTGTCAGCTTGGCTACCATTGACGACTTGATCGCCCTCAAGCAAAGTGTGGCCAGACCCATAGACTTGGCGGACATCGAGCACCTCAAACGCCTTCAATCTCCATGAAAAACACTGCAGACAACCCATCCGCCAAAGCTCTGCGCGACAGCCGCACATATTTTGTGAGCGACGAACGCCTACGTGCATTCGCTCAATTGAGCCATGCGCAACGACTGCATTGGGTGGAGCAATGCTCGCAATTTGTTCGCATGGCCCAGATCGCAAAGGCGAAGTTGACCAACACGAAATAGTCGGTCAGAAAATAGCGCAAATTGCATTTGTCCGCCCAGCCCAGTGAATTGGCATCGGTGCTATGGTTCTCCCCTTTCTTATTTACCGGACACCTAGCGATGCTATTCAATCCCCTGCAAGTCGGCGCACTCACCATCCCCAACCGCATCCTGCTCGCACCGCTCACGCGCACACGCGCTGGCTCAGAACACCTGCCCAACGACCTGATGGCCGAGTACTACAGCCAGCGCGCTACCGGCGGCCTTCTGATCACCGAATGCACCATGGTGATGCCCAACACGTCGGCCTTTGTGGCCGAGCCTGGCATCTACTCACCTGAGCAGATTGAAGGCTGGAAGAAGACCACCGCTGCCGTGCACGCCAAGGGCGGGCGCATCTACCTGCAGATCTGGCACGGCGGGCGCGCTGCGCACCCCGAGATGAATGGCGGCCAGGCCAGCGTGTCATCTACCGCAGTTGCCATCGATGGCGACGTCAACACTGCCAACGGCAAGGTGCCCAATGCCCCAGCCCATGCGCTGACCGAAGCCGAGATTCCCGCCATCGTGGCCGCGTATGCCCAAGGCGCCAAGAACGCAATCGAAGCCGGTTTCGACGGCGTCGAAGTACACGGTGCCAATGGCTACCTGATCGACCAGTTCCTGCGCGATGGCGCGAACCAGCGCACCGACGGCTATGGCGGCACGTTGGAAAAGCGCGCACGCTTCTTGTTTGAAGTGCTGACCGCCGTGACCGCCACCATTGGCGCGGACCGTGTGGGCCTGCGCCTGTCGCCGCTGAACAGCTACAACAGCATGGTCGACAGCGACCCGATCGCGTTAATCGGCTTCTTGGCCGACAAGCTCAACGCCTTCAAACTGGCGTATCTGCATGTGATGCGCGCCGACTTCTTTGGCGTGCAAAAGGGAGATGTGTTGGCGGTAGCCCGCGACAAATACAAGGGCGTGCTGGTGGGTAACATGGGCTACACACCCGCCGAGGCCGAGCAAGCCATTGCCGACGGCAAGCTGGACGCCGTCGCCTTTGGCACCAGCTTCTTGGCCAACCCCGACCTGCCCGCCCGCATCAAGGCCGGTGCAGCACTGAACGCACCCGACGCCAGCACGTTTTACACGCCAGGCGCCAAGGGCTATACCGACTACCCCACGCTTTAAAATGGGGCATGAGCCGCTCCACCAACAACAAACCATTCGTCATAGGCGTAGCCGGAGGCAGTGGCAGCGGCAAATCGACCGTCACGCGCGAGGTGCTGGCGTCCATCGGGCCCGAGATGGTTGCGGTCGTGATGCAAGACGATTACTACCTCGACCAGACGCACCTGTCGCCCGAAGATCGACGCAAAACCAACTACGACCATCCACACGCATTTGATTGGCCGTTGATGGTGCAGCACGTGCAGGCGCTGTGCCGGGGCGAGTCGATCGAGATGCCAGCGTACGACTTTGCGGCAGACAACCGATCCAGCAAAACCATCACCGTCAAACCCGCGCCGGTGATCGTGATCGAAGGCTTGTTTGCGCTGTTTGATGCCGACTTGCGCAAGATGATGTCGCTCAAGATTTTTGTCGATACGGCAGCCGACGTGCGCTTCATCCGCCGCTTGCAGCGCGACATCGCAGAGCGCGGGCGCAGCACCGACAGCGTGGTCAACCAATACCTGGAAACGGTGCGGCCCATGCACAAGCAATTCATAGAGCCCACCAAACGCCACGCCGATGTGATCTTGCCGCACGGTGCCAACGGGCCTGCGGTCGACATCATTACGACCAAGGTGGTGAGCCTGGTGCGCGATTTAGACCGCGCATAGCGCCCCTGCCGATTAGAAATACTGGCGCAACTGCCACTGCGCGTTGGAAGGTTCGAGCAAACCTCAGCGCCGGTCTTACCCAACCGATGCACCATGCCTTGAAACTTGCCGACAGGGTGAGGGCTTCCATCGACTGCGCCCCGACCATCACACCCGACTGAACAATGCGCTGGCCAGGTCAGTCCACTGCGTCAGCACATAACCTTTGTTAGCGGTGCGCGCAAATACGGCAGCGATGCAGCCGGGGACGGTTTGGAAGAACGGCACCGAATCGCCACGGGCAAGTTCGTCGAAGCGCGCTCCCAGGCCAGGAGCCAGGTCGGTGGTCCAAAGTTGTTGGTACGGTGGCATGTTGTGCGATCAGTCGAGGATGGGCGGGAGTGCGGCTTCGCCCAGGCCCTGTGCGGCGTTGCGCGTAAGGCAATCGGCCAGCACCTGCGTGTCGCAGTAGATCCGCACGGCGCTGACCTTGCCCCAGCGGATCGTGATGCAGTGAATGCCCTGGTTGTTGAACCGGTGGCCGTCGAGGCACACGCCGGTGTCTTGCCATTCCACAACGGCCTGGGTGTGCCAGGGCCAGCCGCTCACCACGATGTGTTTGACCGTGAAGTGCAAGTCCGGCAATACGCGGGGTAGCCGCGCGTACCAAAGCTGGGTTGCGGCCAAGCTGTGCCGCACGCCACCCAGGGCATGGGCGCCGTAAAAGGCATGTTCAAAGTCCGGTGCAAAGCCCTCCAACACGGTTCGGTAGTCTTGGACGTTGAGGCGGGCAAAAATGCCGCGCAGTTTGCCGCGAATGATGGCGTGGTACATGCGGAATCCTTTCAGTGCGTGTTAAAAAAAGTTGAGGTGAACGCGCCCGTCAAACCGAACCCAACACGGCCAGCAGACCGGCGCCGTACAAGGCCCAGCCCAGGCCAATGCCACGCAGCGGAATGCTGAACCAATAGCGCTTGGCCAACGCCAAGTACCCGGTCAACACCGCCATGCCCAGCCCCAACAGAAACGGCGACTGCCGCAAGAAGTCAAAGTGCCACAGCGACAGGTAGCCATAGACCAGCCCAAACAGCATCACGCCAAAGCTATGGCTGGCATGAAAGCCTTTGGCAGCGCGCGCCATGGTGGTCTCTTTTGAGATGACGGGCGAGACGTGTTTCAAAGCCTCGGTCAGTACCGCATCGCGCGGGTCAAATTTGTTGCTTGTAAAGGTGTAGAGCAGGTGCGCGCAGCCCAGCAAGCCGGCGATGGTGGCACTGACGGCGATGAGTAATGGGGCGATTGGCATGGCGATATTCCTTGGCTGGGACGGTGTGGGTACTGTGAAAAAAAACAAATCTTTACACCGTCAAGATTAGGCGCATTGTTGCACGCTTATCTTTCTCGTGTCAAGATGCAACCATGCAAACACCCAAATCCGTCAAAACTCCGGCAGACAGGCCAGTGGCACGCAAGAGCGCCAAGGCACAAACGACAAGCAAGGCCAAAGCCCTGGACAAACCCAACACCTACCACCACGGCAACTTGCGCGAGACCCTGTTGTTGGCGGCAGAGGCGGTGCTCGCCGAGCGCGGTGTGCAGGGCATTGGCCTGCGCGACGTCGCCAAAAAGGCGGGTGTATCGCATGCGGCGCCCTATCACCACTTTGCCAGCCTGAACGAATTGCTGGGCGCCGTGGCGGAGCGCGGATTTGTGGCGCTGGGCGACGCGATGGCTGTCGCAACCGAGGTGGAGGACTCGCGCGAGCGCCTGGTACAAATCGCCCTGGCCTACGTCAACTGCGCACGCCAGCGCCCCGCGCAGTTTCGCTTGATGTTCTCGCCCATGCTCACGCAGGGCGAGCCCTACCCGTCGATGAAAGCCGCTTCAGAGCGCAGCTTTGCCCTGCTGCTGGCAGCCTCCTGCGCGCATGACCCCGCCAACGGGCCTGCGCTTGCGTTGTGCGGTTGGAGCCTGTCACATGGGCTGGGCCATCTGCTGATCGACGGCGCCTTCGACAAACTGCCCTTTGCGGTGCCTGACACCGACGCTCTGGTACGCCAGCTCACGTTGCGGGCGCTCACGGGCTCCGCGGGCCAGTAGCCTGCGGAACTCTCGCCATGCCCCGCCGCAAGCACCACCACGTCTACGTGGTCGAACTCTCCAAAGATGTGCTGCTGGAGCCACGCTTTCGCAAGAACAACCCCGGCTATATCGAAGGCAAGCCCTGCGTGTATGTAGGCATGACGGGCCTGGACCCCGACGTGCGCTTTGACAAGCACAAGGCCGGCATCCAGTCCAACCGCTTTGCACAGCAATATGGCCTGCGCCTGCTGCCCGATCTGTACGAGGCCTTCAACCCCATGGCGTACAAAGACGCGGTGGACAAAGAGATCGAAATCGGCATCGACCTGCGCTCTGCGGGGTTTGCGGTGTGGCAGGCTTAGCAGGCTGCCCCTAGCTTGCACCTTGCTGCTATTCTTTTGGTAGCTACTTACCTTTATTACACGAGGGCTAGCGGCCGAATTGACCTACATCACCTGGTGCGACGTAGCCTCTATCTGCCCCACCCGCTTCGCATAGCGGCTGTAGGCGAATACGGCCAGGGCTGCCAGTAGCATGAGTACGATCAGCTTCTGGCCCCGGCTGGATGCGGAATGGCCCGACGAAGACGATGATGACTTGATCAGACGTATTTTTTTGAACCTGCCGGCCGCTTGAGCCCCAACGGGCGCGGGGTCGATGAAGCGCTGCACGCGCACGGCGCTACGCTTGCCACTGCGGTCGGGCTCAACCTCATACGTCAGCACCTCGCCAACTGTGGGCAGGTAGCCGTCGTCGGGGAAAGCAGTGGTGTGGACGAAGATGTCTTTGCCATCGTCACTTGCGACGATGAAGCCAAAGCCGCGCTCCGCGTTCCACTTCTTTAATGTGCCCTCATGGCGCGGGTGGGTCATTGCTGCATTCCTGTGTCGCGGGTGTGCTGGGCGACATATTTGCCAGTCTACTCCCGTTCGTTGTGCGCTAACCCACAGACTGCGGCACGCAGCCTACCTTTAATGCAGTTGTGTCGCGCCGCAGTGCGCCCCTTAGCCCTAAACCAACTTCAGGAGCCCACCATGACCCAACAAGCCACCATCCATGACAACGTAACTTACCGCCCCGGTGACGGCGCACCCATCGAGATCCCCCAAGGTCCTGCAGAGGTCGAGCTGGCACCCGACAGCGCCACCCTCAGCTGGACCGAAGAAAACGGCGCCGCCGGTGTGACGGCCATCCCGCTGACCGAATACAAGGAATACGTGGAAAACAAGCAGATTACGCTGGATAGCCCAGAATAAACACACCCTATGCCAATGGTGTACAACACCAGGCATGGACAGCACCTGGATAACCCAATTCTCGCAACATAACAGCAACCTGCTGGTCTTCGTCAACGTATTGCTGCAGCAACTTGGCTTGCCCATTCCATCGGTACCGACCATGGTGTTGGCGGGCAGCCAATCTACCGGTCTCATGGCGTTGGCAGCCATGCTGTTGGCGGCCGTGCTGGCCTCTCTGTTGGCAGACTGGATCTGGTACCAGTTGGGCCGCAGGTTTGGCTACAGGGTGCTGTCCTTGCTGTGCAAGATGTCGATCAACCCCAGCTCGTGCGTCAACCAGACTGAGGCGCGGTTTACCAAATGGGGCGTCTGGTCGCTGGTGTTTGGCAAATTCATTCCCGGGTTTTCCACGGTAGCGCCACCGGTTGCTGGTGCCTTGGGCATGGCGCCGTCAGCGTTCTTCATGGCGTCAGCGGTGGGGGCCGGTTTGTGGGCCGGTTTGGCCTTGCTTGCGGGCTATGCGTTCCAGATGCAGATTGACGGTGCGCTGGCTTGGGCCAAGGCGCATGGCATCCATTTGGCGCTGCTCGCCGCTGCGACCGTTGCCGCTGTGATCGGCTGGAAATTCTGGCAAAAGCTGCGATTCGAACGGCTTGCCACCATGCCACACATGGGTATGGACGAGCTACAGCAAGCCCTGGCTGGCACGCGCCCGCCCCATCTGATCGATCTGCGCAGCCACAGCCTGGCCACCGAGACAGGCCATATCCCCAACGCCCATCTGACCGAATACGAGGCCCTGGCGCTCTCTTTGGCGGGTGTGGCAAAAGACTACCCCATCGTGACCATCTGCGCCTGTCCGCAAGACGCGGGCGCCGTGCAGGCGGCGCAAAGTTTGCAGAAGATGGGGTACCGCAATACCTATCCACTGAGGGGTGGTTTCGAAGCCTGGAAGGCTGCGCAAACATGACGCTAATCTATTCCCTCAAGACGCTTCACCGGGGATGTATATCTCGGGTCGCTGTTCGCTCCACAGCTTGCGAGTATGCTGGCCCATTTGAATAGGAGGACTTCTAATGACTACATCACAAAAAACACAACCCGTCATCACTTATCTTTTTGTCTTATTGTTGGCGCTCATTTCACCCACGCACGCCGTGGCCGACGACGCTGACATCTCGATCGCCGCCTGCCTGCAAGCGTGGGGCAAGCACCCTTTCGGCAAAAATACCCCACACAAAACCATGCAGACATCAGTCAAGGTGTTTGGAATTGGCAAGACCGCCGGCGATAGCGAGATCACACGCTCGCCAGCCCTGGTGCTGGTCAACCCGGGTGTCAATGTGATGGGTGGATCGACCATCGAATTGCTGAACCCCAATGGCTGGTATTGCCTGCGAAATACGGTAAATGTCATGGGTGGCTTGAAGATCCGCGCACACTGTGGAGCGCACTTGGCCTCTTCTTCGGACGGAGCTACCGTGTTGGGCAATAGTGAAAGCAAAGGCGTAACGGTAATGGGCTCAACCCAGGTGGAACGGGTAGACTGCAAGTAGTGCATTCGGGCGATGTAGGAATGAATGCTGGCGCCTAGGGCAACCGCTAATTCGGAACCGGGTGCAGCGGCTTACCGGTCGCGACAAAGGCATCCAAATTGCCCAGCGTGGTGCTGGCTATGGCTGCCAGAGCCTCTTCGGTGAAGAAGCCCTGGTGCCCTGTAACCACCACGTTGGGAAAGGTCAGCAAGCGGGCAAATACATCGTCTTGTATGCCAGCGCCCGAGAGATCGCGGAAGAACAGACCACCTTCCTCCTCGTAGACGTCCATCCCCAGGCTGCCCAGTGCCCCGGACTTGAGCGCCGCAATGGCGGCCTGGGTGTCAATCACCGCCCCGCGGCTGGTGTTGAGCAGCATGGCGCCGCGCTTCATACCTGCAAAGGCTGCAGCGTTGATCAGGTGGTGGGTATGGGGCGTCAACGGGCAGTGCAGGCTGACGACATCGCTGCGCGCCAGCAGCTCGGGTAGCGGCACATACTGCACGCCCATGGCCAGGCAAGACGGGTTGGGCATGGGGTCTGCAGCCAGCAGCATGCAGCCAAAGCCGGTCATCAACCTGCAAAAGGTTTCGCCAATGCGGCCGGTGCCAACGACGCCAATCGTGCGGCCATGCACGTCAAAGCCCAGCAAGCCATCCAACGCAAAATTGCCTTCGCGCACGCGAGCATAAGCGCGGTGGATTTTGCGGTTCAGCGTCAGCAACAAGGCCAGCGTGTGCTCGGCAACCGCATGGGGCGAATACTCGGGCACGCGCCCTACAGCGATGCCCAACTCTAGCGCGGCCGCCAGGTCCACTTGGTTGAAGCCCGCACAGCGCAGCACCACCAAGCGCACGCCCAGGGCCTTCAGACCCTTCAGCACCGAGCGGTCCAACTGGTCGTTGACAAACACGCACACCGCACCAGCGCCCGCGGCGGTGGACACGGTGCTCGCATCTAGCCGGGCCTCTAAAAATTGAAAACGGTGGGCGCCATAACCCTGTGCATGCTCCAGTGCCTGCTGGTCGTAGAGGCGCGTGCTGTAGACATTAACCTGCATGCGTTTCCAATCCTTATTGATATGGGGAGCGTGCCGGTGCAGTACGCATACCCCAGTAAGCCTTACTTGATTCAATAAGCAAGGGCACGGCACCTAAGACGATGAAAACGACGCCGACCGGCATGCGCGTCCACCCGGGTGACAGAGGGCCATCATCGTCAGCCCGGGTTGTGCGGCAATCGCCGTGGTCAGTCTCCAGACAACACCATGGTGGCGATGCGCTGCTACGTTATGCCAAGGGTCTGCAGACTTCGGTACGTCAGGTCGCATAGCAACGTGGGCCGTAAAAGTAGCAAGTCGATATGCATAAGCCCCAACGAAGCGCCGCAATGGGGATAGCGCGACAATGTGCAATCCCGTTGTCGACATCTTTTTCAACCTTCGCACCGCATGCCCGCTATTCCCAACTTCGTTTCCGCCACGGACGCCATCGTCCGCGTGCAAGGCCTGAGCAAAACCTATGCCGGCGGATTTCAGGCCCTCAAAAATATCAACCTGGACATCCGGCGTGGTGAAATTTTTGCGCTCTTGGGCCCCAACGGGGCGGGCAAAACCACGCTGATCAGCGTGATCTGCGGTATGAGTACCGCCACCGAGGGAACCGTGGTGGCCGACGGCCACGACACGGTGCGCGACTACCGCGCGGCACGCGCCATCATTGGCCTGGTGCCGCAGGAGCTGCACACGGATTCGTTTGAAACGGTTTGGAACACCGTGAGCTTTAGCCGGGGGCTGTTTGGCAAGGCACCGAATCCGGCGATCATCGAGAAGATCCTGAAAGACCTGTCGCTGTGGGACAAGAAGGACAACAAAATTCTCCAGCTCTCGGGTGGCATGAAACGGCGTGTGTTGATTGCCAAGGCACTGTCGCATGAGCCCAAGATTTTGTTCCTCGACGAGCCCAGTGCGGGTGTCGACGTTGAGTTGCGCCACGACATGTGGCGCCTGGTGCGCGCGCTGCGCGATGCCGGCACCACCATCATCCTGACCACCCACTACATCGAAGAAGCCGAAGACATGGCCGACCGCATTGGCGTGATCCGCAACGGCGAGCTGATCGTGGTGGAAGACAAGGAAGTGCTGATGCGCAAACTTGGCAAGAAGCAGCTCACGCTGACGCTGCAGCGCCCGATGGACCACGTGCCAGAGGCCCTGGCGCACTGGCCGCTCGCACTGTCGCAGCATGGCCAGCAACTGACCTACAGCTTTGACACGCAGCAAGAAGACACCGGCATTGCCGCACTGCTGCGTGCCCTGGGCGAACAGGGCATTGATTTCAAAGACCTGCATTCCAGCGAAAGCTCGCTCGAAGATATTTTCGTCAGCCTGGTCCACGAACCGAAAGCACCGCAAGCATGAACGGCCTCAACCTGCACGGCGTGCGCGCCATCTACCGCTTCGAGATGAACCGCGCGTTTCGCACCTGGATGCAAAGCCTGATTGCGCCGGTACTCTCCACGGCGCTGTATTTCATCGTCTTCGGCTCGGCCATTGGCTCGCGCATGGGTGACATGGGTGGCGTGAGCTATGGCGCCTACATCATCCCAGGGCTGCTGATGCTGTCGCTGTTGTCCGAGAGCATTTCCAACTCTTCGTTTGGTATCTATATGCCCAAATGGTCCGGCACTATTTACGAGCTGCTGAGCGCACCGGTCAGCTGGGTCGAGGTGCTGCTGGGCTACGTGGGAGCCGCGGTGACCAAGTCACTCATGGTGGGCCTCCTCATCCTCTTGACGGCGCGGTTCTTTGTGCCCTATGAGGTCGCGCACCCGGTGTGGATGGTAGGCTTCCTGATATTGACCGCCACCACGTTCTGCCTGTTCGGGTTCATCATTGGCCTGTGGGCCGACAGCTTTCAAAAGCTGCAGATCATCCCGCTGTTGGTGGTCACCCCGCTCACCTTCTTGGGCGGCGCGTTTTACAGCATCAGCATGCTGCCGCCCTTCTGGCAGAGCGTGTCATTGTTTAACCCCGTGGTCTACCTCATCAGCGGTCTGCGCTGGGCGTTCTACGGCCAAGCCGATGTACACATCGGCGTGAGCGTGGGCATGACGCTGGGGTTCATGGCGGCGTGCCTTGCCGTCGTGTGGTGGGTGTTCAAAACGGGGCACCGCATCCGCAAATGAGCCTCACAGAACGCTCTCAAAATCTATAAATCCGCGTTCTACATCGGTCGACAGCAGCTTGACGCGCAGCTTGTCGCCCACCTTCAGCGCGTTGATACCACGCACAACTTTGCCCTCGGCAGGTGGGTTCAACAAGCGCACCCACACGCCATCGGCCGCGTTGCCGGTGACGATGGCGTCAAAGCGCTCACCCAGACGCGACTCCAGCAACAACGCAGCCTCGGACTTGCGCATCTGGCGCTCCACCTTTTGCGCGGCGTCCTCCTGGCGGGTGCAATGCACCGCCAGCTCATCCAACTCGGCGTTCGAATAGGGCGCGGGCTTGTCGGCCAGGCTTGCCTTCAGCAGCCGCGCGGTGATGAGATCGGGAAAGCGCCGATTGGGGGCAGTGGAGTGGGTGTAGTCGGTAACCGCCAGACCAAAGTGCCCGATAGGCTCGGCACCGGGCACCTCCAACACATATTCGCCGCGCCCCATGAGTTTGACGATGACTAACGACAGGTCAGGAAAGCGCAGCGGGTCAGCCCGGCGGCGCTTGGCCAGAAAATCCTCCAGGGCTTTGGAACTGGGTTCTGCCGGCAGGGTCTCGCCATACTCTTTGGCCACACCCACAATACGCAACCAGCGCTCGGGCGAACGCACCACGCGGCGCAGCGAGGCACCGCCGCGCGAAGCCAGATAACGCGCGGTGCAGGTGTTGGTAGCGATCATGACTTCTTCGATCAACTGTCGGGCGCGGTTGTGCACCTGCAGATGGATGTCGGCCACACGCTCGCCGTCAAAGGTGACCCGCGGCTGAAAGCTTTCAAATTCCAAAGAACCCTCGGTGTGGCGGCGCGTGCGCAGCTGTTGCGCCAGCGCATCTTGTGTGCGCAACTGCAGGTCCATGCCAGGCGCGGCCGCAGCGGCGGCGGGCAATGGAGCCGTGCCAGCGATCCAGGCACTGACGGCTTCGTAGGCCAGCTTGGCCTGGTTGCGCACCTTGGCGCGGTACACCGTGGAGCCGGCCAGTGAAGCATCTGCGTTGAACACCATCTCGGTCACCATGGCCAGGCGGTCCTGGTGGGCATTGAGAGAAGTCAAGTCGGTAGACAACCGCTCGGGCAACATGGGAAAAATGCGGGCCGAGGTGTAGACGGACGTGGTGTTGGTGCTGGCGTGTTCATCGATCGGGGTGTCGCGCGCCACCAGTGCATCCACATCGGCAATCGCCACCCACAAGCGGACGGCACCACCAGGTAATGCCTCGGACACGGTGAGCTGGTCCAGGTCCATCGAATCGTCGTTGTCGATGGAGCACCACAACAAATGGGTGAGGTCGTGGATGGCGGGGTCGTTGTCGGCTGCAGGGCCGGTGATGGTGGTGAGCTGGCGCTCCACACGGTCCGAGAACTCGGGCTGCAAGCCGCGTTCGGACATGGCGTGGATGGCAATGCGAACAAGGTCGCTGCGTTGGTGGGGTCGGTTGGTGTGCATGGGGAGCAATATACCCCTGAGGCGCGACAGCCGCCTCAAAGTCGCCCAATGATGGCCCTTGGTGACGCATGTTTCGCCGGGTTAATTGTGTGTACTTGCATCCCATCAGCGACTCCGCCCGATGGCTTGTCGGTGGAGCTGCGCGCAATCGCGTCCCTCCAGCAAGGTCTCGTGAAAGCTGCCATAGTTTGCGACTTTGCAACCCCGACTAAGAAGCCCATGCTCAAGTTTTACTACCATCCGTCTCCCAATCCCGCCAAGGTCGCGCTGTTCCTTGAGGAGGCCGGGCTGCCCTACGAACTCGTGCCAGTCGACACCCGCAAGGGCGAGCAACACGCGCCGGCGTTCACGGCCATCAATCCAAACGCCAAGACGCCTGCGCTGGTCGACGGGGATGCAGTCGTATTCGACAGCAATGCCATCCTGCTGTACCTTGCCGAGAAGACTGGCACGTTTCTGCCTGAGAACACGCCAGCACAGCGCGCGCAAATGCTGTCGTGGCTGATGTTTGTCGCCACCGGCATTGGGCCCTATTCTGGCCAGGCCGTGCACTTCAAACACTTCGCCCCCGAACCCAAGGTCTACGCAGTGAACCGTTACGATTTCGAGGCGCAACGCCACTGGGCGCTGATAGACGCGCAACTGGCAAATCACCGCTACATGCTGGGCGACACCTACACCATCGTCGACATGGCCGTGTGGGGTTGGGCACGCGCGGTGCCGTTCATTCTGGGGGCTGAAGCGTGGGAAAATCTGCCGAACGTGAAACGGCTGCTGGACGAAATCAACGCCCGCCCGGCAGCCCAACGGGCCGAAGCCCTCAAAGGCAAACATGCATTCAAGGCCGAGATGGACGAAGAGTCCCGCAAGGCAATGTTCCCACAAAACGCACGCCTGGCAGCCTAAGTGCGGTCCAACGTCCGCCCATAACAGTGCTACACCAACGAGACCAACCCCATGAGCAACACTATCGAGTACACCCCACCCAAGGTCTGGGTTTGGGACCAGGAAAGCGGCGGCAAGTTTGCCAGCATCAACCGACCCATTGCGGGCGCCACGCACAACAAGGCGTTGCCGGTGGGGCGTCACCCGCTACAGCTTTATTCGCTAGCCACACCGAATGGCGTCAAAGTGACAGTGATGCTGGAAGAGTTGCTGGCGCTGGGCCACAGTGGTGCTGAGTACGACGCCTGGCTGATCCGCATCAATGACGGTGACCAGTTTGGCAGTGGGTTTGTGGCTGCCAACCCCAACTCAAAGATCCCGGCCCTCATGGACCACAGCGGCGAAAAGCCGGTGCGCGTATTTGAGTCCGGGGCCATTCTGCAATACCTGGCTGAGAAGTTTGGCGCCTTTCTACCCACCAGTGGAGCAGCGCGTGCCGAATGCCTGTCCTGGCTGTTCTGGCAGATGGGCAGTGCGCCTTTTCTGGGTGGGGGTTTTGGCCATTTCTATGCTTACGCACCCGCCAAGTTCGAATACCCGATCAACCGCTACGCGATGGAAGTCAAACGCCAGCTGGATGTGTTGGACCGCCAGCTTGCAGAGCACCGTTTCCTGGCGGGCGACGATTACACCATCGCCGACATGGCCGTGTGGCCCTGGTACGGCACGCTGGTCAAAGGCCAGCTATACGAAGCCGGTGACTTCCTCAGTGTGCAGGAGTACAAGCATGTACTGCGCTGGACCGACGAGATAGCGCTGCGTCCCGCCGTGAAGCGGGGGCGCAAGGTCAATCGAGCTTGGGGTGAGCCTTCCAGTCAATTGCATGAGCGCCACGAAGCCAGCGACTTTGACACCCAAACCCAAGACAAGGTGGCCTCGTCTGGTACCGGCGCAGCCTAGCGTCGGCTGCGTCAACCGACGGTCTGATTGACGCCACGGACAGGGCATTTGCATTGCCCCGCCCGTGAGCCCCAGTCTGCCGTCGTTCAGTTCTATAAGACTACTTCACAGTATCGAAAAGCACCTTGGCCTGGAGGTGGCAGAACGGTGGCTCGTAGGATCCGTG
Organism: Burkholderiales bacterium; assembly: GCA_038317285.1. Classification (GTDB taxonomy): domain Bacteria; phylum Pseudomonadota; class Gammaproteobacteria; order Burkholderiales; family Burkholderiaceae_C; genus Allorhodoferax. The sequence goes on along the minus strand of JBBQBG010000067.1, from coordinate 2,019 downwards.
GTAGTTGCCATAGTAAGTGGCAAAGGCTGCCGACGTTGGGTCGGTTGGTGCCTTGCCAGCGATACCAAACGTTGCCTGCACGGCGGCGTCCACGTCCACTGAACTCACGTTGCTCAGACCCCGGGAGTCAAAGTCTGCTTTCATGACGGCTTGGTGCACAGCCGGTGGCACGGTAGGGTCGCCAACGCCACCGCACAGCATCAGTTTGGACTTGGGGTTCCAGCTCAGCAGGTCATTCTTCTTGGCTGCCAGGTAGAACGGGCTGTTGTTGTTGGTCTGCACGTCAGTGGTGAATGCGGTCTGGAACACAGCGTCGCGGGCCTGGTTGGGCGTTTCACCGTTGGCCCCCGGCAGCTTGCCGGTTGTAATCAGGGTGGTGTAGGTCAAGGTCGGGCTGGGCAGCAGGCTTTCGATATAGCTGTCGTACGGCGCCTTGAATGCGACCGATGGGCTGCTGTAAATATTCTTGTAGATCTTCTGGTAGGCAGTGACCAGATACGGCACGAAGAACTGCACGCCGGCAATGGCATTGGTGAGCTTGGTAGAGCCTGACAAGTTGTACGGGCCTGCCAAGTGCGCACCCGCCACGACATTGATCTCAGAGGCGTTGTCGCGCTCGATGGCCCGGTGCGCTGCCATGGACGAATGACCACCTTGCGAATAGCCGGTAAGCATGACCTTGCCAGACAGGCTTGCGCCCACCGCGCTGGCCGCATTGCGGGCTGCGCGAATCGAATCGATCACCGAGCTGGCTTCTGAATCTGCATGCAAATAGGGGTGGAATGAATACGCCGATTTGGCAAAACCAAGGTAGTCGGTCGCAACCACGGTATACCCTTGCGCGGCATACATGGCGGCGAGCAAGAAGGTCTCGGAGTCGGCCGGGTTGGCCAAGGTGCGGGGCTTCTGCACGTCAGTGCCCTTGGCGTAGGCAACCAGTGCAGAGGATCCCGTGCACGTGCCGGCTGGCACCAACATGACACCCGAAGAATTGGTCGCCTCACCGGCCACCCCGATGGTGTTGTAGTTCAATGCAACAACCTTGACATCGCACTTGGCTACGCCCGACAAGCCCTGTAATCCGATGGTAGCGCTCGTGGTGTTAATTTGTGCCGCCGTCAGAGTCGCCACGACCGTTGGCGTTTCCACCAAGCTTCCACGAGCCGGTGGCAACGGCGTCGGGTCGCTCCCACCGCCACCGCAGGCAACCAACAGACTGACTGCGGCCACTGCTGTCAACTGATGCCGTTTGAATCCAATAGATCTCATGCTGAATCTCCTTGATGCTGGTTGTTGAAATGCGATCGCGGGTGTGCGAGTCGCTGATGCTAGGGGCGCCACCGCAGAGCAGTCACAGGGTAATTACCAAGGCCCATGCTATGCATGACACCTGGGTGACAGCGGCTAAGGTGTGACCTAGGGCTGGCGGTAGAAGGGGTAGAAGCCCCCGGGTTTGAACTTGATGCCAATAGTGTTCTACCCAATCGCTCAGCGTCGGCGACAGCGGTTGCGTAAGTGTTGTGCCGGGGCGGTCCGAATTTTTGGGTTGCATGTTTGCGCGATTGACTGGCGTGGTGTCGCGTTTTTCCTATATGTCCGGCGCGCTGCCTTGTGTAATTCACACCTTGTTGGCAATACACCTGACCAGTTACGGAGGATACCGATGAAATCACTTGGCCCGCGCTCGGTTGGCGCCGCCCTCTGCGCGCTGCTGGGCCTGTACAGTGCGGCTACCAGCTTTCTGGCTCAGGCCCAGACTCAACCTGCACCCTCCAACAACCCGCCCATTACATTGAAAGAGCCATCCATGCAAAAACAACAGCAACAATACGTCACTGGAAATTTCGACGTCAAGCTCACACCCCAGCCAGCCGCCCCCGCCATTGAAGCCGCCAAGCTGGGGCGTCAGCAGCTGGACAAGACATTCCACGGGGATTTGAGTGCCCACAGTCTGGGCGAAATGCTGGCCGCGATGACAGACGTTAAGGGCTCGGCGGGCTACGTAGCCATCGAGCGCGT
>JBBQBG010000066.1:0-15980 GCA_038317285.1 Burkholderiales bacterium | reverse complement strand
GGGTATTGAATTCAAGCGCGCGCATTTGTACGACATCAATCCGGTGGGGGTTGGGTCCATGGCGCTGGCCTCGGCCTTGTCGGTGCTGGCGTATCTGGGTGTGTTCGGCCCGGACGCCAAGGCGTTCTCGGCCGTGGTGGCATTGGTTACGGCATTCATCGCCGCGCCAGCTCTGGCATGGGCAACCAAGGGCCGCTATTACATCGCCAGAGAAAGCCTCGGGAGCCTGGGCGGCACAGCGTTTTGCGCAGGTAAAGGAGGAGACCGCGCAGCGGTCGGAGGACACGGAGCAAAACGCTGTGCTGCCCAGGCTCCAGCGCCTGACGGGTTGTTACACATCCAGCAATGCGTAATCTGCGAAAGAGAATACGAAGCCCCCGACATGGCCCACTGCCCGGCCTACCGCGGCGCCATCTGCTCCCTGTGCTGCACACTGGATGCCCGTTGTGGCGACCTGTGCAAGCCGCACGCCAGCCTTTCGGCGCAGTGGTCGGCCGCTTTGCGCTGGTTGCTGCCCAAGCGCGCCTGGCCGTTTCTGGATACCGGGGTAGGGCATTTCCTGCTGTTGATGCTGGTCATCGTGCCGCTGCTGGCCACAGTGTTTGGCATGTTTTACCGCCAGGAGTTGGCAGCCCTGAGTGAGGCAACGGGAGGCAATGTCGGCTTGCAAGATGCGCTGCGCTCGGGCTTCTTCAAGGCCTATATGGCGCTGCTCTTATTGGGCGGCATCGTGGCCTGGTGGTTGGTGCTGGCGCACAAGAGCCGCCAGGTGGCGCAGGAAGAATCCAACCGCCAGACCCACTTGCTGGTGCAAGAGATCGAGTCCCACCGCCAGACCGACGAAGCCTTGCAAGAGGCCACCGCCGTGGCCGAGCGCGCCAAGCGCCAGGCCGAGCAGGCCAACCAGGCCAAGAGCCGCTACATCAGCGCTATCAGCCACGAGTTGCGCACACCGCTGAACAGCATCCTGGGCTATGCGCAGCTGATGGGCGAAGACACTTCCATCCCGCCGCACCGCATGCAGGCGGTCAGCGTAATCAAGCGCGGTGGCGAGCATTTACTGTCACTGATCGAAGGCACGCTGGACATGGCGCAGATCGAGGCTGGCAAGTTGACCTTGAGCGCCAAACCCATGCAATTCGCCAATGGCATGCACGAGATCGCCAGCCTCTTTGAACTGCAGGCTGCAGCCAAGGGCCTGGCGTTTCGCTTCGAAGTGCAGGGCAGCATGCCCGAGTGGGTCAAGGCCGATGAAAAACGGGTGCGCCAGATTTTCATCAACCTGCTGGGCAACGCCATCAAGTTCACGCAGCAGGGCAGCGTGCGCTTCAGTGTGCGTTATGCGCGTGAGATGGCGCAGGTGGAGATCCACGACACCGGCCCCGGCATGCACGCGCAAGAGCTGGAGCACATCTTCGACCCGTTTGCCCGCGCAAGCAGCGTGGCAGTGGGCGCCACGGGCTCTGGCTTGGGCCTGACCATTGCCAAAATGCTGACTGACCTGATGGGCGGCGAGCTGACGGCCAGCAGCACCTTGGGCCAGGGCTCGGTCTTCAAGGTGCGGCTGTTCTTGCCCCAACTCAACCTGCAGGCTGGCCATGGTTTGGAGCGTTTGGTGCAAGCCCAGCGCCAGCCGCGTAAAGGCTATACCGGTGTGCGTCGCAAGATACTGGTGGTGGACAACGAAGAGGCCGACCGCGATTTGCTGGTCAGCTTGCTGGAGCCGCTGGGCTTTGTGCTGCGCGTGGCCGCCAGCGGGCACGATGGCTTGGACCTGATGGCGGCGGGCTTCGGCCCCGATGTGGTGCTGATGGATCTGGCCATGCCCGGCATCGACGGCTGGGAGACGCTGCGTCGCGTACGGGCCCTGGGCGATCCGCAGCCGCACGTGGCCATCGTGTCGGCCAATGCGTTCGATCGGGGTGTCGACAATGTGCTGGGCATAGAGCCGGACGACTTCATCGTCAAGCCAGTTCGCCACTCCGAATTGCTGGACTGGCTGGAGCGCAAACTGGCGCTTGACTGGGTGGCGACAGCGGACGCGCCAGCGGCACCGCCCACAGCAGCGACGACGGACGTCTCCGTCGTGCCCCCGCCCCGCGCTGACCTGCTGGCCCTGCATGAGCTGGTGGGCCTGGGCTTCTATCGCGGCATCACGAACAAGCTCACCGCTATCGTGGCCGAGCATCCTGCGTGTGCCGGCTTTGCGAATGCCATGGGTGCCATGGCCAGACAATTCCAGTTTGAAGCCATGCTGGCCCACTTGCAAAAAGACCTGGACGCACAAGACCATGCCCATTGAATCCCTGACTGACCGACCGGTGGTGGACCCGGCCCTGCACCGCACGCTGGACCGCACCAACAGCGACGTGGTGCTGATCGTGGACGACGTGCCGGACAACCTGTCGGTGTTGCACGACGCGTTGGACGAATCCGGCTACACCGTGCTGGTCGCCACCTCGGGCGAGGCTGCGTTGCAGCGCGCTACGCAAGCCGTGCCCGACATCATTTTGCTGGACGCCATGATGCCTGGCATGGACGGCTTTGAAGTGGCCCGTCGCCTGAAAGCATTGGCGGCCACGGCCCATATCCCCATCGTCTTCATGACCGGTTTGACCGAGACCGAATACCTGGTGGCCGCGCTCGAATCCGGCGGTGTGGACTACGTCACCAAGCCCATCAAGCCGAAAGAAGTGCTGGCCCGCATGCAAGTGCACCTTAAGGGCGCGCGCGAGCGGCGCCAGACCCGCAACGCGCTGGACGCCTTTGGCTACGCCACCATCACCGTGCGCGCCCGCGACGGCGCACTGATGTGGCAGACCCCGCTGGCCCGCGAACTGCTGGAGCGCTATTGCGGCACCCAGGCCCCGCACACGCCCAAACCCGTGCTGGCCTGGTTGCGCAGCAGCCTGGCATTCCTGGCGCAGCAACCCCACCCGGGCGCCGAGCCGCCGCGCCTCGCCATCGAGCAAGGCGCCAGCCGCCTGACTTTCAGGCTGCACCAGCAGATCGGCGACGGCGATGGCAGCGCGGAGGACGGTGGCGACTGGCTGATCGTGATGCGTGAGGTGTCCGACACCGCCGTCATCGAAGCCATGAGCCTGTGCTTCAAGCTCACAGCCAAAGAGGCGGAGGTGCTGTACTGGGTGGTCAAGGGCAAGACCAATAAGGACATTGGCGACATTTTGGGTAGCAGCCCCATGACGGTGAAAAAGCACCTGGAGCGCATCTTCGTGAAGATGGGGGTCGAGACGCGCACTGCCGCGGCCGGCATGGCGATGACGCGTATACGCCAGTTGCATCCGCAGTTTGAGGGGTAGGGTTAAGCGATTCATGCTCCTAGCCCTCGCAAAATATATCTACTACGCTATATATTTAATAGCAAATGTGAATGCTAGTCAGCCTGCAACAGGTTCAACCCCTCGTGCTGCGCCACCATTTCCAAGGCATGCTCAAACAAAGCGCGGGCAGAGCCGGAGACCGAATGCAAATAGGCGTGCAAACGCGCGTCTTCCGAGCTTTTGTTCAAGCAATCCTGGCTGTACTGCTCAAAGCTGACCAGTTGCGCAATGATTTCCGCCACATGCCGGGGGCATTCGCACAGCATATTGGTTGAAATGCCCGCCATGCGCGCCAGGGTGGCATCGTTGTACTTGCGTGCCGGAATGGTGGCACCAAGCCCGGTCTGCCCCATAGCCCGGGGCGCGTCTACTAAAAGGGATGAGCGTATCAATTCGGCGAGTTCATAGTCAGACACGGGCGCGCGACGGACCACCATGCCCGCACGCTTTAACGATTCAACCACTTGCTCCTGGCCGAAGCGGTAGAGAACGATGATTTGGTTGATGTCGCCTCTGTCAATCAAGCGGTGCAGATCTGTCTGCACCAGTGCATGCAAAGAATTGACTTCCACTAGCAGGAACTGTGGTTGCACCGCCAATTCCCCAGCGAGCGCGGCATCCAGGTCAGGAAAAATGTTCGTAACTGCAATGACGTTGGAGGCGAATATCTGTTTGAACTTGTCTGAAGCCAGTCGGGCCGCCAGCGTAAGCCCGACCACTGCAGCGCTGACGGTCAGAAGCTCTGCATTTTTTGCCGTATCGCGCCTTTGGGATGCGTCTTGATGTTGCATCAAGGCATTCAGTCTCGCTACATCGTGATTGGCAATGCTGCTGATGGAATGTCCCTGCTCGGTGAGGCGTTTGAGCATGGTGGCGCGAAGCACATCTTCATCGCTGTAAAGCCTTTGGTTACCACTGCTCATGCGCGGACTGAACGTGGCGTAGCGAATTTCCCAACCGCGCAAGGTCGGAACGGGCACTCCGCTCAAAGCCGATACCGCTCCGATGCGATGCCCCGCCGTTGGGTTGTGTGGGGTCGGCGTGTGCTTTGGCATAGGGTGGGTTTTGAGTAGGTATTGAATAGTTTAATCTACATATTTGTCTGTATGAGTAGCTTTTGGTGATAGCAGTGGTAAATTTGACGCATGAAAGTGAGTTACATGCTACTCAATAGAACAGGTAAAGCCAGGAAGATACCTCCTGGCCAAGCATGGCAGTGGACCGTGCACGTCGAAGACGCGTCGCAGTTGACACAAGTGCTCAACCACCTCAAACGGGAGATTCGGGACAACCGCTTGGCGCTTGCCAATTTGCGGTTTGAACGGCACACGCTCGACGCTGTCGCTACTGAGGAAGTAGCGTTTGATTACAAGGGCCCGATCATTTTTGATGGGGGCATACAACCGCATCGAATTTTTAACCGACACGCCGAGCCGGTCTGACCAGCTAAAACGCCGACAGCTGTCGGCATAACCCAGGAGCGAACCATGAAAACCCAAAACCAAATCCATGCACCGACCAACAACCGTCGCGTGTTCATGCTGCAATCACTTGTAGGGTGCGCAGCCGCGGGCAGCGCGCTGCAAGCCCGTGCGCAGGCGCTGGTGGTAGAGACCGATGCCCAGCCCACCGCACTGGGCTACAAGGCCGACGCCACCAAGGTGGACAAGGCCAAGCAACCCAAATACGCACCGGGTCAGGTTTGCTCCAATTGCGCGCTGTTCCAAGGTGCCGCTACAGCAGTAGCGGGTGGTTGCCCGTTGTTTGCTGGCAAGCAGGTGTCAGGCAAGGGCTGGTGCAGTGCGTGGGCCAAGAAGGGTTAAATTGATGCAAAGCCGGGTTATGCCGTTTGACCGATGACACCGCTCTTTGACGACGATTACCGGGCGCTTGTAATTGGCGCAAGCGGGGCTATTGGGCAAGGCTTCGTTCGAGCGTTGCAGGATGACGTGCGTTGTGTGTATGTCGGGACCGTGTCCCGCGCAACCGGCAATGGGTTTGATCTTCTTGACGCTGGCAGCCTGGCTGCGCAGGCTAACGTTAGCGCTGTTGCTGGCCCCTACCATCTGATCGTGGATGCGACTGGAGCTTTGACTATAGATGGCACAGGTCCGGAGAAGTCGTTGGGTGCAGTGCAGCCCGATATGCTTGCCAAATCTTTTCAACTCAATGCGATTGGCCCGCTTATGGTGTTGCGCCACTTTGCGCCACTGCTGGCGCCGGGGCCGAGTATCTACGCCAAACTTTCAGCGCGCGTGGGTAGCATTGCCGACAACCGCAAGGGCGGTTGGTATGGCTACCGTGCATCCAAGGCTGCGCTCAACATGTATCTGCAGACTGCGGCTATAGAGTTGCAGCGCAAGCAACCCGCGTTGCGGGTGGTTGCGCTGCAGCCTGGAACAGTCCGTTCAAATTTGTCGAAACCGTTTTCTGCTGGGGTTGCCAAGCTGCTGGAGCCGGCTGAATCGGTCGCCGGTATGTTGGCTACGTTGCGGGGACTGCAGGCCCGCCAGGGCGCGCATTTTGTGGACTACTTAGGAGAAGAAATCCCCTGGTAGATGACGATCACACTGCGATTCGGGTTTGTCGCCACCACTGGGAAAAGCTGGGGCAGTACGTTTCGACCGTTTCAAATAGGGGAGCTTGAGGTGGCTGCACCGCCTGAGGTTGCCCACGCCACTTGTGCGGTAGCGCTTGCATCCTGTCCAACGCTTCATTGGCGTGCGAGTCAGGCTGCCAGCTAACAGAGCTCGCATCCCGCAGCGCATGTGCGACTTGTGACGCATTTCCCCACCAGAGTTGCGTTGTCTGGGCGAGCAAACCCTCTTCTACAAAACGCCAGCGCCTCTCGCTCCATGGTGTGTTGATATGCGACTCGGCAAAGCCCACGCCAATTGCAACAACATCAGCAGATTGCGCTAGCGGCACTACACCCAATGTCCATGGATGTACGAGTAATACGTTGCGGCCGACCGCGGGTGCAGCGTCTGGAGCAATCCAGGATGCGCCTGGGGGTCTCGTGCGCAGATCGGGCTGTTGCACGCCAGCATCCGTGCGATGGAGACCGCTTCGATCGTGCATGGGGCCCGCTTTGCGGGCTATCAGGTCCAGCGCCTCGTAGCTGCTATCAATCGCTGTACCAGGGCTGTGCCAAGGTGCGGGAGCGTACTTGGCCACATTCTCGGCGTTGAAGAGATAGGGCTTGCTACTGCCGGTGCCTGCCACCCACTGCCAGCTCAGGTGGTTGCTGGCCACATCGCCATCGAGCAGGTGGCCCAGCATCCACTGCGCACCGGCGTGCCAATGCACCTTGCGCAGGTGCACCAGGTAGCTGGCCAGCCACATACGGGCGTGGTTGTGCAAGTAGCCCGTTTCGTACAGTTCGCGCACGGCGAGGTCGATAGCCGGAATACCGGTGCGGGCCTCCAAAACGTCTGCGGGCATGTCGGGTTGATACGATTCGTCTGGCATCAGCCCAGTATGGATGGATTGGTGAATGCCATCACCCAAATGGGCCCATACATGGTGCCAATAGGCGCGCCAGCCCAGCTCGAAAACAAACTTATGCTTGGCGTCCACGGGGTAGCGTGCGTGCACTGCTTCATACACCGCACGCAGGCTTAGAAAGCCATGGGTTATGTAAGGCGAAAGCCGGGTGACTGCACCGTCCAGTGCATTGCGCGTGCGGGCATAGACATCGGGGTTGACGGCAGTCAAGCGCGCGTGGGCGGCCTCCAGAGTAGGCTCAAAAGACGTCATGTCGAGTCGCCTGGTGCTTGCGCTGGCGACTGCACAAGCCGGTGTGCTGCGGCTTGTACACGGATGGCGTCGCGCGCTGCATCGTCCAACCGCGCCAAATTCTTAAGTTGCATTCCCATGCGTGGATTTTTCTTCAGCAGTGCCTCGTGGCGCATCAAAAAGTCCCAATACAGCGTGGTGTACGGGCATGCTGTCGCGCCAGTGGATAGGGCAGGGTCGTATTGGCAGCCCTTGCAATGGTTGCTCATGCGCTGAATGTATTTGCCGCTGGCCACATAGGGTTTGCTGGCCATCAGCCCGCCGTCGCCAAACTGGCCCATGCCCAGCGTGTTGGGCAGCTCCACCCACTCCACTGCATCCACGTAGACGCTAAGGTACCAAGCGTGCACGGCCTGCGGCCTCACACCCAGCAGCAGGGCGTACAGACCCGTCACCATCAGGCGCTGAATGTGGTGGGCATAGCCATGGTCCAAGGTTTGGCCAATCGCATCTTTCAGGCAGGCCATAGTGGTGTTGCCGGTCCAGTACCAGGCGGGCAGTTCAGCTTGCGCATGCAGTGCATTGCGTTCCAGATAATCAGGCATTTGCGTCCAATAGATGCCTCGCACAAATTCGCGCCAACCCATTATCTGGCGTATGAATCCTTCCACTGCGGCCAGCGGAGAAAGGTCTGTGCGGTGGGCATCTTCTGCGGCTTGTACGACTTCGCGCGGGTTCAATAGTTTGAGGTTGAGTGCGCTGCTCAGGTGAGAGTGGTAAAGCCACGGCTCGCCCGACCACATGGCGTCTTCATACATGCCGAACAGCGGCAGGCGTTGCTCTATGAACGCTTGCAAAGCCAGCAACGCTTGCGCGCGCGTGACCGGCCAGCCAAAACTATGCAACGTGCCAGGGTGGCTGGCGAATTGCGTGTTCACCAGCGCGATGACGTCTTGGGTGATGCTGTCCGGCATAAAGCGTGTGGGTGGCGGAACATTTTGCGGCCCAGCCTTGCCAAAGGATTCGCGGTTGTCCGCGTCAAAGTTCCATTGCCCGCCTATCGGGTCTTTGCCTTCCATGAGGATGCCATGCTTGTGCCGCAACTCACGGTACCAATATTCCAGGCGGAGTTGTTTGCGGCCCTTGGCATGCGCCGCAAATTCGCGCACGGTGCTGAAGAAGTGGGTGTCGTCGCGCAGGTCTAACGGCAAGTTATTTTGAGACGCAACCGCACGCAGGCTTTGCAGCACCCGCCAGTCGCCGGGCGCGGTCATCACCAGACCCGAAGGCTGTAGCTGGCTGATGGCTTCGCTCAGTTGCAATGCCAACGTGCCCTGGTTGTCGGCATCGTCCAGTTGGGTGTAGACCAGTGGAAAGGACCGCTCGCGCAGGTCCTGCGCAAAGTGGCGCATGGCACTCAAAAACACGGCAATGCGCTGCTTGGCGGACCACACGTGGGTTGATTCCTCTGCCACCTCGGCCATCCACACCACGTCTTGAAGGGGGTCGAAGTCTCGTAGCGCTGAGGATTGGGCGTCGAGCTGGTCGCCCAACACAATGACCAAGTTTCTAATTGTGGCGGGTACTGCAGTAGGGTTTTGTTTGGCGTGGTTCATGGAGCTTTCTTATCTGCCTTCTTGGCGCGGCAGGCATCGGAGCAGTACAACACTGAGTCCCAGTTTTTGGCCCAGGCTTTGCGCCAAGTCATGGTGCGGCCGCACACTGCACACAACTTGCTAGGAAGGGACTGTTTGTTGCCTTTGAAGTCATTCTTCATGGTTTGGAAAATCAGGGTGGCGTTAAAAAAGTTGGGGAGGGGAGTTTTCTACGCGAACAAATCGCCCTGCGCGGAGGGTTCCACAGGTTCTTTCATCGTCCGCTCGGTCTGAGAACCACGCCGTTGTCCCGAAGGCGGCAAGCCGCTCTTGCGTGAACCGTGGCGGGCTTGGACTGCACCAGCTTCTTCGCGCGCTTCTGCTGACTTGCGTAAACCATACATCCGGTCTTTGGCAGCCTTCACTGCCGCCTTGTCCTCTACGACGGGAGCTGGATAGTCCACCCCGATCACACAACCCGCCATGCGCTGCACGCTGACGTCCATCTTCCAGGGCTCGGCCAGGTACGGTAGCGGCACGCGGGCCAGTTCGGGCACCCAGCGGCGGATGAAAACGCCCTGGGGGTCCTGGTCCTGCGCCTGTTTGGTTGGGGAATAGATGCGCAATGTGTTAATGCCAGTCGTGCCGCTTTGCATTTGCATCTGGCTCCAGTGAATGCCGGGCTCGCAGTCCAAAAATTGGCGTGCTAAAAATAGCCCCGTTTGCCGCCAGTGCAACCAAAGGTGGTAGCTGGCAAAGCTCACCAGCATGGCCCGCATGCGAAAGTTGAGCCAGCCGGTGGCAACCAGCGAGCGCATGCAGGCGTCCACCATGGGGTAACCGGTGCGGCCAGCGCACCAGGCGCCAAAGTACGCTTCGTTGAAGTCGTTCTCGCGCAGGCCATCACACACCCGGGCAAAGTTGTGGAATTCAATGCCCGGCTCGTCTTCCAGTTTTTGCATGAAATGGCAGTGCCAGCGCAAACGCCCTGCAAAGCCGCGCAGCGCGTACGCCATGGAACGGTCAGGGGTGTTGCCAATCGCCACCTCGGTGGCCTGGTGCACCGTGCGCAGGGATAGTGTGCCAAACGCCAGGTGAGGGCTCAGGCGACTGCAGCCGTCTTCGGCGGTCAACGGGCTGGAGAGCGCCTTGCGGTAGTCATAGGCCCGCACTTGCAGGAAGCTTTTGAGCGTGTGGCGCGCTGCTTTTTCGCCCGCTGCTTGCAAACTTTTTCCATGCGGCAGCAGGCCGAGGCTGGCCAGTGCGGGGAGATCGGGTTGGTCTAGCGTTACTGCTGCGGTGAATCCGCCTTCGAGCAAGCAAAGCGGCGCGTCCATGCGCGTTTGCCAGCGCAGCGCCCAGCCCGAGCGGCTGCGCAGACGCCGCACCACGCCCGTCTGGCTAAATTCTTGCCACAGCACCTGTTGCGATTGGCACCAGGCGGCCACTTTCAGATCGCGGGAGTAGGACCATCCAGGGCCAGTTTCTTCGTGGCTGAGAAGGAGGCTAAAGCCCACCTCGGCATGTATCTGCGACAGCACCTGTATGCAATTGCCTACCCGCACCAAGAGTGGCATTCCCCGCTGCGCAAGTGCTATGCGCAGCTCGCTCAGGCAGCCTAGCGCAAAGTCCACATGGCTGGGATCGCACTCGGGGCTTTGCAGCCACTCGGGTTCGATGACAAACAGGGCCAGCGCATCGGCATGGGATTGCGCTTCACAGAGCGCAGCATGGTCGTGGATGCGCAGGTCTCGCTTGAACCAGACCAGAGCACGTTGCCTCAGCGTGTGCACTACGCCCACTACTGCCGGGTATGGGTCGCGCGATGGCGCAAAAACTTGGCGCCACGCAGCGAAGCATGTTTGGTGGTGCGGCCTGCCATGCGCTTGCGCCACATCCGAAAGGAAGACGGCTTCATTTGCCTGCGCATGAGAACTACAACAGCAGATTCATTCAATCCGAACTGCGCCTCAATCGCCTCAAAAGCGGTGCGGTCCTCCCAGGCCATTTCAATGATGCGCGAGATATCGGCCTCGGTGTGCGGTGGCAAAACCATGGTTTGGTTGGTGTTGTCTACGTGGCAGTTTGGTTGCATGCCGGATTTTGGCTTTTTTAGCAAGACGCGGCACGCGGGTCGGGTATTGCCGAACGAATAACACTAGTCTGTGCACATGCCCTCATTTTTGGTATGGTCCACAGGCAAACCGCCTAAACACGCGTTGGCAGTTGCCACGCCTCACAGGAACTATCTATTCATGCTTGTACAACTTACTTATGCCAGTAGAACGGCAACCATCTTGGGCCCTGGAGATGTCAAAGACATATTGCAAAGCTCCGCCCGCAACAACCAAAGCGCAGGTGTGACCGGAGCGCTATGTTTGGCCAATGGCATTTTTCTGCAACAGCTTGAGGGTGATCGCCAAGCCGTCAACATTCTCTACCACCGCATATTGAAGGACCCACGCCACAAAGATCCGGCGGTACTGGATCTGTCGGATATTGCACTCAGGCAATTTGGAAGCTGGTCGATGGGCCTCATTGCTGCGACACAGGAGAACCGTCAACTTTTCCTCAAGTACTCCAGTTCCGCAGAGTTTGACCCCTACAAGATGAGTGCCACCACATTGCGCGCCTTTTTCTCTGAAGTGATTCAAAACGCGCGCTGGCTGTCCTGAAAGAGACTGCATGTACGGCCCGCGTACAGAGGGCTGCGCCCATGGGTTGGCACCACAAACGCCTGCACCGCACCAAAACCGGGAAGATTTCGCTTACAAAGGGTGAATACCGATAGGGATTGCCGAAACGCTTGACCAAGCGTGGCATGAAACGTGCAGGCAATCCTGGCATAGCCACTTTGTCAGACCCCATGCACAAGACTCTCGGCATTGGCCCCATGCTCAAGCCACCTAGCGGGTTGGAGGGGTTCTCTCAGTATCTGTCGCAGGCGCTGACGCAAAGTGCTTCACCTAGCGCCTTGGAAGAGGCGGCCGGTTTTGGTCGCTGGTGGTTTGATCCTTCATCGTCGCAGATTGTCTTGTCAGCGCTGTCCGCACGGTATCTCAACGTTGACTCGCTACACCACAGCGGCCTGGATAGCTGTTTTGTCCACGTAGTGTCCGATGACATGCTGGGCCTGATTGAGCAGTTGTCTCGAGGCTCTCTTCGTGCGACCAAAAGTGACTTCCGCGTCATCAGTGCGATTGACGGTATGCGCTGGCTGCGCATGACGCATCTACCCCAGGACGTTGTTAACCCCGGTTTGGTCAGCGGCATCATCGCCGATGTGACACCGCTCAAACACGGCGCCATGCGCGAGCGCCTGGGCTTTGAGTTGACCGAGTTTCTCGTGGGCACCCACCCTCTGGGCGATGCCATCACCAATGTCATTCAGTTGATCTGCAAAAACCTGGGCTGGGATTGGGGTGCTTATTGGGCGGCTGGGCCATCTGTACCAGGTGTGCCGCCACATCTGACCTGTAAATATTTTTGGCACCAGCCCGAGTTGGATTTGTCCTCGTTTGGTGCGGAGAGTGCCCGCCTGTCGCTTGCGCCGGGCGAAGGACTGGTTGGTACCGTGTGGCAAAACGGCCAGCCCGATTGGGTCGAGGACATGGTCAACGATCTGCGCTTTTCCCAGCGCACCAATGACCGTGAATGCAAGCTTTGGTCGGGCTATGTTTTTCCCGTGACCTATGCGTCGGCCGATGGCCACACCCATAGCCCCGGCGTGCTGGAGTTTTATAGCTGCCTGTCGCGCCAGCCCGAGGCGCAACTGCCGAAGGTCTCGGCCAGTATTGGCGCCTTCATCGCGCAGATGGCACAGCGCATTGAACACCAGGCCACCATCCTGTATCTTGCACAGGTTGACGCGTTGACTGGGCTTGTGAATCGCAACCACTTCCATGAACTAGTAAGCCAGGCCTGTGCCGATGCGTCCCAGGACCATACTGCGTTCGGCTTGGCCTTCATTGACCTGGATCGTTTCAAACCCATCAATGACGCGTTTGGCCATGAGGCCGGCAACCAGGTGCTGCGGGAATTTTCCCAACGCCTGCGCGCGTTGGCACCTGACGACGCCAAGGTAGGTCGCCTGGGCGGAGACGAGTTTGCGTTGCTGATCCCCTCGCATGCAATGCCTGATGCGGCCCAATTGGTGGAGAATATCTTGCAGGCGGCACGCGCCCCATTTGTGTACGAGGGTATCGAATTGACTGTGTCAGCCAGCGTGGGTGTCAGCACTTTTCCGCAGAGCGGCGACAACTGCCCCGCGTTGCTGCAAAGCGCGGATGCGGCCATGTACCGCATCAAGAACAACGGGCGCAATGGCTGCCACTTTTCTTCTATCAGCAACACCCATGCGCTGGCCGCGCAGCAGTCTTCCATTGCCCAGCGCCTGGCGCTGGAAACCGAGCTGCACCATGCGCTGGATGGCAATGAACTGCGTCTGGTCTATCAACCGATTTTTGATATTGCCAATGAGCGACTGGCGTCCATCGAAGCGCTGATTCGTTGGCACAAGCCCGACGGCAGCACGGTGCCGCCCGATGTCTTCATTCCTATCGCCGAGCAAAGCCATCTGATCGTGCAGATTGGCAAGTGGGTATTGGGCCAGGCATGCCGCGACCTCTCCATTCTGGACGCTGCGGGGTTCACCGCATTGAAGGTCCATGTGAACATGGCTGCGCCCGAGTTCACCAACAAGGACCTGCCAGAACAGTTGCATGCACTGGTGGGCGCGTTCGGTCTGGAGCCCCACCGCCTGTCTCTGGAGCTGACGGAGGGCATGTTGATGAAGCGGCCGGACCAGGTGATACCAGTCATGCGCGCATTGCGTCAGCTGGGTTTTGGCATTAGCCTGGACGACTTTGGTATGGGGCATTCGTCGCTGGCCTTGCTCAAGAACCTGCCCATCTCGTCATTGAAGATTGATCGCTCGTTTGTGCGCGATTTGCCGCAGCAACGCAACGACCGCGCCATCGTCAAGACCATTGTGGATCTTGGCAGTCAGATGGGGCTAGCAGTGATTGCCGAAGGGGTGGAGACCCAACCCCAACTGGATATCCTGCGCCAATCCGGTTGCACCTTGATTCAGGGGTATCTATTGGACCGCCCCATGGCATTGGCCGACTTGTTGGTGAAGTACCCCGCGGACTGCTGAGTCATCCCCTCGCCGATGCTGGTGCCAGTGATGAACGGCAACAAGGATTTATCGTGTGTCTTTGTTGTACCGTTGCAAGAGGCTTACTTTGGTGCAGCTCAGGGCAACGCAAAAAGCGTTGTATGCAGCTGAGGCCCAGAATCAGCCAAGCGCCCGCACATAGACCGCGTCGAACGCGTACTTCTGTATCTCTTCCAGCGTCGGCGAATACCCGGCCCAAAGCACTAACACCGGGCCTGGCAGATCCAGCGAGCGCTCCAGGCTGCGGCACAGGTTGTAGCGGTCTTCGTCGTCCATGCCGGGCAACTCGATGAACAGAATGTAGCAGCGCCGGTAGGCAAACTCCTTCAACGCCTTGCGTACCAGCCAGGCGCGTTTGACAGACTTGCAGCGGGCTATGCCTGACTCAAACTCGCCCTGTTCGAAATCGTTCAGGTCGTGCCGCGTAATGGAGTGAAAAAACGGTGTGTCCGTCATCTCGTCCCATGCCCGTTGTTCGGCCTCGTCCGCCTGTTTGAGGCGTTCGCGCCAGACCTTGAGCGCCTGGTCGTCCAGGTCGCCGGACGCCACCTTCTTCTCCAACATCCGCACGGCGGTGCGGCAGGCCCACCATTTATTGGCCGCGCTGCGTTCAAACAATTGGCGAAGGCAATCGATGCGGGCAGCAAATTCGGCTTCGGGCAGGCAGTTGACCATGCCGCGTAGCGCACCCGCGTGGCCTGGTGTGATCTGCAGCGCGCGCTCGTAGTGGCTGCGTACATTGGCCCGGGCATCCAGGCGCATTTGCAAGTCTGCCAGCTGAGCCATTTCATCGGCACTGTTGCGTTGGATGCTGGCCTTGAGCGTGTCGATGCGCACCTGCACGCGTTGCAGGTAGGCGTGGTGCAGCTTCCATTCGCTGGCGTTGTCGCGGCACCATTCCTTGTCGAAGTGGGTCAACCATTTGCCGGCGCTGGCCCCCAACAGTTCGGTGGCGGGGCGTGTAGACCATGCGGGTAGTTGTTTGCCCACCCGCAAAGCTTCAAGGCGGTCACGCAACACCGGGTGGGTGTCATCCTCGCCGCTGAGCTGTATCAAGGACTTGCGTAACGCGTCACGGGCGAAGTCGTCGCCCACTGGTTGTGCCAGCAACGTGCGCATGGAGGTAAATGGGCCCACAGGCTGCGGGCTGTTGGCGGCAGCGCTCCAATGCAGCGGCCAGAACGCGCTCCCCAGCCAGTCGCCCTTAATGGCGATCTCTGTCAACGCGGCCCCAGCCACCTCACGTCCGAGGAGCTTGCCGGCGATGCGGTCGGCCTCGTACTCGTCTTGGCGCGCCAATGCAAAGGTTTTGGCCAGAAAGCGCGGAAAGTACCAGCGCAAAAAAGCTTGTGTCGCCACGGCCATGATGCCCGCATCATTGCGCATGCCGTGTTCCAGCTTCGCCCAGCTCAGACGGGTGCGGTAAATCCACGCTGCAAACTGCCCGTGACCACCGCGCAAGTGGCCGTACTCATGGGCCATCACTGCCAGGAAGCGCGGGCGGTCTATGGCCAGCAGCAGTGGCAGGCCAATGGTCAGATAATTGGTCGCGCCACCAAAAAGGCCGTAACGCGGCAACTGGCTGATGCTCGCGTTGAAGCTGCTGTCCAGAAGGACCCGGTGTATGACCGGGCCTTTGGTCTTCTTGCGAATGCGCTCCAATGCCTCAAACAGCGGTGGCGCATCTGCCGCTGTCAGCACCGCACCCTTGGGTACATCCAATCGCAGCCACAAGGCTCGCAGACTGGTCCATAGTAGGCCAGCGCCGGCGATCAGTAGTAGAAAATGGAAACCCTTGATGCGCCCGTGCGCCATGGCACCGACTACCTACACCAGCATGGCAATGGACACCACAAAGCAGCCCACCACCCACAGATAACCCAGCGCGGCAAAGCCCGCCACGCTGCGGCGGTAGGCGGCACTGTCCTCGGCGCTGGCGTGTTCGCTCAAGCGCACCAAATGAATGAAATCTGCTCTTTCCACAGCGGCCCCTTTTCGAGGCGGCTATCTTAGCTGCAAGCCCGCCGCTGCCACGCAATGGCCGTTCGGGCATATACGGCGCTACCGCCCGACTGTGTGAAATCTCTCTCGATGGGAAGAGCGCCACACGTCGATGGCAAACGTAGA
>JBBQBG010000065.1:0-16112 GCA_038317285.1 Burkholderiales bacterium | reverse complement strand
AACCTTCACCTACGACCCCAAGCTACTCAAGTCAGCACCGAAAAACGCCGAAAAGGTGGACATCGCGGCGGGCCCCAACAATCCCGTTGGCAGTATCTGGATGGGTTTGACCAAACCGCACTGGGGCATTCACGGCACGCCTAATCCTTCCAACGTGGGCCACTCTGAAACCAATGGCTGTATCCATATGACCAACTGGGACGCCGAGCGCCTGTCCACACTGGCCAAGGCAGGGTTCAAGGTTGACGTCAAGCTGTGAAAAAAAACTGGCATACACGCCGCTGGCCTAAGTCGCTGGCATGTGGCGCAATGCTGGCCATCGCCGCTGGTGTGGTGATCGGGGCCTGGTTGCGACCCGCGGGCACCACGCCAACACCACCACCAACAGCGGGTCTGCGTTTCGCTGAATCCGTGGCGCACGCGTCTGCCGCGTCGGCTTCCAGGACCGCTTCCAGAACCGACTTGACCCCGGTAGCACAGACAGTGCTGGCGGATGACGCTGACCTAGCGCGCCTGCGCGAGCGCGGCTTGGACATTCCGGTGACCGGCGTCAGCGCCGTGCAGCTTAACGACAACTACACGCAAGAGCGCGCTGGTGGGGTGCCTCACGAGGCGCTGGACATCATGGCGCCGCGCGGCACTGCGGTGTTGGCGGTCGAAGACGGCCGTATCGCCAAACTGTTTTTGAGCAAACCCGGTGGCATCACGCTGTACCAGTTCGACCCTTCAAGCGCCTACGCCTACTATTACGCCCACCTCGACCGCTATGCCGACGGTATCGCCGAAGGTGGCAAACTCAGCAAAGGCCAGATCATAGGCTATGTCGGCAGCTCCGGCAACGCGTCACCCGACGCGCCGCATCTGCACTTCGCCATTTATAAGCTGGGGGTCGAAAAGCAGTGGTGGCGTGGCACGCCCATCAACCCTTTTTTGGTCTGGCGCGACGCCAAGCCTTGATCAGGTCTTTCTCACCACCGCGCTGCCGATGGAATAGCCCGCACCAAACGAGCAAATAACACCCACATCGCCCGCCTGGAAATCCGCCTTGTGGCGGTGGAAAGCGATGATGGAACCGGCCGACGCGGTGTTGGCAAACTCGTCCAGAATCACCGGTGCTTCGTCCAACGATGCGTCACGCCCCAGGAGCTTGCGGGTGATGAATTGGTTCATCGCCAGGTTGGCCTGGTGCAACCAAAAGCGGCGCACTTGGGCGGGGGTCATGTCGTGCGATTGCAGGTGGCTGGCCATGTGCTCGGCCGCCATGGGGCAGACTTCTTTGAACACCCTGCGGCCTTCTTGCTTGAACAACTGGTCGCGGTCTTCGGGGTCACGGTCTTCGGCGCGCGACATAAAGCCAGCGTTATTGCGGATCGCATTGGAAAACGTGGTCTGCAGGCGGGTGCCCAAAATCTCGAACGCGCCAGCAGGTGCCAGGTCCAAGCGTTCTACCAACATGGCGGTGCACACATCGCCAAAGATGAAGTGGCAATCACGGTCCATCCAGGCCAGGTGGGCCGATGTGATCTCGGGGTTAACCACCAAGATGGCCCGGGCCGATCCGGTGCGCACGGCGTTGTAGGCCATTTCCAGCGCAAAGGTGGCGGACGAACAGGCCACGTTCATATCGAACGCATAGCCGTTGATACCCAAGGCCGTTTGAATCTCCACGCCCATGGCAGGGTAGGCGCGTTGCATATTGGCAGCGGCGCAGAACACTCCGTCTACATCTGCGGCGGTCTTGCCGGCGTTGGCCAGCGCGTCTTGCGCAGCTTTGACCGCGATCTCGGCCATCATGGAAATTTCGGTATCGGGGCGCGCCTTGAACTCCGGGCGCATGCGCCGTGGGTCCAGCACGCCGGATTTGTTCATCACATAGCGGCGTTTGATGCCCGAGGCCTTTTCAATGAATTCGACATTGGAGTCGGTGAGGGCGGTGCGGGTGCCGGCGGCAATCTCATCCGCATACTTGGCGTTCTCGAGTGCGGCGTAGGCGTTGAAGGCGACCACCAACTCCTCATTGGTAATGACTTCGGGCGGCGTAAAAATGCCTGTGCTGCTAATGGCGACGCGGTGCATAGTAAGGAATTTCTGTAAGAGTTCGTATCGGCACATCCGATGTGGCGCTGATTATGCGCCGGGTTTCTCTAGCGTTTGCCCAGTCCCCAGCGTTACAAGCCAAGGGGAAACCCGAGCGAGAATCGCGCTAACCTCGCAGAATTCTGAAACTTGCGGGACAGACCTTCAGCTCTGTCCTCAACTGACCAAGGAGACTCGCTATGTCACAGTTTCGTGCATGGGCCGCCACCAGCGCCGGCAGCCCCCTGGAGCGGCTGGATTACGACCCCGGCACGCTGGACCCCGAAGACGTAGAGATCGCGGTCGAGTATTGCGGCGTCTGCCACTCGGACCTGGCCATGGTCGACAGCGAATGGTTCCCCGCCACCTACCCGATGGTGCCAGGCCATGAAATCATCGGCACCATCGTGGCTGTGGGGGCCCAGGTCAAAGGACGCACCGTGGGTCAGCGCGTGGGCGTTGGCTGGCACAGCAAGAGTTGCTGCCACTGCAACTTCTGCATGGGTGGCGAGCAAAATCTGTGCGCCAAACGCCAGCCCACCATCATCGGTCGCCACGGCGGTTTTGCCGACAAGGTGCGCGCGCACTGGGGCTGGAGTTTGCCCATCCCGGAGGGCGTGGACCCGTCCAGCGCTGGGCCGCTGATGTGCGGCGGTGGCACCGCTTTCTTGCCATTCGTCATCCACGGCATCAAGCCCACCGATAAGGTGGGCGTGGTCGGCATTGGCGGGCTGGGCCATCTGGCCGTCAAGTTCGCGCATGCCTGGGGCTGCGAGGTCACTGCGTTCACTTCCACTCCGTCCAAACGCGAAGAAGCATTGTTGCTGGGCGCGCACAAGACGGTCAGCAGCGTCGACGTCAAAGAACTTAAAGCCATTGCCGGCACGCTGGATTTTTTGCTGGTCACGGTTGGTGCCAGTCTGGAGTGGGACGCGCTGATTAACACCTTGGCCCCCAAGGGACGCCTGCACATGGTGGGCGTGGTGACCGAGGCCATGAAGCTGCGCACCGGCGGCCTGCTGTCGTGGCAGCGCAGCATCTCGGCATCGCCCACACCGTCGCCGGTGGTGTTGACCAAGATGATGGAGTTTTGCGCGCGCCACGGAATAGCGCCGCAGGTGGAGCATTTCCCCATGAGTAAGACAAACGACGCGCTCGACCACCTGCGCTCGGGCAAGGCGCGCTACCGGGTGGTGCTGGATGCGGATTTCACCTGAGTAGTTGAGTAAATCTGGCGCTAGCCCTCGTGGAATGGGCTAAGCCCGCTATGTATTTTGTAGTGTTCGGGTGGGGTTTGCGTCTGAACTGCCATTGCTGCGCCCACTTATAGCGCTGTCGTCGACGCATGCGGGCCGTGCGCAAGACGGGAATGCGCGATCGAGATACGCGGCCTGCGCCGATAAGGTCCGTTCGCCCGGAATGAACCCGTAGAACCCACCGTCGACCTTGCCTCGAGAAGTCCCTCTCTTTCGAACCCTCCATCCGCAGTCCACAACCCACTAAAGGGAGTAGCCATAGAAAAAGATGTTCCAGACAATCGGTTCGGTATTGCAACTGATCGCAATACAAAGACCAAAGGACTGGTTCCCAATGCAAACAAAACTATTTCGCGCGAAGATATTCATATCTAGCTTGTGCGGCGTGCTGCTGGGCGTTGCCTCACCGGCATTTGCAGCCGACCCGGCCAAGCCGGCCTCGGGGCTGTCGCTCAGTCAGAACGTGGTCCGGCTGGATACCGGGGTGTCTCTGGCCAAGATTCGCCAGTTACCGCCAGACACCATGTTGCAGACAAAAGGTGGTCGGCAAGTGCGCGCAGACCAATTCCTCAAGTTGACCGATGCCCTGGGGAGCCTGAAGGGAAAGCAGGCCGGCACGCAACGTATGGACCTGAAGTTTTCGAGGCCAACCGCCGCGGCCACCGTTCAAATCAAGCGCGGCGCCGATCTAAAGGCCATCGCGCAAATGCCGCCGGGCACGGTCTTGGAACTGCAGCGCCGCAACGGTAGCCCCGTCAAACTTACCGTGGCTGACCTTAAGCGTCTGGCAGCTTTCGAGCAGAGAAGGTCGGGTAGAAACCTGCTTGCGAGCCGATCGACAGCACCAAGCCGCAGCGGACCCGCTATCCCGATCAATAGCACCAGCGATTTGAAGCTCCTCAAAGGAAAGCCTGATTCGACCGTGCTGGAGAGCCCTGATCACAAGCGCATCACGTTAGGCGAACTGAAGGCCGCGTACCCCGCTACCAACCGTGCTGGTCAGAAGTGATTGTGAAAAACACCATGAAAATCTCACACGTCCTCAAAGTACAGTTTCTCGCGCTTTTAGCGGTGCTGCAAATCGGGCTTTTCCTGCCGACCAACGCACACGCCGACGGCACTGAAGATGCGGTCACATTGATAAGCACATTGCTTGCGCCTGCCGTCAACCAATACATCGCGCCTGTCGACCTGACCTGGACGCCTGCGATTGTGAAGGCCAGCCAGACATGCAGCTTTGCCTCCGACATCGCGATTGCGCATTGCGCCGAACAGCTTTTGGATAGCCACGCAGTGCCGACACAAAATGCAGCGCAGATTAAAAGTGTGCTGGAGATTTACATCGACATCTCCGGCGGCGACGTCATAGAGTTCATTGGCGACTTGACGACTCTGATTGTCGGTTCTCCCGAAACAGCTATCTGCGCGGCCATTGCCATCGTGGCAGATGGGTTTCCAGTCTGCGACGTAGTGAAGGAGTTGTATGAAATAGGCAAGGCCACCTACGACGAGGCGAAAGAACTCTACGACGATGCTGAGTCGTTTATCTCATCCCTACCCGGTGGACAAGCACTTTTGAATCTGCTCCACGGAGGGGAAAAAGCGGTCGGAAAAGCTGCAGGGGCAGTCTGTGATGGGATCGCCAGCATCTGGGGTGGCAAGTGCACCAGTGACGACGAAGCCCCGCCGCCGCCGGCGGCACCACCCAAACCGTACGACGTGGTGGAACTGGCCTTTACGACGTTGCCATGGACAAAGGCGGGGCTCAACGCGAGGATGTCGCCGTCTGAATCGGTATGGACAAAGCACCTGCAAGCCGCGCGCGAGGGCTTCGCTAAAACTCCCGAATTCGCGCCCGTCGTCAATGACCAGGCCCAGTGGGACAAGCTGGTTGCAAAGCACATTGGCGCATTCAAGGCGGAATGGAAAGTACAAATCAAGGCACTCGATGACCAAGACCCTCACTATGCGGGCAATAGTGCTTTCGCTACGCAATACGCCGAATCTCCAGCGGGAGTCGCCTTCAAGGCCAAAATGTTTGACGCTGCTACAGTGGAAGAACGCAATGCGCTGCGCGCCGCTCAGAGGCCCAAGTGTGAAGCAGCAGATATCAAAATGCAGCCAATTGCCTTTTGGAACGAAGCCAATCCAAGTGACCTGTATTACGGCGCTCCATACTACGTCTGCGCCATAGCGCTTGACAAGTTGAGCGACGATAGCGCCTGGAAGGCGAAGCAGGAATTTGGCAAAAAGAAAGATGATTTAATAAAGGCTGGCTGCGTACTGGACCCACAAACACCGGGCAAGCTGTCTTGTAGCGATGTCGAGTTGGCAAACAAGTGCGCCGCCCTGTATTCCAACTGGGAAACCATGTGCCATTACCCTGGCTGGCAAACCGATAAATCGATTCCTGATCTGCTGCAAAGCGTAGGCGATCCCAAAGGCCGGTGCAAGGCCGATCAATCACCTGGTGGAGCGGTGGTCTGTACACGCGACGTCGCGGTGAACAAGATTTGTGGAGGCGTGAATAGCAAATTCGCGTCCAGGAAGTTCAAGCCGAATCTGCCTTGCAAATTGTCGCGTGATGCGCAATACCAGGCAATGGTCAATGCCACCGCCGCGGCATTGCAAACGTTGAAGGACAACTACAAGCCCGTAAAGCTTGAACACGCCAACGGACAAAATCCGAAGCTTGGTGTCCATGCGGAGCTCTCTCTCCTATTTCCGTTCGTCATTGATTCTTCCGATCCCCTTGTGATTTATGCCAATTTTTCGAACGATGAGAATGGAAAGACGCTATCCAGCATCGCAGAAAAGACTGTCGTTTCGCATACAAAACTGATCCAGGCGACGAGGAACGATACGGACGGTGAAAACGACGGCGTGAATGCGCCTTCCTACATTCTCGGATTCAATTCGGAAATACTTTCAAGGCCTGCTGACGGCGGCGACTTGTTCAAGTCGAAACTAAAGGACTTGAAGGTGGAAGCCAAGCCCGGCGTGCCCGGCGGTCCGCAAGAGTTGATGCAGAGGAAGAGTAACCCACTGATCAACCAGGCGATGCAGGGCGGCGATAAATCGCAAGCACCTGGGGGCCTTGCCGCGATGCCGGGTTCCGCCGGTGTGCCCACTATGTCCAACTCGGCGCTGACAGGCAAGACGGAAGTTGCAGGACTGGCGGTCGAGCAGCCCGGTGCCGCGCCCTCGGCATTGGGTGGCGCAATGGCCGGCAAGACACAGAAAGTCCAAAGCTTGACAAATGGCGATGTCTACAAAGCACTTGCCGATAGTGGTTGCCACCCGACCCAAACCAAACCAGGGGAATTTGCATGCCCGCCCGCTGGTCTCGCCGTCTGCCAGGCGGAGATGGTCAAAGCGCCTGGCCTCAGTTGCGTCGCCATGCCAGCCGCACCGGTACGCGCACCGGCAACTGGCGCGCTTCCCGCTTTAACCGCTGTGCCGGGTGTCCCGCCAAGAGGAACGCCGCCGGTTGCAAACATTCCCGCGCCACCCTACAACGTTTTCGCCAAGGCTCAAGAGTACGCCACGACGTGGCTCAATCTTTGCGCGGATAGCCCATGTCGTCAGGCGGTGCCACAGATCGCCACTGCGCGGGCGCAGGAAGAGGCGAAGGCGGTGGTGGATGGAAACTTCAATCCTTTGGATACCAAAACCGCAACGCAGTTTCTCGCGCTGATGACGGCAAAATACGATCCACTCTTCAAGGCAGAGACTTCCGCATCCAGTCAGCGGGGCAAAGTCGCACCGGTCGTTGCAAATCCTGCGGCTCCCATACGACCGCCGATTTCAGTTCCTGTGAAAAGGAATTGAGACTGAGCAAAAGGGATGAGTGTCCAAAGGCAACTCGTTGGCTCAGGTTGGCGAAAAGGGCGTGTCGGCTCTCCTTGTCCTGTTCAAACGTGCTTCTGGCGAGACACGCGACAGGGCCCGGCAACCGTCCAGAGACTTTAGAATCGCCGGTTAGTGATTGGCAACTTTACCCTCAATGCGTTCTTCAATTCTGTCCGTTTATCTTCTCTTTGCTGCGGTGTGTGCACATGCAGCCGAGCCCATTACCAACTTCAATGTGGTGCTGCTACAGCCCAGCGCCATCATGGAGAAGCGGGTCGCCAACGTTGATGCAATGGCGGACTACATCAAGGCAGTAGAGGCCGCATCCCGTGAAGCCGTCGTCACCAGCGGGGCCACGCAAGCCGTTGGTGGCTTTATCGTGCTGGCAGTGAAGCCGGGGCTGAAGTCAAACGTGTGGCTGGACTTTGACGCACTATTGGACCTGGAACTGCGCAAGCACATCACCCAAAGCGTCAAAGCCATCAAGCCGTTTGAAGTGACTGAAGGACCGGTGGTGTTCGCGCTGAAAGTGGCAACCTGGGACGGCAAGGAGTCAAAACGCGTGGCACCCTCGCCTCCAGAGTGGAGGAAGCCGACCCAAAACGGGAAGCCGCTGGAGATTGGACGGCTGGTTGAGAAGGTTTGGCACCGCTAGATGTAATGGGTCGGCAGGGCAATCAATTGTCATGCATCCGTCACCCACAGCACGACCGAAAAGTTGCATACTGTCTATCCCAACTTTTCCTCTAACAGGAGACTTTCATGAGCACACAGGAAATTGCCAATGCCTTTTTCGCGCTTTGCGCAGAGGGAAAATTTGAAGAGGCGGGTCACACCTACTGGTCAAACGATGTCGTTTCGTTCGAGGCCATGGACGGCCCCATGGCAAAGGTGACTGGCCGCGAAGCAGTCGCAGCCAAAGGAGCGTGGTGGTATGCAAACCATGACATTCATAGCATCAAAGTCGAAGGCCCCTACGTCAACGGCAATCAGTTCACTGTGCGGTTCACTATGGACGTGACACCCAAAGACGGTCAACGCCTGACCATGGACGAACATGGCCTCTACACAGTGCAGGACGGGAAGATAGTGGAAGAGCGGTTCTTTTACGGCTAATTTCTAGCCTCACGGCCAGAATTTCTCCGCCGCCAAAGTGCCAGGGGCCATCTGATGAGCCGGGTGGGGTCATGGTGCTTTGCATCTGCACTTGGCCGGTTTGGATATCAAACTGGGCCGGTATTCCAGATGGTCGAATGTTTTTTGACCAATTTGGGAAACGCCCCGGCGTGCAGAGACTCCAACGTAGACAACGCGAACAAGACCTCTGCCGGGAACCCATCGCGTGGGGCGCCTCTTTTGTAAACCAGCAACTCTTCCATCAACTCGTTGAACTCGGGGTGTCCCCAAAACAATTTGAGCTTTGCCCCGATAGACGGGAATGCGTCATTGACCAACCTATAGTCGCCGATTTTTTCAATCATTTGGGGTCTCCATTCCACTACAAGCCTGAATTTGGAACTCCTGTCAGTGCCGTGCAATCCCGTGCACTACTTCATTGCATGAACCAGCCGTGGCTAACGACCAGTGACTGACCGGTAAGTGCATTGGAGTTGAACCCAGCGAACAGCAAGGCGACCTCCGCTACGTCTTGCACTGTAGTGAATTCACCGTCCACCGTTTCTTTGAGCATGACCTTTTTGACCACATCGTCTTCGCTGATACCCAGCGCGGCGGCTTGCTCGGGTATTTGCTTTTCGACGAGGGGTGTGCGCACGAAGCCAGGGCAAATTACGTTGGCGCGGATGCCGTGCGTGCCGCCTTCTTTTGCGATGGTTTTGCAAAGCCCGATCAACCCGTGTTTGGCTGTGACATAGGCTGACTTCAAGACGGAGGCTTCTTTGGAGTGCACTGAGCCCATGTAAATGATGCTGCCGCCTTTGCCCGATGCCTGCATATGCGGGAAGCAAGCCTTGGTGGTCAAAAATGCGCCGTCCAAATGGATAGCCAGCATCTTCTTCCAATCCGCAAACGGAAAGTCAGAAATAGGGTGCACGATCTGAATGCCCGCATTGCTGACCAGAACATCAACACCACCATAGACCTTGACGACCTCCGCCACCGCGGCGTTGACCTGTTCTTCGTTGGTCACGTCCATGACCACCGCCATTGCAACACCATTGGCCTTGATGATTTCATCGGCGACCGCTTGTGCCGCATCCTTGTTCAGGTCGGCGATGACTACTTTTCCGCCCTCGCGTGCATAGGTCAGTGCGATCTCTTTTCCAATGCCGCTGGCGGCGCCAGTAACGATGCAAACCTTGTCTTGAAGCTTCATAGGGTGTCCTTCTAGTAGTTAAGAAACAGAGCACAAACCGAGCGTCTAGGCCATGTAGTCGTGTATGACGCTACCCAAGCCCAGCGTCATGTCAGTGAGTATGTGGGTGCCAGAGAGTACCTCCAGCACGGGCAATTGCGCCACAGGGGCTAGTGCGTGGTGCGCCAGCTCCAGCGCAGCCGGTCCGGTCCAGGCGCCTTTGACGGTTACGTCCGTTAGAAAGTAGCGCACCAATTCGCAAATGCGCGGGCCGCCATCAACATGCGGGATGATCTTTAGCAGGTAGTTCGGCTTCAACATGGCGGCCAGTACGGCTGCAGAGTCGAGCGTCTGGTGCTTGTAGCCCATGGTGGCGGTTGCCACCCGCACGGGACCGTAGTCCAGCGTGCCCAACAATGTGTCGCGCTCAACTGTCAATGAGGGTGACGCGAGTTTCTTGGGAAACCCCCACAGCTCACGGCCGGCTGCAATCGGTGCCTCGTCGTTGAGGTACATGGAATGCACATAGCCGCCGGCTTGCCCCTCGAAGCTCACCGGTATCACTTGGCCCGATTCCGTGTAATCACCAAAACCGGTGGAGTCGGGCATGCGGATGAACTCGTATTTGACGATGGCTTCGGTAACTTGCAGCGGCTCGGGTACGACCGCCCGCAAGGCATCCAGATCGGTCCGGTAAGTCA
This sequence comes from Burkholderiales bacterium, assembly GCA_038317285.1. Lineage (GTDB taxonomy): Bacteria > Pseudomonadota > Gammaproteobacteria > Burkholderiales > Burkholderiaceae_C > Allorhodoferax. The sequence continues at coordinate 5,913 of JBBQBG010000065.1, read as the reverse complement.
CGATCAGAAATTCGCGGTTCTTAAAGCGGTAGGGGCCGGGTGGGAACGCCGGGCTGGTCAGTGGCATCGCGAATGCCTGGCGTTTTACATCGTCAATGTGCATGGTGTGGGTCAGGTATGTGAGGGTGTATCGGCGTTCAGGTCGAACACGTGCACGCCGGTGGCATTGCGTTCATGCCGGATCCAGCGCGGGTCATGCAGAGTGTGGGCCATGTCGGCACGCCCAGCATCCCAATGCTCCGTCATCGACAACCGCGAAAACTCATAGTCTTTTGACTGGCTCTCATAGTGCTTGCTGCGGTAGATCAGGTGAACCACATCGACTGCGCTGTCGCAGTGCATACGGGAAAGTGCCAGCACGTCGGGGTCATTGCGCATATGGGGCGGCAGTTTGGCAATCAGCCGTTGCGCGGCCAGAGCGATGACTTGGCGGTCGAGTTCGTTGGTCGTGTTCAAACGGGTACGGCTGGAAAACCGGATGTCCTTCTCGCGCTCAGTCACCTCCGCCAGCGTTTTTGGCAGTGCACCCGTGGCAGCAAACAAATCGACCTGGAACACCACGCGCGGGCGTTTGCCGGGTTGGTCCAAAACGTACTGCAAGGGTGTGTTGGAGACCAGTCCGCCGTCCCAGTAATGCTCACCGTCGATTTCTACCGGTGCAAAGCCGGGCGGCAGCGCACCGCTGGCCATGACGTGGCGTGCATCAATGCGTTGCTTGGTGGAGTCAAAGTACGCAAAATTACCGGTCCGCACGTTGACTGCACCGATCGACAACCGGACCGAACCAGAATTGATCAGGTCGAAGTCAACCAACCGTTCTAGTGTTTGACGCAGAGGTTCCGTGTCGTAGAAGCTAATAGCCTCCAAGCTGCCGCGGACTTGAAACGGCGCGGGCGGAAAGCGCGGTTTATAGAATCCAGGCACGCCCAACAACATCGCCTGGGTTGCACTGGTCTCATTCAAGGATTCCCGCGGACTCAGACGGTTGGCCAACGCGAGCGGGTGTGGGGAAGAACTGACCAAGTCCCAAAACTCGCGCAGCCTGGCTACGCGTGCATGGGCGGGGTTGCCACAGATCAACGCCGCATTGATGGAACCAATGGAGATGCCCGCCACCCATGTGGGCTCGTGGTAAACCTTGCTAAGTGACTCAAAAACACCGGCCTGGTAGGCGCCCAGCGCGCCCCCGCCCTGTAGCACAAGGATGCATTCCTTGGTAGCAATGCTGGCGCGCAAACTGCGTGCTGGCGACGGGGTTGGTTTTGCCAAATGCGCGGAGGTCATGGTTCTAAAGCTGTGTCGACAATACGGGGCCCTACAAGCATAGGCTGCCCGCACAATGTTCTTCTGTGCGCTAGCGCATATAGGCCAGTGGTAACGGACTTAAATGGTCGCGCCTTGCGCAACTTTGCTGGTCGAAACATGTTGATCCCTGACAAGCCCCGCCAGCAATACATCCACCAGCGTTCCGCCGCCTTCCTTGGAGCCACCGTTGACTACCACTTCGGGTACAAGCTTTACACCGGCGGAAGCTAAGGCCTGCGCAACCTGAACGATGGCGTAGTTGCCGGATTCCATGGAGTCGATCTTCTGCTTGATGACGGTTGCTTCGGCCTGGCCGACTGCGAGGGTTTTGCCGGCCTCAGCTTCGCCGGTTACGCGGATCACTTCGGCGTCGGCATTGGCGTTGATCTTCTTGGCACGGGCCGCACCGTCTGCTGTCTTGACAGCGGCCTGGGCAGAGAATTCAGCGATGGCCACTTTGCGCTCGGCGTCCACAACCTGCGCTTGCGTGTTGGCCAGCGCGGTGGCCTGCTCCAACTGCTGACGTACGCCCTGGGCTTCCATCTGTGTGTTGTAAGTGACCTTTTCTTGCTCCGCTATCTTGCGGTCGGTCAGTGTCTTCATCAGGTCGGCGGGAGGGCTGATGTCGCCTATCAGCGTTTCGACCGCTCCCACGTCGTAGTCCTTCAAGGCCTTGGCAATCGCTTCCTTGGCCTCCGCCTGGCGCTCGGTGCGTTGCTTCAGGAAGTCGATCACGTCCGAACTTTGCGCCGCATTGCGGAAGTAGTTGCCGATGGTCGGCTCCAGTACTTGTGTGACCAATGCTTCCATGCTGCCGAAACGTGCAATCACCTTGGGCGCATCGTTGCGTGGAATGTGGATGATCTGGCTCACATCGAGATTGAAGGTGAAGCCATCAGCCGAGCGGACCGTGATGGTCGACAGGTTAGCGTCGAGCTTGTGGGCCTCGGTCTTGCCGGTTGCCCAGTTAAGCACCACGTTGGCGGTGGGCACGACGCGTACCTTGTGGGTGTAGGTGTTGATCGCGTATTTGCCGGGGTCCAGCACATCGACCCAAACACCCTTCTCGCCACGGCGCACCATGTTGGCGTGCTTGAACTCGACGCCCGTCACGTCGTCGCCGGCCTTGCCGACAAATGCCACCACGACACCGACCGATGCAATCGGCACCTCGGTCATCTCAATAATCTCCACCGTTGCAAACATCGGGTTGATGAAGTAACGCCCGGCAAGCAGTACTTGCTCCTGCAGACCCTTGGTGCCTGCGTTATCCACAAAGGCTTGTGGATCCTGGAATAGGTTGTGCCCGGTCACTTCAGGGCCAGCGATTTCGCCAGTTTTCAGTGATGCACCCTCTCTTGTCGTGACGATGCCGACCTTGTTGTCTGGCACGTCCTGCACGTTGGCCATGGAGACCTTGAAAAGTCTCGGGTTAATACGGTACTTGCCTTGCGGAATGATGGTCATCTGCGGACCACGCTCGCCGCCGCTGCTCATGAACGCTTGGGCATCCTGGAATGAATCGCAGGCCACCTGCTTGCCGATGATGCGGCCACCCGAGAGGGCTCGGCCGTCCCGCGCTTCGACAATGCCGATCTTGCCGGGTTCAATCACGGTCATTTCTTCCATGTGCACGGTGAACAGCAACGTATTGATGCGCCAGGTTCCGGGCGGAATGACGGACATTTGTACACCGCGCTCGCCGCCGTTCGCCAGGAAGGCGCGAGCATCCTGAAAGTTGTCGCAATCAACCTGGCGCGCGATCACACGGCCATCGGGCAAGGGTTTGCCGTCGCAGGCTTCGATAACAGCGATCTTTCCGTCAGGAACGGTGGTGAACGCGACCAGTTCGACGGTGTATTGCCAAGGCCAGAGAAAGAAGTGCAGCCCGGGTGCCAGCGTATCGGCCTGCAGACCGGCTTCGCCCATCAACGCCACGATCTTGCCCGCAGGCAATTCGCGGTTGGCGCCTAACAATACAAACTTCTTGGTGATCGTCCCGACGGCGTTGTCGGGAACGATCACGACGCCGAAGAGCCGGAAGATCCACTTGTACGCGACTACCAAGGCAACCGTGGCGACGACAGCCAGAATCGGAGCCAAATTACTATAGATATCCATATCGTTTCCTACCTGCTGAGCAGTTGTGAAACGTGATTCTCGGATTCGGAATATCAGGATCGCATAAGGACTTTACTGGCGTTGAGACCTGCCCCTAACAAGCCTGCTGTGGACCAATCGCAGAAGTCGATTTGAAATAATCCTGAAAATTGCAATAATCTGTAACAATGTGTGCGATTGCATGCGGTGTCTGGTAGAGCAAATGTTTTTCTACTATGTATGAATTGAGCAGGTTTTCGGTTTGGATGCGGCTTTGCTATGTTTTCGTATTGTGCTTGTCAGGTGCTAGCACGCCTGCAGCCACGTGCAATCCATTTCACGAAATCAAGTTCGCGGACGGTAGCAAGGGTTGCTTGACCGACTACCCGTTTGCAGCCACTAGTCCCAGGGGATACCGCATTACATTGGCAGCTTTGCTTCAAAATGCCGGTGCAACCGCTTCGTCGTCTATCGCGCTAACGGCACGGGGTTCGGCTTGTCCTGTTGTGGCTGGCTTCGCTAGTCGGCGCCTGAATAATTTCAACTTTAGCGCCGACACCGTGCTGAGCGAAGTCGATGCAGAAGCTGTCGAAAGCTGCCGCAAGTCCCTGGATATCAGTCGTGTACCCAGCGGACAGGCTTGCGACTGTGAAGTCGCTGTTTCAAACGGCAGTTCTCGGTTTACCAGAACGACCCTCGATACTTTGGCACTGCATGGCCTGGGCAGCACGTTGGCGTCCAGGCAGCAAGAAGCGGGCCCGTTGGCGGGTTCGACTGTCGAGGTTCCGTCTGCGGGCCTTACCAATCCGTTTGCGCAGCCGACAGGCGCTTGCAAGTACCTGCATGGCATCAAGTTTGTCGATGGTGTCGAAGGGTGCCTTTCCGACTACGCGTTTTCCAAACTGAAGCCACTGGGGTTCGACGGTTCCATAGCCGATGTGGTTAATTCTGCGGGGGTCGGCACCTATACTTCCATTGCCGTCTCGGAGAACGACGGCTCTTGCCCCAAGGTTGCAGGATACGCCGCCCGCAGAGGGAATAATTTTTTTGCGATGTCGGACGAGATACGTGCAGCGGTCGACAGTGATGCACTGGCTGCCTGCAAGAAGTCCCTGCAAGGCCAAGTGAATGCTGCTGGTCGGCCCTGCGGTTGCGACGTTGTCGTGACAGAAGGGCGGTCAGCACTATCGAGATTTGCATTTAACGCAAGAGTCTCCGAGCCGGTAGCAGTGGCAGATGCTCGCAGTCGGGCAAGAGTGGCTCCGGAGGCTAATACGCGAAGTCAAGGACTGGGCGGCGCGCAGCAGAACCAGATCTCTGATACCCGCGGGCAAAGCCAGCCACTACCAATCGGCAAGAAGCCTGCCTTAACGCCAGCGCAAATGAAGGCGGCTGCGGACGCTGCAAAGAAAGAAGCGCAAGCCGAAATCACAGCCAAGGCGGCGGCCAAGGCGAAGGCACAATCCGAAGCGTTGGCAGAGGCCAAAGCTCAAGCGGCAGCACAAGCGAAAATGCAATCCGAAGCGTTGGCAGAGGCCAAAGCCCGGGCGGCTGCACAAGCAAAAATGCAATCCGAATTCTTGGCGCAGTCGAAGGCCTTAGCCGCTGCTCAAGCGAAATTAAATACTCAGACGTCGAAAATAACCGTACGAGCGCTTGTTATCGGGAACGGCGCCTATACGCGGTTTGGAGCGCTCGCGAACCCGCGCAATGATGCCCAGGCAATTGCCAATAAATTTCAAAGCTTCGGAATTGCGGTTGACTTGGTGCTCGATGCGAATCGCGCAGCAATTGTCGATGCACTGAACAAGTTTCAGGCGAATGCGGTCGGTAAAGACGTCAACATCCTCTTCTATGCGGGACACAGCGTTCAAGTAAGTGGGATCAATTACTTGCTACCAACCGATATGCAATCAGATGGCATTTCGCCTGGTTACGTCAAGTTGAATGCCGTATCACTCAACGATGCACTGGACTACCTGCCGGCAAAAACACGGCTGGTGTTTTTGGATGCATGCAGAGACAACCCGGCCGCACGATCGTTGGCCATGGGGCGCGGGTCGGCCGCGATGGGTTTGGCCCCGGTCAACGTTTCAGCTGGGACCTTGATCGCCTATGCGACAAAAGAGGGAGCGACCGCAGCGGATGGAAACGGTAGAAACAGTCCTTACACCACAGCACTATTGCAGCATCTGGATGCACCGCTGGATATCAGCATCATCTTGCGCAGGGTCAGACAGTCGGTGATGACTCAAACCTCAAACCTCAAACCTCCAAGAACCGTGGGAGTATGGCTCGCTGATTGGCGATGAATTGATACTGTCTTCAATTAACCGGTCACGCTGAAGGATGAAAAGCGATCGTCTATGTTGAATGCAACTCCATGGACTTGCTGCAATTTACGGCCGTGGTCCGCAATATGGGTGATTGCTTCTGCTTGACGGCTGAAGTTGGTGTCTTTTTTGGTGCCGCTTGACGGAATCGAACTGTCGACCTTCTCCTTACGAA
>JBBQBG010000064.1:0-16170 GCA_038317285.1 Burkholderiales bacterium | reverse complement strand
TGGACGATGGCGCGCTTGGCTCCAACAACTGCTTCCATGGTGCGACGAATCAAAGCGTCTTTGGCGGGGGTCATGACCTGGATGGTCACGTCGTCGGGCACCAGGTTCTGTTCGATCAGGTGGCGTACAAAGTCGAACTCGATTTGCGACGCAGCGGGGAAGCCCACCTCGATTTCCTTGAAACCAATTGCCAGCAAGCGGGTAAACATCCGCAGCTTGCGCGCCATGTCCATGGGCTCGATCAGCGCCTGGTTGCCGTCGCGCAGATCGGTGCTGAGCCAGATGGGGGCTTGTGTCAGCACGGCGTTGGGCCAGGTGCGGTCGGTCAAACCAATGGGGGCAAAGGCGGGGTACTTGCGGCTGGGATCTTGCAACATGCTGGGGTCTCCTGAGGGGGATGAAAAACCAGCAACCCAATGAAAAACGGCCCGTTGCTGGTAGCTACGGGCCGTGTGACTTGCGCTTGAAGCGTGCGCTACCGTCTCCGCCCGAAGGGGATTAGTAGTAGCACTAGTGCAAATGTGTTCATGGGCGAATAGTAACCTAATTTTTTGGATCGAATCAAGCCTGTGCATCCGCTGACATTACATGCCAAAGAGTTGCACCGCCTGGCCCTGGGCCCACGCGTCGTACTTGCCCATGACCCGCAAGTAGTCGCCAGAGGCCTCAAACGCCTGTAGCCATTGCTGCAAGTCCGGCCAGGGCTGGCTGGCGAACCAGGAGGGGTCGGTGTGGGCGTACTGCCGCACAAAGGGTACGATGGCGGCGTCGGCCAAGCAAAAGCGCTCGCCAACCAAGTAGCGGTGTGTGGCCAGTCGCGCATTCAATGCCACCAGAAACTGTGCGCCCCCTGTGCGGTGGGCCAGGCCATCGGGCAGGGCGTACCGGTTTGGGTATTTGTAGCGGTCCAGTTGGGCCTTGAAATCGCCATCGCACTGGGCGATCAACTGCAGCGCGGTGTCCATGTCTTGTGCTGTCTCGGGCAGCCACATCCGCGGGTCATTGCGGCGGAGCGCCCACAGCATGATCTCCAGACTTTGCTCCAGCACCCAGCCATCGGTTAATACCAATACCGGCACCGTCCCCTTGGGCGAGGCCCGCAGCAGGTCGGGTGGTTTGTGTGCCAGCACTACCTCACGCAAGACACAGACCGTTGCGCTGGCCGCCAAGGCCAAGCGTGCGCGCATGGCATATGGGCATCGTCTGAACGAATAGAGGATGGGATAGGGCGGATCAGAGCACAGGTCAGCGGCTGGAGCACGATCCATCATCGCGCGGCGGTATCGGGCTCGGTAGCAGTCGTGGAGACCTTGCGGGGTGGCGACAGCACGGCGATATGCTCTGCGACCCGAGCCTTGGCCAATTCCCATTGGCGCTGCCGTTCACGGGCGCGGTTCTTTTGCACCTCGCTGGTGCTGGCGTGGCAGCGTGGGCAACTCACACCCAGCTCAAACAGCGGCGACTCCAACGCACCATCCTCCAGCGGCATACGGCAGCCGCGGCACAGCTTGTGGGTGCCAGGGGTAAGGCCATGGTCGACCGACACGCGTTCATCAAAAACAAAGCAGGTGCCATCCCACAGACTTTGTTCGGGCGGCACCGTTTCCAGGTATTTGAGGATGCCACCTTCCAGGTGGTAGACCTCGTCGTAGCCCTGCGCGCGCATATAGGCGGTGGATTTTTCACAGCGTATGCCGCCAGTGCAAAACATGGCGACCTTGGGCTTTTTGCCATGGGCATTGGCGCGCAGTTGCTCGGCCTGTTCGGTCCAGGCGGGCAAGTCTGAAAAAGTGCGGATGTGCGGGTCGATAGCGCCCCGGAACGTGCCAATGGCCACTTCGTAGTCATTGCGGGTGTCCACCACCACCACGTCGGGGTCGGCAATCAGTGCATTCCAGTCTTCGGGCTTGACGTAGGTGCCTACGATATGGGTGGGGTCGATGCTCGGCACGCCCATGGTGACGATCTCGCGCTTGAGGCGCACCTTCATGCGGTTGAACGGGGGGCGCTCGGCAAAGGACTCCTTGTGCTGCAGATCGGCCAGCAAGGGGTCGTCGCGCAAATAGGCTAGCACCGCATGCACATCGTCTGGCGCACCGGCAATCGTGCTGTTGATGCCCTCGCGGGCCAACAGAATGGTGCCTTTGACATGGTGCTGCTCGCAGAACTGCTGCAGGGGGGCTTTGCGTTCTTGAAAATCGGTTAATTCAACGAACTTGTAGAACGCGGCGGTGAGAAATCGTTGGTTGGGCATAACCATATTGTAAAAGCTGGCTCCTTTTTTGCTTAGGCTATCAAGGTTCTCTGCACATAAGACACACTAATGCCGATGCAAAGTTGCGATGACCAAGGTAAAACCCTCGCGGCGCTATGCGCGGAGCTGACTACATTGGGCCTAGCGATTCCTTCACCCACACCCTATTAACCGATCACACCATGCCAAAAAACTATTCCAGGCGCTACGCCATCAGTGCGATAGCACTGGCAACCGCAAGTTTCAGTGTACTTTTGCAGGGCTGCGACAGTGCGCCGTCCACCATCAAGATCGGCGTGGCCCAGCCACTGAGTGGCAATCTGGCGGCACTGGGGCAAGATTTGTTGAATGGTGTGAATCTGGCGGTTGCAGAACTCAACAAGGAAGGTGTCAGGGTCAAAGGCAAGCTCGTGAAGTTGGAAGTTGTCGCCGTCGACGACAAGGCAAGTGCGGAAACCGGCAAGGAAGTGGCTCGCCAGTTGGTGGATGCTGGCGTGGTCGCTGTCATAGGGCATTTGAATTCGGGTGTCAGCATCGCGGCCGCACCCATTTACGCGGAAAGGAATATTGCGCAAATGGCGATTTCGACGAATCCCAAATTCACGCAATTGGGCTTTCCCACGACCTTCCGGCTGGTCGCCAACGACACCTTGCAGGCAAAAGCCATTGGCAGTTTTTCTGCATCAAAGTTCCGGGCAACCAAGTACGCGGTGGTTGACGACAACACGCCCTATGGAAAAGATCTGGCAGCGGGCGCCATGAAAGAGCTGATCGCAGCCAAGAAAGAGATTGTGCTGAAGCAGTCGTTTGATGACAAAACCCGGGTCTTTGATGACCTCGCGGTGAAGATCAAGGACGCCGGCATTGAGGTAGTGGTCACCACGCTGAGCGATTTTCAAAATCTGGCACTGCTGCAGGCCTTGAAGAAGATTGACTACACCAAGGTGTTTATGTTGGGCGGAGACACCATCAAGACCACCGATATGCTCAAGGGCGCAGGCATTGTCAGCGGCCTCTTTTCAACTTCACCGATCCTGGATGCACAGGAGTTTCCAGCCGGCAAAACCTTCCTTGAAAAGTATCTGGCCACCTATAAGGTTGCGCCTGCCTATGCGGGCCACTACACCTACGATGCCATGTATGTGTTGGCCTCTGCGATCCGCCGGACCGATTCGGCTAAACCGCAGGATATCGTGCAGGTCCTGCGCAAGATTGACGGTTATGCACCGGTGACTGGCACCATGCGCTGGGATGAAAGCGGCGAACAGCGCTATGGTGTGATTGGCGTTTCGGCAGCCCGTGCGGCCCAATGGGAGCCTCAGGTTCGTTCAGACAATTGGTGAAAGTTAGCGCAGCACCCAGGTGCTGCGATCCGTACTATTTTTGGGACTTTTCTTCAACCGACGGCATTGCGTCTGAGGCTGGTGCCGATGCCGGAAGCGATGCGGGCATTGGCGCTGGCGCCGGCGCAGAAGTTTTAGGCGCCTCGGAATTAGGTACCGGCGTGCCCTTGGAGTTGGTCTTTTCTTCAACTTTGGTCACAGGGTTTTGTACCCATTCGCTCAAGTCCTTGGTCAGGGCATTGGCGCTGCGTTCCAGAATCGCACAGGTACCCATGTAGCCGCCAAAAACACCGCCAGTGGTCCATTCGTTGATCTTGGTGTAGAAGGTGACTTGTCCGCCATCTAGTAATTCCGCCACGATGGTAATGGCTTTAGGGCCAGACCATGCTCCGCCACCTGCGCCGAGCACGTGGCTGATTTGCACGCGCAGTACTTTGTCACCTGCGGGGTCCGTGCCTACGTCAACTGTGCCTTTGTCGGTCTTATAGAGCTTGGCCAACATGGGGCCAATGCGGCTGGATAGCATTTCTTCTATCTTGCAATCGCGTTTGGTGCCTTCTACGGCTTCGGCGTTCGCCATGTAGGTAATCGGGACTTCGAGGCGGGTGGCGGCGTGCGCTCCGGTTGCAGATAGACCAGCCAGGCAAAGTGCAAGTGACAGCTTTTTCATTGATAGCTCCATGTTTTGGTTGTGATGGTGGAAAGGACACACGACCGGTATTGTCTATGCGGCGAGACGGTGGCTTTGTGGTGTGTTGTGGCAAAGACACGGACGCTACCGTGCGCGAGCGCCACGCCTTGCTTCTTCCTCAGCACGGCCAGGTTGATCCGTGTTCGGGGACCAGAGCGCGCCAACCGAGTTCGTGTTCGATGCGGGCACGCAACGCGTCGGCGGCCGGGAGGTCGCCATGCACGACGTAGACCTGGTCGGGGCGCTTGGGCATATCGCGCAACCAATGCAGCAGTTGACCTGCGTCGGCGTGGGCGGAGGCTGATTGCAGTTGCACAATTTCAGCGTTGACCTCGATATCGCGCCCGTGAATGCGCACAGTCTTTGCGCCACTGGCCAAAGTGGCGCCGCGTGTGCCAGGCGCTTGGTAGCCTGTCAAAATGACCATGTTGCGGTGATTGCCTATGCGGTGCTCCAAGTGGTGCAACACGCGTCCTCCAGTGGCCATGCCACTGGCCGAAAGGATGACCATGGGGCCATGGCGTGCGGCGAGGGCTTTGGACTCATCCGTGCTGTTGACCATGGTGGCGCTCTTTGCCAGGGCATGGGCATCGTGGGGGCTCAGTCGGTGCTCACCAATGTGGTGCTCAAACAGGTGCGTGGTGTGTACTGCCATTGGGCTGTCCAGAAAAACCGGCAATGCGTGGGGCACGTGGCCGCTGGCTTTGAGTTGTGCAATGGCGTGTAGCACGGCTTGGGCGCGCCCGACGGCAAATACCGGCACAACGGCCACCCCACCCCGCGCGGCGAGCTTGTGCAGCGCGGCCCCGAGCTCTGCCATCAGGTTCTCGACCGGATGTTGGCGGTCGCCATACGTTGATTCAATCAACACGGTGTCGGCTGCAGGAGGGCGCTGCGGGGGCAACATGATGGAGTCATCGGGTCGCCCCAAATCGCCAGAGAAAAGAATCCGTCGGTCCGCCACTTCGAGTAATACGCTGGCCGCACCGAGAATGTGCCCGGCAGAACTGAACGTTACCCGCCAGCCGGGGATGGGTTGAAATGTTTTCCCCATGTCCACGGCTTTGATGTGAGACAAGCAATCCAGTGCGTCCTGCCGCGTATACAAAGGCAGGGCCGGTGCGTGTTTGGAAAAACCGTGGCGGTTGGCAAAGGCCGCATCTTCTTCCTGAATATGCCCGCTGTCCGGTAGCAGAATTTTGCACAAGTCTTGCGTGCCGGATGTCGCGAAAACCTTGCCGGAAAAGCCCTCTTTGACGAGGAGGGGGATGTAGCCGCTATGGTCCAGATGGGCATGGGTCAAGATCACCGCATCGACGGCATCGGGCGCAATCGGCAACGGCGTCCAGTTGCGCAGGCGTAGCTGCTTATAACCTTGAAAGAGGCCACAATCGACAAGCAAACTATGGCCTTCATGGCGTACTAAGTATTTGGAGCCTGTGACGGTGTTGGCGCCGCCCAGAAATGTAATGTTGACACCCATTGCGTAACTCCTGCTGCTGCGGCGCTGGATGGCCACGGTAGCCAATGAAAATGCCGCGCAATCGTTTATAGACTGGGCGGCATTATTGTGTTGCGGGCTATTGGTTAAGCTTGATCTGCGTCAACTAAAAAAGCTCTTGAGCCGGTCGGTCCAGCTATCTCCCGATGGCGAATGTTTGTTGCCACCCTTCTTCAAGGATTCATCCAGCTCGCGCAGCAAGCGGCGTTGGTGCTCGCTGAGCTTGACCGGTGTTTCCACGGCAATGTGGCAGTACAAATCCCCTGGATAGCTGGCCCGCACGCCCTTGATGCCCTTGCCGCGCAAACGGAACTGCTTACCGGTCTGTGTACCTTCGGGAATGTCAATTGCGGCCTTGCCCGCCAAAGTGGGCACATCAATCTCGCCACCCAGTGCGGCGGTTGCCATGCTGATAGGGACGGAGCAATGCAGGTCATCGCCTTCGCGCTCGAAGATGTCGTGCTTCTTAAGCCGGATCTCGATGTACAAGTCGCCAGGTGGCCCGCCGTTGGTGCCGGGCTCGCCATTGCCGGTACTGCGGATGCGCATGCCGCCATCGATGCCTGACGGGATCTTGACCTCGAGTGTTTTTTGCTTCTTGACGCGGCCCTGGCCTTGGCAGGCCATGCAGGGCTCGGGCACTACCTTGCCGGTGCCGCGGCACGTGGGGCAGGTCTGCTGCACGCTGAAGAAGCCTTGGCGCATTTGCACCGAGCCAGAGCCGGTGCAGGTGCCGCAGGTTTTGACCTGGGTACCGGGTTTGGCACCGCTACCCTTGCAGATTTCGCAAGCGTCCCAAGTCGGGATACGGATCTGAGCATCTTTGCCGCGGGCTGCTTCTTCCAGCGTGACTTCCATCGCGTAGCTCAGGTCGCTGCCACGGAACACCTGGCGTCCGCCGGCGCCCGGGCGCCCACCGCGCTGCTGGCCAAACATGTCGCCAAAAATATCGCCAAAGGCTTCGGCAAAGCCGCCATAGCCTTCGCCACCTGCGCCGCGCATATTCGGGTCAACACCCGCGTGGCCATGCTGGTCGTAGGCCGCGCGCTTCTGCGGGTCTGACAGCATTTCGTAGGCTTCTTTGGCTTCTTTGAATTTGTCTTCGGCTACTTTGCCGGAGTCACCCTGGTTGCGGTCGGGGTGGTGTTTCATCGCAAGCTTGCGATAAGACTTCTTGATGTCTTCGTCAGAGGCGTTTTTGGGAACGCCCAGAATTTCGTAAAAGTCTCTTTTAGTAGCCATGGTTGCCCGACAGTGTTGGTCTCTAAATCGTTGCGCAAACTTGATGCAAAACGCCGCGCCGACGATTCCTGCAGAATCTTTCGGGCGCGGCGCGCCAAATCAGCACGCAGCTTGCGTGTGGTTTAGCCCTTTTTGACTTCCTTGACTTCGGCGTCTACCACGTTGTCATCCGCTGCATGTGCAGACGATGCACCGCCACCCGCATGTGCCTGCTCGCCACCTTCCGGCTGCGCGCCGTCAGCGGGTTGCTTTGCCTGCATGTCAGCATACATTTTCTCGCCCAGCTTTTGGCTGGCGCCCATCAAGGCGGTGTTTTTTTCGTCGATCGCAGCCTTGTCGTCGCCCTTGATGGCTTCTTCGAGGTCCTTGATGGCGGCTTCGATCTTTTCCTTTTCAGTGGCTTCGAGCTTGTCGCCATATTCGGTCAGGCTCTTGCGCACGCTGTGCACGCTGGAGTCCGCCTGGTTCTTGGATTGAACCAGCTCCACCTTCTTCTTGTCGTCGGCCGCGTTCAACTCGGCATCTTTAACCATCTGCTGGATCTCTGCCTCTGACAAGCCGGAGTTGGCCTTAATGGTAATCTTGTTTTCCTTACCAGTGCCCTTGTCCTTGGCGCCCACGTGCAAGATGCCGTTGGCGTCGATGTCGAATGAGACTTCGATTTGCGGTGTGCCGCGGGCTGACGGTGGGATGCCTTCCAGGTTGAACTCGCCCAGCATCTTGTTGCCCGTGGCAATTTCACGCTCGCCCTGGTACACCTTGATCGTCACGGCGGGCTGGTTGTCTTCAGCCGTCGAGAAAGTCTGTGCAAACTTGGTCGGGATGGTTGTGTTCTTGGTGATCATCTTGGTCATGACACCACCCATGGTCTCAATGCCCAGGCTCAGAGGCGTCACGTCCAACAGCAGAACGTCTTTGCGGTCACCCGACAACACCTGGCCCTGGATGGCCGCGCCCACCGCCACAGCTTCGTCCGGGTTCACGTCCTTGCGGGGTTCTTTGCCGAACAGTTCTTTGACCTTTTCTTGCACCTTGGGCATGCGGGTCATACCGCCGACCAAAATCACGTCATGGATGTCGGATACCTTGACGCCAGCGTCCTTGATAGCGGTGCGGCACGGCGCAATCGTTCGCTCGATCAGCTCTTCGACCAGGCTCTCCAGCTTGGCGCGGGTCAGCTTGATGTTCAAGTGCTTGGGACCGGATGCATCGGCTGTCACGTAGGGCAGGTTGATGTCTGTTTGGGCGCTGCTAGAGAGCTCAATCTTGGCCTTTTCAGCGGCTTCCTTCAAGCGCTGCAGGGCCAGCACGTCCTTGGTCAGGTCGACGCCTTGCTCTTTCTTGAACTCGGTGACGATGTAATCGATGATGCGCTGGTCGAAGTCTTCGCCGCCCAGGAACGTATCGCCGTTGGTTGACAGCACTTCGAATTGCTTCTCACCATCGACATCGGCGATTTCAATGATCGAGATATCGAAGGTACCACCGCCGAGGTCATACACCGCAATCTTGCGATCGCCTTTTTCGTTCTTGTCCAGACCGAAGGCCAGTGCAGCTGCGGTGGGTTCGTTGATGATGCGCTTGACATCCAGACCGGCGATGCGGCCTGCGTCCTTGGTGGCTTGGCGCTGCGCGTCGTTGAAGTACGCGGGCACCGTGATCACGGCGTCGGTCACTTCTTCGCCGAGGTAGTCTTCGGCGGTCTTCTTCATCTTACGAAGAATGTCAGCACTAACTTGCTGTGGCGCCATGCGGTTGCCACGGACTTCGACCCAGGCGTCGCCATTGTCTGCAGCGGCAATCTTGTAAGGCATCAGGTCGATGTCTTTTTGCACTTCCTTCTCGGCAAACTTGCGGCCGATCAGGCGCTTGACTGCGTACAGCGTGTTCTTGGGATTGGTCACCGACTGGCGTTTGGCGGATGCACCGACCAACACTTCACCATCTTCCTGGTAAGCAATGATGGACGGCGTTGTGCGCGCGCCTTCTGCATTTTCGATAACCTTGGGGGTGTTGCCCTCCATGATGGCTACGCAAGAGTTGGTGGTACCCAAGTCAATGCCGATGATTCTTCCCATTTTTTTCTCCTAAGATCAGTTGAGGACAGTACTAAAGGGCTGTCCCGCAAGGTTGTTCGACTAAAAATACTGCTGCTGTTAACTTGATGCCGGGGGTGAGGATTTCAAGTGACGTTTGCTAACGTGATTGAGGTGACGGTCCTACTTCGGAGCCGAAACGGTCACCAGGGCTGGGCGCAACACGCGGTCCGCGATCGAATAGCCTTTCTGGAGCAGGCTCACGACGGTATTCGCTTCTTGCTCCGAGGGCACAACGCTGATGGCTTGGTGCTGGTGGGGGTCGAACTTGGTGCCGGCCACAGGAGCGATGGCCATAACCTTGTTGCGCTCCAGTGCGGCGACCAATTGGCGCAAAGTGGCCTGTGCGCCTTCACGGATTTGGTCTGCGGTTGCATCTTTAATGATCAAACCGGCTTCCAGGCTGTCCGCTACTGGCAACAGGCTTTCGGCAAAGCTTTCGACGGCAAATTTGCGGGCTTTGGATATTTCATCTTCGGCGCGGCGGCGGGAGTTTTCAGCATCGGCCTTGGCACGCAGGTACTGGTCTGCCAAGTCACCGGATTTGGCCTGCAAGCTTGCCAATTCCGCTTGCACGTGGGCCAGCAGGTCGGGTTCTGCCGCGCTTTGGGGTGCGAACATGCCCTCGGTGCTTTGGAAGCTGGCCTCGGACGGGTCTGGGTGGGGTGTGGAAGGCTGGTCAGACATGCAAATGTTAGAGGTTTGAAAGTTTATTCAACGGGACAAGCCCAGTTGTGGGGGCTGCCCAGCACAATTCAAGAGGCCATACAGCGTGCAATGCCTTTTTTAGCCCCTCCGTTGACGGCAAACCCGTCTTTAGCCCGATGTGCCCAGTAATTCCACGTCGAACTTCAAGGTGGCATTGGGTGGAATCACACCGCCTGCACCGCGCGCGCCATAACCCAAGTCAGACGGGATAATCAGGGTACGCGCACCGCCGACTTTCATGCCGGCCACGCCTTCGTCCCAACCGCGTATGACCATGCCAGCCCCCAATTGGAAAACAAACGGGTCATTGCGGTCCTTGCTGGAGTCGAATTTGGCACCTTGGATGCCGTTGTTGTAGATCCAGCCGGTGTAGTGGACGGTCACACTTTGGCCTTTTGCAGCAACGGCACCGGTGCCCTGGGTAGTGTCTTCGTATTGCAGGCCGGTAGCGGTGGTGATCATTTGGAATCCTTTGGTGAAAATGGGCGCATGGTGGCGCGACGGGTTGGGGTGCAGGCGAATGGCGCCCTAAGGCCCATTCTGCAAAGCCGTGAATTATGCCGCAGACAAAAAAAAACAGGCCTAGCCTGTCTTTTGTCCCAGGGGCTCAAGCCCCACCGCTCGCACCGTTTAAGTTGCTTTTTTGGCCTGGCTACTAGCCCACTTACCGGCAAAGGCTTGTAGATCGCCCAGTCGCTTCAGCAAATCAGCGCCAAGATTGGTCACCGCGTAACCGTCGCTGCCATGGGTCATCAGACCGGCTTCGCGCAATTCTTTGATACGGGTGTTCAACGTATTGGGCGTGATGCCGCCCACGCTGTCTTGCAACAGACGAAATGTCTGTGCATGGCCGTCGCGCAAGGCCCACAGCACACGCATGGCGTAGCGAGACTCCAGCAGACTCAGCAACTGGCCGATAGCGACCGATTCTTTAGCACTCATTAACTTTCCTCTCCTTAACTCGGGTTCTGGGCCGGCCAGTTGCGTGGCCGCGACGGCCGCCATTGCAATTGTGCCCGGCCTTATTAATCAGGTGAAACTATATCGCAGTTTTCGCCATGCTACAAGTTTCATAGCTGGTAGTAGCCCGAGAGTTGCTTGTCAGTCGATAACGGAGGTGCTAAGGTTGCGCCCAAAGCAGTTTTTTCGGGCAGCCTTTTGGAGATTTTCATGGTGTTTAATTTTGAGCAGGTTCACAACTACTACGAGCGTCTTGTATTTGAAGAGGTGGCCCGGCGCTCAGAGCAATTCCAGGAGTTCACTTCCGATATGCTGGGCGATGTGGCATGCGTGGCCCTGAACCGGCTCCCGGCGCGCTACGTGCGCCATGATGTGGATTTGATGTTCTACCTGACGGAGCAGGAACGCCACGCCATTGAGCTGTCATTGGAAGAAGTTCTGCAGTTTGCGTTTGACTTTGTCAAGGAACGCTCGGCCAAGGCCCCAGCCTAAAACGTTGCCAGCACCTTGTTGATCAGCCCGGGAGTGACCGCGGGTTGCACACCAAACCACGCGGCAAATGCCGGGCGGGCCTGGTTTAGCAGCATGCCCAACCCGTTGACCGTAACATGGCCTTTGAGCCGTGCAGCAGCTAGCAGGGGCGTTTCCAGCGGTACGTAGATGATGTCCGAGACCATGGCGTGTGCGGGCAAACGGTCCAGGCGCAAATCCAGAGCCGCCTGACCGTGCATACCTTGGTTCGTGGTGTTGACCAAGAGGGCAGCGCCCGCCAATGCATCATGTCGGTCTTCCCAGGGAATAGCGCAAACCGGCCCGCCGAACTCCAGCGCCATGTCATGGGCCGTGGCCCAGCTTCGGTTGGCGAGGCGAATTTCGGTTGCGCCGCAGTCGATCAAGCTCACGATGACCGCACGCGCCGCCCCTCCGGCCCCCAATACAACCGTCGGACCGGTGTCGGCCCGCCAGTCAGGATCCGCGTCTAGTAGGCTCTGGATGTAACCAAATCCGTCAGTATTGCGGCCGGTGAGAGAGCCATCTTGCTCCACCACGATCGTGTTGATGGCGCCAATGCGATGTGCCAGGTCATCAACCCGGTCCACAAGGCTGATGGCGGCAACCTTGTGGGGAATCGTTAAATTGCAACCGGCAAAGCCCAGCACGGGCAGGCTACGCAGAGCGGTTTGCAACTGCTCTGGCCGTACCGGCAACAACACATAAGCACCCTTCAGGCCATGCTCTGCGATCCAGTGGTTGTGGATGACAGGCGAGCGCGAATGCGCAACCGGCCAACCCATGACCCCGGCCAACTTGTAGGTCACAGGTTGTCGGTAAAGCTGCGCAGCTTGTCTGAGCGCGATGGGTGCTTGAGCTTGCGCAGCGCCTTGGCTTCGATCTGGCGGATGCGTTCTCGGGTCACGTCAAACTGCTTACCCACCTCTTCCAAGGTGTGGTCGGACGTCATTTCGATACCAAAGCGCATGCGCAGCACCTTGGCCTCGCGGGGCGTCAGGCTGTCCAAGATGTCTTTGACCACATCGCGCAGACCGGCTTGCATCGCCGCTTCCATCGGAGCGGTGTTGGCACCGTCTTCGATGAAATCGCCCAGGTGGCTGTCGTCATCGTCACCGATGGGCGTTTCCATGGAGATCGGCTCTTTGGCGATCTTCATGATCTTGCGGATCTTGTCCTCGGGGATCTCCATGCGCTCGGCCAAAACGGATGCATCGGGCTCGAAACCAAACTCCTGCAGGTGCTGGCGGCTGATGCGGTTCATCTTGTTGATGGTTTCGATCATGTGCACCGGGATACGGATGGTGCGCGCCTGGTCCGCAATGGAGCGGGTGATGGCCTGGCGAATCCACCAGGTGGCGTAGGTCGAGAACTTGTAGCCGCGGCGGTATTCGAACTTGTCCACCGCCTTCATCAAACCGATGTTGCCTTCCTGGATCAAATCCAGGAACTGCAAGCCACGGTTGGTGTACTTCTTGGCGATGGAAATAACCAGGCGCAGGTTGGCCTCGATCATTTCCTTCTTGGCGGCGCGCGACGCGTACTCGCCAGCGTTCATGCGCTTGTTGATGTCCTTGAGCTGGTCCAGCGGTACCACGACCTTGGCTTGCAGGTCCGTCAGCTTTTGTTGCAGGTCTTGCACGGGTGGAACGTTGCGGCCCATGACAGCAGCCCATGACTTGCCAGAAGCGGCTTGCTTTTCAATCCATTTCAGGTTCAGCAACTGGGAAGGCACCTTGTTGCCATTCTTGTCGCGACCACTGAAATCGGCAATAAAGTTCTCTTGCGGGTAGCCGCATTTGTCCACAATGATGCGGCGCAGTTCGCGCTCTTTCTTGCGGATGTCGTCGACCTGGCCGCGCACCATGTCGCACAGCTTCTCGATCGCCTTGGCGGTGAAGCGGATCGACATCAGCTCTTCGCTGAGACCCTTTTGTGCCGACACGTAGTGCGCTGTCCCGTAGCCTTCCTTGTCGTAAATCTTGTGCACTTTTTCAAACAGTTCGCGCAAGCGGTCAAGGCGTGTCAGCGCCTCTTTCTTTAGCTCTTCCAGCTTTCGGGTCAGGGCTTTGGAGCCGCCCTTACCGTCATCGTCGTCGTCGGCGTCAAACTCATCGAAATCTTCTTCGGCCACATAGTCATCGGCCTCGTTGGGATTAAAAAATCCGTCCACGATGGTGGTGATGACGACCTTGCCTTCGCGGATGTCTTCACCCAGGCGCAGTATTTCTGCAATGGTGGCAGGCGATGCGCTGATCGCCTCCATCATGGCCATCAAACCGCCTTCGATGCGCTTGGCGATTTCAATTTCGCCTTCGCGGGTCAGCAGCTCAACCGTGCCCATTTCGCGCATATACATGCGCACGGGGTCGGTGGTGCGGCCGAACTCGCTGTCCACGGTGGACAAGGCGGCTTCGGCTTCTTCTTCCGCTTCTTCCGGGGTGGCAGCGGTTGATACGTTGTTGTTCAACAGCAAGGTTTCGGCATCGGGCGTTTGCTCGTACACCGCCACACCCATGTCGTTCAACATGGAGATCACTACTTCCAGCGTTTCCGCATCGACCAGCTTGTCGGGCAAGTGGTCGGAGATTTCGCCGTGGGTCAGGTAGCCGCGGGTCTTGCCCAGTGTGATCAGGGCCTTGAGGCGCTGGCGGCGCTTGGCAATGTCTTCTTCGGACAGAACCGTTTCGTCCAGACCGAATTCCTTCATCAAGGCGCGTTCTTTGGCCTTGCTGATCTTCATGCGCAGCGGTTTGACCTTTTCGCCAGTGGCGGCAACCGCTTCGGGTTCGCCCACCAAGTCGGCTTCAATGTCCGACATGTCCATGTCGTCGCCGCTGGATGCTTCTGCCACTTTGGGCTTGCGGCCGCGCTTGGCGCCGGCCTTTGCAGGGGCTTCGGATTCTGCTGCTGCGGCTTTTGGAGGGCGACCGGGTTTCTTCTTGGCTGCCGCGCCGGCATTGAGCAGGGCGTCTGCTGATTCTTTCAAGAGCTGGGCCTTCGACTTGGGTACGGGTGGCTTGGATGCGGGCACGGATAGGGCTTTCTTATCGGACTTGGTCGGAGACTGGACAGCTTTGACAGATTTTTGAGCAGGCATGCGAAAACCTCAGAACATCAAAAAAAGGGGCGAACAGAGCGGGTGCCGACTACACCTCTAGGGATGCAAGCGTAGCTGGCTGGGCAGGAAAAGAATTCCTACAGGCAAGATGTCAGGGCGAACATTTGGAGTGCAGTCCTTGCGGTTAGGTGGCCGGTTGTGATCTTGTCAACGCTTGGCCTGGCCCGGAGGTGCTGCTGTCGCTCTTGCCGAAACAACCAAGTAGTATAGCCGCAAAGCAGCTCGTTTATAAATAGTATTGGCGGTTTGCCAAAATACAAGGGCTAAGCCGGCCCCCACGCACCAATCATTTAAGCCGCTGGGCGGCTCGCCAGCTCCAGTTGCAAGCGGCGCGCATGCAGTTCGCGGTAGCGTACCAGGGCCGCCGGGTCGGAGCTGGCGGCGGCAATGGCCAAAGTCTCTTGTTCCTTGATGCGGTCCACCAGCATGCGGTTGAGCAGGTCGCGCAGTTCTGAGCCTGTATCGCCTGCAGCCTCGCCAGCCACAGCGTTGGACACTGTGGGGTCGGACATCAGGCGTAACGCCAATTCTTCAGCACCCTGGCCTTTGAGTTCATCGCGCAGGGCGCCCCAAGCCAATGGGCCGTGCTCGTGCAATTGGGCCTCCAGCCAGGCGATCAGTGGGCCGTGGGGCGCTGGCAGTTCGCACAGCAGGGCATGGTCTTCATTGCTCAATGTTCCCCACAATTCACTGTGGCCCAACAAGATGCGCGTCGCGTGGTCGGCCCGCGTGGCCAGTGGGCCGCGCAGTGGTGGTCGAATGGGGCGGTCGCGCTCCCATTTGCCCTTGCCCTCCCACTTTCCTTTGCCTTTCCAGTCGCCTCCCTTGCCTTCCCATTTACCCTTGCTCTTCCAGCCATTGGCGGAGCTTTCGCCGTCCATCGGGTGGCCCCAACTGGTGGCGTGGGGGCTTTGCTCGTCATGGTCATCCGGATGCCAATCGCCGGTTTGGCGCGCAGCAGTCACGGCCTTGGTGGGGGTGCCGCTAGTGGCAGTCCACAACGTGCCCAGCTCCTGACTCGTCAATTGCACCTGCGTGGCCAACTCGCTGAGCAACTGCAGCTTCAGGGCGCCATCGGGCAGCAGGTTCCACAGTGGCTTGGCGTTGCTGGACATATGGGCACGACCCTCGGCGGTGTTGAGGTCGCAACCCTCGCGCGCGGCCTCCATCAAAAAGCGGCTCAGCGGCGTCGCGTCCGACACGTATTGGGCAAACCCGTCCTGACCGTGGGCGCGGATAAAGCTGTCAGGGTCGTGCTCGTCCGGTAAAAACAAAAACTTGATGCTACGCACATCGGTGGCATAGGGCAGGGCCGCGTCCAGCGCCTTGCGCGCAGCGCGCTTGCCGGCGCTGTCACCGTCAAAGCTGAACACTACGGCATCGGTGAAGCGGAACAACTTGTGCACATGCTCTGCGGTGCAGGCCGTGCCCAGCGTGGCCACGGCGTTGGGAAAGCCCAGTTGCGCCAGCGCCACCACGTCCATATAGCCTTCGGTGACCAGCACGTAGCCATGTTCCCGCAACGCGTTGCGGGCTTCGAACAGGCCATACAACTCGCGGCCCTTGCTGAACACCGGGGTTTCTGGGGAGTTCAGGTACTTGGGTTTGTCGTCACCCAACACGCGCCCGCCAAAGCCTATGCATTCGCCCTTGATGTTGCGGATGGGGAACATGACCCGGTCGCGGAAGCGGTCGTAGCGCTTCTCCTCGCCGCCGCCGTCGGCCTCGCCGCCGCTGCTGATCA
>JBBQBG010000063.1:0-16378 GCA_038317285.1 Burkholderiales bacterium | reverse complement strand
CGCCGTGGGCCAGGTGGTGGCCACGATGGCCGAGATCACCCAGGCCTCCAAGCGCATCGCCGACATCGACGGCACGCTCGACGGCATTGCCTTCCAGACCAACATCCTGGCGTTGAACGCGGCGGTAGAGGCCGCGCGTGCCGGCGAGCAGGGCCGCGGCTTTGCCGTGGTGGCCAGCGAAGTGCGCAGTCTGGCCCAGCGCAGCGCCGAGGCAGCCAAGGAGATTAAAGCGCTGATCGGCGCATCGGTGGACAAGGTCACGGCGGGTACCACGTTGGTGCAAAACGCCGGCAGCACCATGGATGAGATTGTGGGTTCGGTGCAGCGGGTCAGCGACACCATTGGTCAGATCACTTCGGCCGCGTCCGAGCAGTCCGACGGCATCGGTGAGGTCAACACCGCCGTCAACCAACTCGACCAGATGACCCAGCAAAACGCGGCGCTGGTGGAGCAATCGGCCGCCGCCGCTGCCAGCCTACAGGAACAAGCCCAGCGGCTGGCGCAAGCCGTGTCCGTGTTCCGACTGGACGACTGACAAGAAGGAAGCCGTAGCTATTTCAGCCTGCGACTGCGCACCGCCTTGGCCAGTTCTTCCAGCACGGGCAACGTGTCGTCAAACGCCAGGCAACCGTCGGTGATGCTTTGTCCGTAGGTCAGTGCCTGGCCGGGCACTACCGGCTGCGTACCGGCCACCAAATGGCTCTCGAGCATGACACCGATGATGGCGTGCTGGCCTGCGGCGACTTGCCCGGCTACGTCGCGTGCGACCTCAGGTTGACGGTCAAAACGTTTGCTGCTGTTGGCATGGCTGCAGTCCACCAGAATGGCATTCGGTGCCCCGGCCTTTTGTAACAGGGCAACCGCCTCAGCGACATGGGCGGCGTCAAAATTTGGGCCACTGCGGCTGCCGCCACGCAGCACCAGATGCCCATGTTCATTGCCCGACGTGGTCAGCACGGCGGGCGCACCCTCGTGGGTCAGCGAGGGGAAGCAATGCGGGTGCCGGGCCGACAGAATGGCATCCACGGCCACTTGCAGGTCGCCATCGGTGCGGTTCTTGAAACCCACCGGCATGGACAGGCCCGACGCCAGCTCGCGGTGGATCTGGCTCTCGGTGGTGCGGGCACCGATAGCACCCCAAGAGATCAGATCGGCATAGTACTGGCCCAACGTCGTGTCCAGAAATTCGGTGGCAATGGGCAGGCCCACATCGGTGATGTCCAGCAACAGCTTGCGCGCCAGCCGCAGGCCGCGGTTAATCTGGAAGCTGCCGTCTAACCCCGGGTCGTTGATCAGCCCTTTCCAGCCGACCACGGTGCGAGGTTTCTCAAAATACACGCGCATCACCACCAATAGATCGTCCGCCAAGTCTTGCGCCACGGGCGCCAGCCTGCGCGCGTAGTCGATGGCCGAGGCCGGGTCGTGCACCGAGCAAGGCCCCACCAGCACCAGCAAGCGGTCGTCCTGCCCCATGATGACCTTGGCCACGGCGCGGCGCGCCTGATGGATGGCGGCGGCACCGGCGTCTCCCAGCGGGAGTTCATCCTCCAGAATGGCCGGTGAAATCAGCGGGCGCACGCTGCGGATACGGATGTCGGCGGTGGATGGCATGTTAGAGAGTGGTGTTAGGGCAGAGTGCGCGGTGGGCTAGCCCACCACATGGTTTAGAGCCATTTTCCCTCCAATTGTCCAAGTGGGCGGGTCTGCCCATGGACTATCATTCGCCGCAGCAGGCAGAGTCGGGCGTGCGCCCGCGTCCTGCCCCTATTTGTTGAGACCCATTTGCCTTCCACTTCTACACTGCCGGAACCTCCCAACACGCCACAGAATCCTGCCGAGGCGGGTAGCAACAATTGGGATCGCATGCAGACCGAAGTGAAGGCCCTGCAACAGCAGGCCCAGGCCACGCAACAGTCCCTCAAAAAGCTGCAGACCCGCGAATCCGCTAGTCCGTACAGCGCCATCATGTCCGATCTACCGGGTTTTTTCTCCGGTGTGGACAGCACGATGCTGGGTGCCGGCTCCGCCCTGGCGCTGGCCACGGTCGCTGTCTGGTGGTATGTATGGCACCGACCCCGGACCCGGTGGATCGACGCGCCTGCAGCAAAGGTGCCCAAAGTCCCACCGGTCAGCACGCGCGCGCCCTTGTCCGAGCACGGCTTCTCCCTACATGCCCCCAGCAGCACCCAGCCGCCCGTGCTGGATCCGCATGACGATGCGCTGGCCTCGGATGACCCCATCGCGGTGTCTGGCGACACCGCGCCACCTCGTGAGTCTGGCCACAGTCCTTTTGCGCGGCATGAGCCAAATATGGAGTTCGACCCCGAGGCGGCTGCGAGCGAAGTGACCCGAGTGCGCAAATACCTGGCCGAGAAACGCGGTGCCCGTGCCCAGCTCCAAGACCGAGATGACAGCGCCTACGCAGAACTTGATCTGGATCTGGATCTCAATGACACGCCAGCCTCCAGCCATGACACCCCCCCCAGCGTTCGCGCCTGGCTGGACGGAGAGGTGGCGACCAACGCCTTCGAGACATCAGAGCCGAACAACACTCCGGCCTCGGATCTGGACCTGGACCTTGATTTAGGCCCCTGGGAGGACCAGGAACAACGCTCGCCCGTGCAAAGCCCCCCCCCAATCGGCGACGATGAAGTCAGCTTTTCGCTGGTAAACGAGGACCACGACGGCCTTATTCAGGCTGAGTCCGTGTACGAGTCCGAGTCGTTGCCAGAACCACAGCCGGACCCCGACCCATTCCTCGCACTGTTACCCTTGTCTGAACCTGAACCTGAACCGGCACTTGCGTCGACACCAACCCCTATTCCCGACATGGAACCTGCATTTGGACTTGCACCAGAACCACGAGACTCTGCCGCCAAAGGCTATGACTTCACGATCACACTGGCGCTGGCGCAGGAGTCGGCGGGGCTGGAGCTTTGGAACGAAGCACGCGATCTAGCCAGTGAAGTGCTGGAGTCTGACGACCCCACGCTGGTGTCAGAAGCGCTGACACTGCTGGAGCAGCTCAACCGGATCGAGCTGGAGGCGCCTGCGGACATGCCTCCCACGAAAGGTGCCCGCTAGACCCGCTTTTTCAGCGCAGGCTGCGGAAATTGAAATCCGTCGTACCGTCCTGCTCATCGACATGGTCGGGGGCCAGCGTCACGGCATTCGGCTCATGAACCACCACCGGCATAGGCGGCAAACGCATGGCCGACAAGGGTGCGCCGCGGGTATCGACGTCTGCCTCGGGGTCGGGCACCTG
This sequence comes from Burkholderiales bacterium, assembly GCA_038317285.1. Taxonomy (GTDB): domain Bacteria; phylum Pseudomonadota; class Gammaproteobacteria; order Burkholderiales; family Burkholderiaceae_C; genus Allorhodoferax. The sequence continues at coordinate 13,113 of JBBQBG010000063.1, read as the reverse complement.
CGCGTTCTTGGCACCGTTGCGCCGCCACGCACCCCGGTGTTGCGCGCCCATGCGGTGCGCGACATCGCCAGCACCGGGCCCGTCCGAAAGCGCGCCTGAAGGGGCGCGCGCCGCAATACGCACCAGACTGGCGGCCTGGCTATCGCTAGCGTCCTCCGACAGGCGCACGATGCGCTTGGCAATGCCGTGCAGCAGCAGCAGGTCACGGTAGGCCAACAGATCAAAGTCGGGTTCGTAGACGTCGGCGGAATGGTGGTAAATGCAGTTCTCTATGTACTCCAACACGCGTGGATCGGGCCACAGCGCGACGATCTGGTCGATCACCTTGGGGTATTTTTCCAGTGAGCGGCCTTCATTGCCAAAGTCGTCTATGACGGGAACGCGCCCTGTAAACCAGTTGTTGAACTCCTGGCGCATGAATTCGAACTCGGATTCACGGCCCAGCTTGTGGTAAATCTTCAGCAGGTCCAGGCAGACCAAAGGACTGGACTCACCCACTTGGGCTATTCGCGTGGTCAGCACGTCAATCGCCTTTTGGTGTTCGCCCAGGGCGACGAAAAAATCAGCTTGTTGCCGCACATCGAGCAACTCGGCCGAGTCTATGGCCCGCAACCCCCCCGATACGCTGGCCGAAAGGTCGCGGCCGCCAGTCTGCGACGTGGCTACCGGCGACAGTCGCGCGGGGCTAGCAGGCGCGGGCGCGGGTGGCAGCGTCGGCTCAGGGTGCAGCTCAAAAGCGTCGAGGTCAAAGTCCAGCGTCGTCGAGGGCTCAATGGTTTGGACCGCTTTGGAAGGTGCGACGTCCGGAAGGGGTGCCAGATGGGCGGGTGCAGCCGGGCGACTGGCAGGCGGTGATTTCACCAATTCGGCCAGCAGGCTGTCATCGGCATAGGTATCGTTCGTGCCCGCCAACCAGCTCGCGGGACGCGCAAGGCGCACACGACGCCAGGCCCACACCATACCGACCAGCAGCACCAGGCACAGTGCAGCCAATGCGTAGACCAGGGGATTGGCATACCGCTCGGACTCGGCCTTTTGCACTCGCCCTACCAAGTCCATCAGCCCTTTCTGGTTTTCGGCCGTAACTGCGTACAAAGACTTCAGGTCTTTCTCAAACGCCTTGGTCTTGGCTTCTTCCAGCAACAACTCTTCGGGGCTGGCGTTCAGCGAGCGCCAAAGTGCCGCCGCCTGGGCGCGCAGCGCGGCATTCTCTTGCGGCAAGGTCAGCAGTTCGGTCGTGGCCTGCAACACAGGATCGCGCTCTATCGACAAGTCCAACGGGTCCAGCTTGAGTCGGGATTTGCCGCTGATTTTGGCCCCCGCCTGGGTTCGCACGGATTTGCTGGGCGGTGCAACAACGGGTGTCGGGCTGGTGATCGACTGGGCCATCGGCACCGAGGGCAGTTCGCGCTTGCTGGCGGTTGGCGTATCGGGTTCGGTAGGGCTGGCCCTGGATTTCCTTCGCCTCCCGGATTGAGATTCGGCAGCCGGCGCAATGGGCGGGGCACCCACCACCGGTAGTGAACCATTTGCCGCCGCGTTCTTGGGCGCTGGCGCACGGATCAGCGGACGAGCCGCTGGCTCCACCACGTTGGTTGCGACATCGGGAAAGAGGGTGTAGCGCTTGGACGACTTTTGCTGGCAGCCGACGCGGAAATTCACGGTCACGATCGGCTCGTCTATCGGGGTCGAAGCCGTCACCCGCACGCTAGGTGTTCTGCCTGCGTTGCCTTCGGCTGCGTCGACACTGACCGACACCCGTGACGGGTCTACCAGGGTTTCGCCATAAAAGACCTCGGCGCCCATGCACGCAGATTGCAATTCTTCGCTGGCGTCAGCTTGCAGTTGCACGCGCAAATCCAGGGGTTTGCCGACAAATATGGCCCCCTGCGCACGACCCAAAGTCAAAGCCGAACTGGCCACGGCGGTGCACAGCATGAGCACTCCACACACGTAAGCCCTGACCTTGAACACCGCTTTCATATAAATCGATTCTCGCACAAGGCCTTTTCTATGAAGCCCTGCGCCCCCCATAACGGGCATCGCCAGCTGTGGACCGTGTCATCCAGCCAACAATTGCCTGCAGCCCTCGTCAAATAAGCGTGAACGGCTCTCAAATTTATAGCATTTGACGCTGACCACGGAGCGCTCAAGGTTTCTGCAAACGGGCAAAAGTCTTGCGGAATTTGGCTACTTTAGGCGCTGCCACGGCCATGCAATAGCCTTGGTTGGGGTTGCGTTCAAAGTAGTCCTGGTGGTACTCCTCGGCCGGCCAGTAGCTATTTACCGATACGACTTCAGTGACTATCGCGCGGCTGTAGATGCCGCTGGCCTGCATTTCCGCAATCACCTCCTGGGCCACTGCCTGCTGTTCGGCATTGGAGAAATAGACGCCGCTGCGGTACTGCGTGCCCGTATCGTTGCCCTGGCGGTTCAGGGTGGTGGGGTCATGGATGGTGAAGAAAATCTCCAGCACCTCGCGCGTGCTGATCTGCGCCGGGTCATACACCAATTTGACGACTTCGTTATGGCCGGTGCTGCCGGTACAGACGTCCTCGTAGCTCGGGTTGCGTACATGGCCGTTGCAGTAGCCCGATTCCACATCCAGCACTCCTTTGACCTGCACATACACGGCCTCCGTGCACCAGAAGCAGCCGCCGCCCAGCGTGATGGTTTGCGATGGTTGGGGGGATGCAGTCATGGGTCGTACTCCGTTGAAAGTCGTTGGTCGGACAGAAGCTGCGGATCTTACGTGGGGTATGAAGACCTTGTTGCGCGGCTCCATTTTTTCTCCACATTTGCCGACCACAATGAATGGTTCGGTCGGCACGTGCTGTCCGTTTTTTTAGGAGCTAGACCATGCCAACCATCCACAAACTATCAATTGCGCGCGCAGTCCTTCTGGCAGCCCTGGCACTTTCGGCCAGCGCGCTGTGCGCACAACCATCCGGTACACAACCTGCAGAGGGCCAGCACCGCAAACCACCGCAGGAGGCCTTCGATGCATGCAAAGCATCGAAGGCGGGACAAGACTGCAACTTCGCGTCACCGCACGGTGCCGTCAAAGGTGCATGCTTTGCGCCAGAAGGCAAGCCCTTGGCATGCAAACCCACAAACCCACCAAATGACGCTCCACCCAAAAAGTAATCAAGCCACGAAAGCCAGCACGGTGTAGTAGTGGCATATACTGCCGCCCAGCACGAACAAATGCCACAGCCCATGGCCGTGGCGTATGCGCTGGTCGGCCACATAGAAATAGATACCGCCGGTGTAGAACACGCCGCCTGCGGCCAGCCACAGAAAACCGGTAGGCGTCAGCGCTTTCCACAACGGCACCACCGCTACCAGGGCGAGCCAGCCCATCAGCAGATAGATCACGAGTGATAACACGCGCGCGCCCTTGGCAAACCAGATTTCCTGGATGATGCCCACCAAGGCTAGACCCCAGATACCGCCCAAGAGCCACCAACCCAAGGCGCCGCGCAATGACACCAGCGCAAACGGCGTGTAGCTACCAGCAATCAGCAGATAGATGGAGCAATGGTCAAACTTTTGCAACACCGCCTTGGCCGGCCCGCGAAGGCTGTGGTACAGCGTGCTGAAGACATACAAGGTCACCAGCATGGCGCCATAGATGCTGAAGCTGACGATCTTCCATGGGTCGCCCTGCTGGGCCGCCAGCACGACCAATGAAACCGCACCAAGGATCGCCAAACCGGCTCCGACCAGGTGGCTGATGCTATTGAAACGTTCGCCGTGGTACATGCCGCTCAGACCCGCGCCAGCCGGGCGTTGCAAATACCTTGCGCAGTCCCCATATGGAAGTTGCAGGCGTCGGGTAAGTCGCGCAGTGGCAGGAGCCGGGTAAATGTGTGCATCATGTGCGCAGCATTTTCGTCTGTCATGCGTTTTGATGCTTTCGTCGCACGTTAATCGTCGTCTGTCGCCTTGACCTTGACGTTGCAAAGGTCCTACGGTACACTAATAACCAATCAGTCATTAACTTCATGCCCTCCTCTTGCCCCATTTTTGAGATTGCCGCCAACGTGCGGGCTAAGCGAGAACGCCGCAAAGACGCGCGTCCGGGCGAACTGCTGTCCGCCGCGCTGGACCTGTTCGTCGAGAAGGGCTTTGCCGGCACCCGCGCTGAAGAAGTCGCCAAGCGCGCAGGGGTGTCCAAGGGTACGCTATTCCTATACTTTTCCAGCAAAGAAGAGCTTTTTAAAGCTGTGGTGCGGGAAAATATCTCGGGTCGCTTCGGCGAATGGAATGCCGAGTTCGAAAACTTTTCTGGCAGCAGCGCGGACATGCTGCGCTACTGCGTCAAGTCGTGGTGGGAGCGTGTGGGCTCCACCAAAGCTGCCGGCATCATCAAGCTGATGATGAGCGAAGCCGGCAACTTCCCGGAACTGGCGGCCTTTTACAACGCTGAGGTCATCCAGCCCGGCCATGAACTGCTACAACGGGTCTTACAGCGCGGCGTGGACCGCGGCGAGTTCCGCGCTATAGACCCAAAGTACGGTGTCTACACCGTCCTGGCCCCCATGCTCTTCCTGGCCACTTGGAAGAACTGTTGGGGGGCCTGCCAAGAAGTGGGCATGCAGATCGACCCCGAGCAGTACATGGAGGTTCAGGTCGAAACCATTTTGTATGGGCTCATCACGCGTGCATCGGTGGATTCAACGCCTGTCCAGGCAGCGGCAAGTGCCAAGTAAAATTGACGCAAACCGCCAACCAATGCCCAGGAGTATAGAAACATGAACATCGAACAAGCCCGTTTCAACATGATCGAACAGCAGATTCGGCCTTGGCATGTTTCCGATGCCGCCGTGCTTGAACTGCTGTCGACCGTCAAGCGCGAAGATTTCGTGCCCGCCGCCCACAAGGGCCTGGCCTTTGCCGATCTGGAAATTCCCCTGCTGGGCTCGGGCGATGAAGCGATTGCAAAGGGCCAGTGCATGCTGGAGCCACGCCTGGATGCCCGCATGCTGCAAGACTTGGGCGTGCGCCCCAATGATGCTGTGCTGGAGATCGGCACCGGTTCTGGCTATATGGCTGCCATGCTGGCAAAGCTGGCCCAACGCGTCTTGACATTGGAAATCAATGAAGACTTGGTCGACATGGCACGCAGCAATCTGCGTTATGCCGGCATCTTGAACGTGGAAGTTCGCCACGCGGACGGTGCCAAGCTGGGCACTGCCGACGGCAGCTTTGACGTCATCGCCATGAGCGGTTCGGTGACCGAAATCCCCCACAGCCTGCTGAGCCTGCTGAAGGTGGGTGGCCGTTTGGGTGCCATCGTCGGCGAGGACCCCATCATGCGTGCCACCATCGTCACCCGCAACAGTGACACCCAATTCAGCACCGTGAAGGGATGGGACACACTCGCGCCGCGCCTGCAAAACTTCCCCGAGCCTTCGCGCTTCAAGCTCTAAAGAGATTCAGACTGTCCATGATTGCGCAAATACGCCCTCAAGATATCGCCCGGTGGTTGAACGGCGTGCGCGCAATCGGCGAACCCATTGTGTTGGACGTGCGCGAGCCGCATGAACTGCAGACCGCCAGCGTCACGGCCGATGGCTTTACGCTGCTGGCCATACCCATGGGCACTATCCCCGCACGCGTGGCCGAACTGGACCCGCACCAGCCCATTGCTTGCCTGTGCCACCATGGCGCACGCAGTATGCAAGTCGCCAACTTTTTGCAAAGCCACGGATTCGAGCACTTGGCCAATATTGCCGGGGGCATACACGCTTGGTCTGTCGAACTGGATCCGGCTGTTGCGCGCTACTGACCGTACTACCCTTTTTACAAGCCTGAGAAATCACACCATGACCCGTCACTCCGCTTCATCGAGTTTTCGCCTACTGCCGCTGGTGCTAGCACTGGCCGCCAGCGTCTCTTTCTCGGCCCAGGCCCAAAGCCTCGTGGAGCTTTACACCTCGGCCCAAGCCTATGACGCCACCTACCAATCGGCCAAGTCGCAATATGACGCATCGCTAGCCAAGGCCGACCAGGCCAAAGCCTTGCTGTTGCCCACCGCAGCCCTTGTAGTGAGCACCACGCAGACCAACCAAGACACGAAAGCACCGGCTATCGTCGCCAACAACTTCACTTACCAGACTGACACCGGCACCATTGCGGTGTCGCAACCCCTCTACCGTCCGATCAATTGGGCGAATTACGAACAGGGCAAGAAGCAGGTAGACATCGCACAGGCGCAGTTGCTCACCGCCGACCAAGACCTGCTCATCCGCGTCAGCCAAGCCTATTTCGACGTGCTGGCTGCGACCGACACACTGGCGTTTGTCAAGAGCCAAAAATCCGCCGTAGGCGAACAATTGTCATCGGCCAAGCGCAATTTTGAAGTCGGTACATCCACCATCACCGACTCGCGCGAAGCGCAGGCCCGCTACGACCTGGTCACCGCACAACAACTCGCCGCCGAAAACGACTTGCTGGTGAAGACCCTGGCACTGAACCAGTTGGTGGGCCAGCCCAACGCCGCACCAAAGCCTCTGAAGGCGCCCGTGGTGCTGAGCCCGGTCGAGCCGTCCGACGTGAATATGTGGGTGCAACAGTCTGAGGCCTTTAACCCGGGGATCAAGCTGCAGCAAGTCGCTCTGGAAGTGGCAGAGTTGGAAACCCAAAAGGCCAAGGCTGGCCACAAGCCCACGCTCGATCTGACCGGCAACTACACCGCCGTGTCCAACCGCAATGGCTCGTCCGCTGGACCCGGCATAGAAAGCCGCGCCAATGTCGGCGTCATAGGTCTGAGCTTAAACCTGCCGCTCTTCGCCGGTTTTGCCACGCAAAACCGCATCAAGGAAACGCTGTCTTTGGAAGACAAGGCCCGGTCCGACCTGGAAGCAACCAAGCGCACCGTGGCGCAAGGCACACGCACCGCATACTACGGCGTGCAGTCGGGCCAAGCCCAGGTGTTGGCACTGCAAGCGGCTGAAGCCTCCAGCCAGAGCGCGCTGGAAGCCAACCAATTGGGTTACCAAGTGGGCGTGCGCATCAACATCGACGTGTTGAACTCGCAAAGCCAGTTGTTCGACACCAAGGCCAAGCTGGCCAAGGCGCGCTACGACGTGCTGGTGGGTGGGCTCAAGCTGCGCCAAGCTGCTGGAATCCTCAAGGCCGAAGACCTGCAGCCTATCAACAACCAATTGACCCCGTAAATAAGTCCCCCACGCTTGTCGCTGCGCGTACTGCGCTGCCCCCCACGGGGGTGCTCGTCGTCTTGGGGCGGCCCGGCGACGACGTAAGCCCCCACGCTTGTCGCTGCGCGTACGGCGCTGCCCCCCACGGGGGTGCACATCGTCTTGGGGCAGCCCGGCGACGACGCTGTATCTTTCTAAGCCAGTAACTGCTGTACGGCCAAAGCCGTGCGCTTGGCAGCACCGCCATGCTCACGCCCGAGCGCCAGCGCGGCGGCTCGGGATTTTTCCAAATCATGTTTCGATTCAACCAAGGCCAGCGCCAAGGCTATCGCTTGCGGCATATCGGGTTGCGCAAAAGCGGCCCCGGCCGCTGCCGCCAGCGCCGCCGCCTGGGCGAAGTTGAACGTGTGCGGCCCCATCACCACCGGGCAGCCGCAGGCCGTGGCTTCGATCAGGTTGTGCCCGCCCAAGGGCGCAAAGCTGCCGCCCAACAAGGCTACGTCCGACATCCCGTAATACAGCGCCATTTCACCCATGGAGTCGCCCAGCCAGATATCGGCGGCCTGCGGGCTGCCAGTCCACTGGCTGCGGCGCGAGACGGTGAAACCTTCGGCCTCGCACAGCGCGGCTACCGCGTCAAAACGCTGCGGATGGCGCGGCACTACCATCCACTGCACCGACGAAAATGCTATGCTTTTAGTAGCGACTTGCGCATGTTCCACGAGGGCTGGCGGCCTATTTGTCTTAAGCCACTGCAGAAAAATAGCCTCCTCACCTTCCCGCGTATTGGCAAACACAATGACAGGTTTTCCCTGCCCGCTGCGCCAGGCCCGGCCTTGCTGCAACTGGGCGGCGTCGGGCAACGCATCGAACTTGAAATTGCCAAACACTCCGCTAATCGGCGCTCCCAATGCAGCCATCCGCTCAGCATCAGGCACGGCTTGGGCCCACACCGCGCGCAGCCGTGAATAGGCAGGGCGCGCCAACCAAGCCAAGCGTTGCGACTGTTTGAGCGACTTCTCGCTCATGCGGGCGTTCACCAGGCACAGCGGAATCTGGCGTGTAGCGCAGGCCGCCACCATATTGGGCCAGACCTCAGTCTCCACCAGCAGACCAACCCGGGGTTGAAAGTGATTGAGGAAGCGCCGAACGGCACCGCACGTGTCCCACGGTTGCCAGACCTGGACGTCGCCTGGCTGCAGCAGCGAGCGCCCTTGCACACGCCCTGTTGCCGTGCCGTGGGTCAACAGCAGGCGCATACCGGGCAAGGCGATGCGAAGTTCCCCAATCAGTTCGGACGCCGCACGAGTCTCTCCCAATGAGACCGCGTGCACCCAAACAAAGAACTGCCCATTGCTCAATCTTGTTTCTTGCGCGCCGTAGAACCCAAAACGCTCTTCTATGTGCTCGCCATAAACCGGCTCCTGTATTGCCCGGCGGCGCAGCTTGGCACGCACAAAGGGTTGCAGCAACCACATCAGCACGAAGTAAAGAACGCGCATGGGAGTGCGTCCTTAGCGGCAGAGGACCGGCGTGTCCAAACGGTCCCAAGCCTGCCAGACCGTGTCCACATCGGGGTACGGACTGGCAAAAACGCTGACCTGTGGAGACGCCTTGGGCGCAGCCTCTGGCGGGCCAGTGCGCCACGCGGTGTCGAAGTTGTAGATCTGCACATGCGGCAGGCCCAGTGCCACGGCGATATGGCTCAAGCCGCTGTCGACGCCGATGACACCGGCGCATTGCGCCAGGGTGTCGGTCACGGCGTCCAAACCCATCGATGGCCAGACCCATGCATCGTCCAACGCGTCTGCAATCGCCTCGCTGGTCGCCATCTCGGCAACAGTACCATGCGCCAGTGCCACAGAGAAACCACTGTGGTTCAGGCGTTGACCCAACGCGATCCACGACGCAACAGGCCACTGCTTGTCTGCCCGGGAACTGCCATGCACCAAGGCCACACAGGCCTTGCGGGGTACAAAGGCATTGCCGCCACCCGTGGCGTCCCACGGTTGCGCAGCCTGCGCGCCGGGCACCAGACCAAAGCGGGCCGGGCCTTCCACCGTGTAGCCCAAAGCCTTTGCGCACAGCAGGCGCGACCGTTGCACAGCGTGCACATGAGGCTCGAGTCGGATAGCGGTATCGGCCACCCAGCGGGTCGGCGCCTCATAGCCCGAGCCTTCGGTCTGGTTGGCCATGGCGATACGACGCCCCTGAGGTGCGGTGTGCGCCAGCCAGGCCACCAATGCGGACTTGCTCAGGCCTTGTAAGTCTATGACCGCGTCATAGCGTTCGGCCTGCAGTTGGTTTTTAAAAGTTCGCCACTCAGCACGTGTTTGCGGTGACAACGGGCTTTTGCGCCAGCGCCGCAGTTCGCAGGCAATGGTGTTGTGCACACCCACACAGCGTGAAACCAAGGGCACAAAAGCGCGCTCGACAACCCAATCGATCTGCACGCCGGGCACTGCGCGGCGCAAGTCTTGCACCGCCGGCATGGCATGCACTACATCGCCCAGCGAGGAAAGCTTTACGATAAGGATCTTGCCCCCACGCTTCCCCACTGCGTGTGGGTCGCTGCCCCCCGAGGGGGCGCCTTCTTCCTTGGGGCGGCCCTGCGGAACAACCTCTTTACGCGGCGCTGACTTCAATGCGCAGCCTCGGCAAAGCTGGCGTCGGGCTTGACCGAGCGCAGCAGTTGCAACATGTCTTCCTGAATGCGGTGCAGGGCCTCGGGGGTATGCCCCTCAAAGCGCAGGACCAGCACCGGTGTAGTGTTGGACGCTCGTATCAGGCCAAAGCCATCGGGCCAATCGACACGCACGCCGTCAATGGTGTTGATCGTCGCTGGAGGGGCAAATGCGGCCTTGGCAACCAGTTGCGCCACCAGTGTGTGGGGCTCTCCTTCGGCGCACTTCACGTTCAATTCTGGCGTAGAAAAACTGGTGGGAAGATCGTTGAGCATCACACCCGCATCGGCCACGCGGCTGACGATTTCCAGCAGGCGACAACCGGCATAGGTGCCGTCGTCAAAGCCATACCAGCGCTCCTTGAAGAAGATGTGACCGCTCATCTCGCCACCCAGTGGCGAATCGATTTCACGCATCTTGGCCTTGATCAACGAATGGCCGGTCTTGAACATCAAAGGCACACCACCGGCCGCCTCGATCACTGGCGCCAAGCGCTGCGAGCACTTCACGTCGTAGACGATGGTGCCGCCAGGCACACGGCTCAGCACATCGCGCGCGAACAGCATCATCTGGCGGTCGGGGTAGATGTTGGTGCCATCCTTGGTAACGATGCCCAGCCGGTCGCCATCGCCATCAAAAGCCAGACCCAACTCGGCATCGCCAGACTTCAACGCGGCGATCAAGTCCTTCAAGTTCTCGGGCTTGCTAGGGTCTGGATGGTGGTTGGGGAAATTGCCATCCACTTCGCTGAATAGCTCAGTCACTTCGCAACCGATCGCGCGCAGGATGGCAGGTGCCGACGCCCCCGCGACGCCATTGCCACAGTCGACCACGATCTTGATAGGGCGTGCCAGCTTGATGTCCCCCACGATGCGCGTGCGGTAGGCCTCCAACACATCGGCCGTCTGGCGTGTGCCACCCGGTTTGAGTGCCCAGCTATCCGCTTCCATGGTCTTGCGCAAATTCTGGATGTCATCGCCATAAATGGCGCGGCCGGCCAGCACCATCTTGAAGCCGTTGTAGTCCCTGGGGTTGTGGCTGCCGGTGACCTGGATGCCGCTGCGGCACAGCGTACTGGCCGCGAAGTACAGCATGGGCGTAGTCACCATGCCAACGTCGATCACGGTCATGCCCGCATCTTGCAGGCCAGCCATCAAGGCATCTGCGAGGGACGGACCGCTCAAACGGCCATCGCGCCCGACGGCAACCGTGGTCTGCCCTTCGGCCAACGCCGCCGTGCCAAAAGCACGGCCCAGGCCGCGCGCGACTTCGGCATTGATGGTGCTCGGCACAATGCCGCGAATATCATAGGCTTTGAAGATGCTGGGGGAGACTTGCATTGGGTTTTTCCGTGACTAGGCTGTCGAACGCGGCATTGTAGGCGTGCCACTCCCCAGTGCCTCGTCCAGCCAACCCAAAGCTATATCAGGCGCGCGCGAATCGCGTCTTAAGAATTACTGCGTCGGAAAGATATCCGGAGAAACCGATGGATATTTTCTTGCCAATTTCTTGAAGTAACGACTGGTATCCGCGCAGTCCGGGTCTACTTCGCAGACGGGCCATTCCGGAGGTCCTTCGATATATTCCCAGTGCCCGTTTTTCTTTGCCAATAGCCCCGAGACGGCTTCGTAGTGCTGTGCGTTATCGGCCGATCGCGGGTCAACCTCAACCCAGGCCCACTTCTTGTTTACCTTGAGATGCCGAACTACGAAAATGACATCCAACTCGGACATCTTTTTTACCATGGTGCGCACGGCGTCCAAGATGGCTTTGCGTTCCGCACTACCTTTGGCAGGCGTCTCCGTTTGAGTTGCCGATGAGACCGGTGATGCTGCGAGAACTGCCGACCAGAAAAGCGCTAAAACGAATAGTAATTTACTGCCAATCATTTTTTTCCACAGGGATTGTCGGAAGCCTTGCTTGCTTTCTGGTTGCTGGCATTGAATCCGCTTTCGTTGATGGTTGCAAGTAATCCTGAATAGGGCGTGCCGTCGCTGCTATAGGTAATATTTACCGTGCCCTTGGCGTCGACCTTCACCTCCTGCACACCATCCAATGCTTTCAATGCGGAAATTAGTTTCTTTTTACCTGCTGCACAGCTTGCATTGGTGCGTATCACGGTCGCGCCATCTGCATTTTTGAGTTCCTCGCCCATATCGTTGGAACCTGCGTCTTTTGCCTGCGCAACCGAGACGGTGGAAATCAGACAAAGCAATACCAGAGAAGCAATAGTTTTCATCTTAAATACCGTTTGAAAAGTGAACTGTCGACTTGGGGGTCGGCCGCGAAACATAAACGCGGCATTGCAGGCGGGACGCCATCGTTCGGCAGGGCGCACACGCGCGGAGCAACTCCTCCAGTATTTTCAGGAATATTCAATAATCACTCGTAAATCTCTCTTTCATTTGGAAATCTTTATTGAAATTGAATCCTGGATAATTATTGCCATTAAAAGTGGTGGACCAGCGAATCTTTTTTTCTGTATTGTCTGCAAATTTAAAGGTTATATAAGCGGTAAATTGCCAGATATCACCCTTTTTCCCATATACCTCGAAGTAACCTCCTTCACTAAAATCTGTCAAGTAAAAAGGCTTGGTTACTTTTATATCGAAAACCTTGTGGTCGCCATAATCCCACTTGGCGGGGTCTTGTATCCAATATTCAAGAACATGGGTTTTCGGCTCCCACTGGCCACTTGCATTGAGAAATTGGCCATGCGGCTTTGAGAAAACATTCACGTAGATCTGGCTGCCAGCCTCCTTGTCATGGTCCGTGGTATAGAAATCCACAACAACAGAAACCAGTTTCGGGCCTTTAACAACGGGGGCTGCATTGGGCGATTTGACAATAAAGTTTTTATCAAAAGTGATATAGGCTATTAAATTGTCAGTGGTGCCAAGATTCAGTTGGTAATAACCTGAAGTGCCGCCTTCCATTTTGCTGCGAAGCGCGTTGAGCTGAACCTTTTCACTGAACACCGGCGCGTTGTAATAGTCTTTATTTATTTCAGCCAATATTTTCGATTGATGCTCACCAGGGGTTAGAACCTGCGCCACCGCCAGCTTTATTTTGGCATCGGTGGCTACATGCAGAACGTCTCCGTCAATCCACGCTTTTAAATATTTGTATCGTGCTTTGAATTCATCGGGAATGGTAAAACTAGGGGTAGGTTTATAGGCCGCATATATCGCCGCGTTTTTAGCTGCCGTCTCATTGAATTCCTTGATCTTGGCGTCTCTCGATGGCGCATTCGCACTGTTGTC
>JBBQBG010000062.1:0-16404 GCA_038317285.1 Burkholderiales bacterium | reverse complement strand
CGGCCAGCGCCTGCAGCAGGTGCTCAAAAACCTGGTGTCGAATGCCGTGAAGTTCACCGAACAGGGCACGGTACAGCTCATCGTTGACGCGCTGACATCGGCCGATGGCGTGGCGCTGGTGCGTTTTTGCGTCATCGACACCGGCGTCGGCATCGCGCCCGAGCACCAGGGCCTCATATTTGAAGCCTTTCGCCAAGCCGATGGCAGCACCCACCGCAAGTACGGCGGAACGGGGCTGGGCTTGTCGATCTCGCGGGAGCTTTCGCGCCTGCTGGGGGGCGATGTCACGCTGCACAGCGCGCCAGGGGTGGGCAGCACCTTCACGTTGACGGTTCCGCGCTTCCTCGGTGCGCCCGGCACCACCGCAACGCACGGCCCGGCTTCGGCCCCGGTCGTATCAGCGCCCCTGCGCGCCTTCGGTGCCCCTGCCCCGGTTCAGATATCAGCTCAGGTATCGGCTCAGATCGCGGCCCCGATCCCGGTGGCAAAAATTGTGGACGACGACCGCGACAGCATCACCCCGACGGACCGTGCCATTCTGGTGGTGGAGGACGACGCAGTCTTTGCCCACATTCTGGTCGAACTCGGACGTGAGCGCGGTTTCAAGGTGGTCGTCGCACCGTCCGCCGAAGACGGCATCGCGGCCGTCCATGCTTACCATCCGGTAGGCATCCTGCTAGATGTGCGGCTGCCCGACCACTCGGGGCTGACGGTGCTGGATCGCTTGAAGCGCAATTCCGCCAACCGCCACATTCCGGTGCACATGATCTCGGCAGAAGACCATGTACAGCAGGCGCTTGAGCTTGGCGCGCTGGGCTACACGCTCAAGCCGGTCAAGCGCGAGGAGCTGCTGCGCGCCCTACAGCGTATGGAGCAAAAGCTGGAACAAACGATGGGCCGTGTGCTGGTCGTCGAAGACAGCGCGCACCAGCGCCAGGCCATTGAGGCGCTGCTGGGCCAGGGGGGTGTCAGCGTCACATCGGTCGCCACCGCCAGCGATGCACTGGCGGCCCTGCATGCCGCCACGTTTGACTGCATGGTGGTCGATCTCACCTTGCCCGACTTCAGCGGCTACCAGTTGCTGGAGCGCATGGCGGCCGACGAGCGTTATTCGCACCCGCCTGTCATCGTCCACACCGGAAGCTCGCTGGGCCGTGACGAAGAGCAGAGGCTGCGCCAATACTCGCACTCAATCATCATCAAGGGTGCGCGCTCGCCCGAGCGCCTGCTCGACGAGGTGATGCTGTTCCTGCACCAGGTGGAGGCCAAGCTGCCGCTGGACCGCCAAAGAATGCTGCGCGAGGCCCGCAACCGCGACGCCGCGTTGGAGGGCCGACGCATATTGCTGGCCGAGGACGATGTCCGCAATGTCTTTGCATTGACCAGCGTACTGGAGCCACTGGGCGCCAAGATGGTGATCGCGCGCAACGGCCGCGAGGCGCTGGCCCTGCTGGACAAGCATGGCATTGCGAGTGATCAGAGCGGTGGCATCGACATGGTCTTGATGGACATCATGATGCCCGAGATGGATGGCTTTGCAGCGATGCGCGCCATCCGTGAGCGGCCCCAGTGGCAATTGCTGCCCATCATCGCGCTCACTGCCAAGGCGATGAAGGATGACCAGCAACAGTGCATCGCGGCGGGTGCGTCCGACTACATGGCCAAACCCATTGATGTGGAGAAACTGCTGTCGCTGCTGCGCGTCTGGATGCGCAAGCGATGAAGCCGCCAACCCAGCCAACACCGCCAACCCACCACGGTGGCACACCGTTTGACATAGAGCTCACCCTGCTGCTGGAGGCCATCTTCCAGCAATACCACTGCGATTTTCGGGGCTACACCCTGTCCACCCTGCGGCGGCGGATGCACCAGGCCATGCAGCGCTTTGGGGTCGCCACGCTCTCTGAGTTGCAAGGGCGGGTGCTGCACGATGCGCAGGCGATGTCGGTGCTGGTGGGCTATCTCACGGTTCAGGTGAGCGACATGTTTCGCGACCCAACCCATTTTTTGGCCCTGCGCCGCGACGTGTTGCCGATGCTGGCGACCTATCCGTCGTTCAAGGTATGGATTGCGGGCTGCAGCTCCGGCGAGGAGGTTTACTCCATGGCCATCCTGCTGGAGGAAGAGGGGCTGTTGGACCGCGCCATGATTTACGCCACCGACGTGAACGAAGAGGCGCTGAGCAAGGCTACAGCCGGTGTGTACGCTTTGGACCGTGTGGCAGACTTCTCGCACAACTATGCCAAGGCCGGTGGCAAGGGCTCGCTGTCAGACTGGTACACCGCTGCGTACAACGGTGTCATTTTCGATAAGCGCCTGCGCCGCAACGTCGTCTTTGCCGATCACTCGCTGGCGACCGATGGCGACTTTACCGAGACCCACCTCGTGCTGTGCAGAAATGTGTTGATCTACTTTGAGCGTCCGCTGCAAGACCACGTCATTGCCCTGTTCGCGCAATCGCTGGTGCCACGCGGTTTCCTCGCACTGGGCTCCAAAGAGAGCCTGGGCGTGCCGTCGCGCGCCCCCGCTTTCGAGACCTTCGACCGGCACGAACGCATTTACCGAAAAAAATAGAACCCTTCGACTGCACCGTATGAATACCACTGCCACCATCCTCTTGGTTGACGACCTCGAAGAGAATCTGATCGCCATGTCGGCGCTGTTGCGGGCTCCCGATGTTCGCGTGTTGATGGCGCGCTCCGGTGCCGAGGCGCTGGAAATTGTTCTGGTGAACGAGGTCGCACTCGCACTGGTGGATGTACAGATGCCCGACATGGATGGCTTTGAGCTGGCCGAGCTGATGCGCGGCAGCGAGCGCACCAAGTATGTGCCGATCGTCTTCATAACCGCGGGTGCCCATGACCGCCAGCGGCAATTCAAAGGCTTCAACTTCGGCGCGGTCGACTTCCTCTACCAACCCGTTGAGCCGCATGTTCTGACCAGCAAGGTCGCCGTATTTGTGGAGTTGTTTCGGCAGAAGAAGGCGCTTTCGCGTGTATCCGCTTTGCAAAACGCTATTTTTAATAGCGCCAACTTCTCCAGCATCGCCACCGACGCCAATGGCGTCATCCAGATTTTTAACGTTGGGGCCGAGCGCATGCTGGGTTACACGGCCATCGAGGTGCTGAACAAGATCACGCCCGCCGATATTTCTGATCCGCAAGAAGTGGTTGAGCGCGCCCGTGTGTTGAGCCTGGAGCTAGACACGGCCATTACCCCTGGTTTCGAGGCGCTGGTGTTCAAGGCCTCGCGCGGCATCGAAGACATTTATGAGCTGACCTATATCCACAAGGACGGCAGCCGCCTGCCTGCCGTGGTGTCGGTCACTGCGCTGCGTGATGCAGAGGACGCCATCATCGGCTACCTGCTCATCGGCACCGACAACACCGCACGCAAACGGGTCGAAGACGAGCGCAAGGAAATCGAAAAACTCCTGCAACAAAAGAACACCGAGCTGGAGGCCGCAATCGCGGTCGCAGACAAAGCCAACCGCGCTAAATCAGACTTTTTGTCCAGCATGAGCCATGAATTGCGCACCCCGCTCAACGCGATCCTGGGTTTTGCCCAACTGATTGAAACCGGGTTGCCTCCGCCATTGGCCGGCCAGAAGCGCAACGTGGACCAGATACTCAAAGCTGGCTGGTACCTGCTGGAGCTCATCAACGAAATCCTTGACCTTGCAATGATTGAGTCCGATCGGGCGACCTTGTTCCAAGAACCTGTTTCACTGCACGCGGTGTTGCTGGAGTGCCAAGATATGGTCGAAACACAGGCCAATACGCGCGGCATCGGCATGACGTTCCCGCATATTGATGCGCACTGCTTCGTCTTTGCAGATCGCATCCGTATCAAGCAGGTACTGGTCAATTTGCTGTCCAACGCCATCAAGTACAACCGGGCCGATGGTTCAGTGAGCGTGGAGAGCGCCCTGTGCCATCCCCATGCGATTCGCATCGGGGTGCGCGATACCGGTCATGGTTTGTCGCCGGAGCAACTGGCGCAGCTCTTTGAGCCCTTCAATCGCCTTGGCAGAGAAGGTGGTATCGAAGAAGGCACGGGCATTGGGCTGGTGGTCACCAAACGATTGGTCGAATTGATGGGTGGCCGTATGGGGGTCGATAGTGTTGTCGGGGTGGGCAGTGTGTTTTGGTTTGAATTGGAGCTGACCACCGCTGCGTTGCCTAATGGGGTGGAAGCGCTGGAAGCGCTGGACGCGGAGCATGCGGAGGATGCGGCGCTGACGCCAGCGGCTAGCCCCATTGCCCTGGTCGTGCACACCCTGCTGTACGTGGAAGACAATCCGGCTAATCTGGATTTGGTGGAGCAGCTGATTGCCAGGCGCGCCGACCTGAACCTGCTGACTGCGACCAATGGCCCGACCGGGATCGAGTTGGCGCGCACCTTGCTGCCCAAGGTGATCTTGATGGACATCAACCTGCCGGGCATGGGTGGAATTGAAGCGATGCAGATGCTGCGGGCCGACCCCCTGACTGCGCATATTCCAGTCATTGCCGTCAGTGCCAGTGCATCGAAAAATGACATAGCCAACGGTATCAAAGCCGGCTTTTACAGCTACGTGACCAAGCCCATCCGGGTATCCGATTTCATGAAATCCCTGGACGAAGCGCTGGAGCATTCCAAAGGGCGCTGAGAGGGTAGGGTTTGAGGTGCAGTGGAACAGAAAACCCAGTTAAGAGGTCAATTTGAATAGCCAAATAGTTTTTGTCTCAGTCGGAGCGAAGCTATGGTTGTGGCGTAAAACCCTGTTCAACGAAGATACTCTGAAATTGCAGACGTGCTGGGCGAATCCAAGCGGACGAACACCAAGCCAACTTTGAACTCGCCCGCTCCGAAAACGCAATGCATTACCTTTGCTTCAACTCGGACGGCATGGAGCTTGCCATTGAAATACATATCGAACGCAACACGTCCTTGTAATCCGGAGCTCAAAGGATTGGGCAGTAGCAGGCCAACACCCGTGGCACTAATGTCCGCAGTGCGCCCGACGCAGGGGGCCTTCCCGCCGATGATCAGCACGGCCTTTGTTTGCAGGATTTTTCTTGCGGATCGTCTTTGCTCAATTTCCAACTTGTTTTCTCCCTGGTATGAACGACCAACAGACAATCGGACTGGAGGTCAAAAACTGATGTTCCAGGTGAACACTGTGAACACTGTGAACATGGGTATTGGCGGTTCTTTCAAAATTCGTCATTCACTGGATCACGCAATGGTCGCAACTCACCCTTGGCCACGGCCGCCGGCACAACGAACGAATAGCGACCAAGTGTGTTGAGGTGCGCGTGTACCAACGGTGACATGCGGGCCACGTCCTCCTCCAGAACCGGATAGCCTTCACCGAGCAGCTGCATTAAGGCCGCATCCATGTAAATGGTGTTCCACACCACGATCATTTTAAGCACCAAACCCAGGGCACCCAATTGGTCTTCTTGTCCCTCGCGGTAATGCTGGTGCAGCTCACCACGCTTACCGTGGAATACGACGCGCCCCAGGCTGTGACGGCCTTCAGTTCGATTGAGTTGAGTCAGCGTACTGCGCCGCTTGCCCTCATCGTCAATGTAGGTCAGCATGTGCAAGGACTTTTCGGGCACGGCCAATTTCTGTAATAGCTTGCGCCAAGCTGGTCTGGCTACCGCCGACACTCCGACCTGAAGTGTGCGCATGATGTCAACGGCTGAAACCAGGCCAAACTTGAGTGACCCAATCAAGCGCAGCACATCATCCCAGTGTGGTTTGGTTTCTTGCATGCTGAGATGATGGGTGGAGATGGCATTGAGCAGGCCATAGTCGGCTTGCTGGTTAAAGCGCCAAAAGCGCGTGGCACCAACATCGGCCAAGCGTGGACTGAAGCGATAGCCAGCCAGACGGAATAGCCCAAACACCAGGTCACTGTACGCTCCAGTGTCTGTCATGATTTGCGTCGGTTGCAGGTCGGTTTGCTGCTTCAGCACCACGGCGAGTAGCAGCAGACTGTCGCGTAAGGTGCCAGGCACGGTGATGGCGTTCAGACCTGAGTATTGGTCTGACATCAGGTTGTGCCAGGTGACGCCACGCCCAATGCCAAAGTATTTCGGATTTGGCCCAGCATGCACCGTGCGTACGGGCACAACAAAGCGCATGCCGTCGGCGGACGCCACTTCACCGCCACCCCAGGCATTGACCAGATCAATGCGGCTTTGTGCCGCCACCAGCACGGCATTGGAAGCAGTCAAAGTATCCTCACGGATATAGTTTTGGTCTACCCACAGTAGCCGATCGCGCTTGAGTGCGGGGATGTCGCCACGAATTCTGGTGGCTCTTCCATCTCATCTAACGGGGTCATCACCAGCTCTTGCTTATCGCCGACTTTTTCAAAGCGCACCGCAGGGTTTTCCGGCAAGCGGGTGGCCACGGCGCTATACGTGCTGTCTAACTCTGCCGCCAATGCATTCAATGTCGGTTCGGCAGTAGCTGATAAGCCCAGAGTGCGGCAGATGATCGGGCGCGTTGCCTCCCACTCAGTACCGCTAAGCAACCCTGCGCATGGATCGGCGTAGCGCCAGCTCGGAGTCACAAATACATCGCGCCGTTTTAGCGCCGTCTGCAAGCGTGCCAACACACAAAAAGCGTAGGCATGGAAGTTCAGGCTGTCATCCTCGCGCACAACATGGCAGCGCCACGATTTACTGACAATTTCGAGCGGTGCATCGTTGGTTGGCTGTTTGGCGGTGGCGTTTTCTCGCAGTCACCACAGCGCCGCGATCAACGGATCGCCGACCGCATTGGAGGTGAAATTAATGGTGTCCACCAGCGTTGGCAGAAAGAACCGAATCGTCTTGTACTTGGCATTCAACTCCTTAAGGTACACATCATTGGCAGGACGAGTAAGTGCCTTGACGCTTTCGACGGCACGGGTGAGCATGTCGCGTGGGATTTGCTCAAACAGCTTGGCACGCAGCTCTGCATCAGGAAACTCGTCATCAAGCAGGTGCTGGCAGGCTCGGGCCAGGGTAATTGCTGCGTGGTCAAGGTCTTTCATTGTGCGCAGACGCGCCTTCTTGTCCGCCCTGATTGCGCCGTTGAACACCTCACGCAGCAAGCCTTCCAACACCGCCAGTGCGTCATCTTGGGCCGCTGCCTCAAGGCAATGCACGAAGGCCACCAGGGTTGCCAACTTACGCTGATTGGGCAGGCGCAAAATGGCGCTGGCTTTGGCGGCACCAGCAAAACGGGCCAAGTTCGCTATCCTTGTCGGCGGAATGCGGGCCGCTGCTGGCACGCGAATGCCAATCTCACGCACAGATTTGCAATCTGCGCAGGGCTTTGACCAAGGAGTGGCTGCTGACCGCTACGGGCCCGGTGCGCAATTGGTCAAGTTGTGATGTACGGCTGTCAGGCGGCAACGCCAGCAGTTGCTCCAGGCGCTTTTGCTGCGTGGCGCTTACGCCACGCCCCAACGCAACCCACAATCCAGGGTGTCTGTGCGCGTGTTGTTGCCGATAGCCCCGAACCGCCGATTAGTTCGACTTGCTATGATTTTGATAGCTTCTTGCGCACTGTTGGTGAGGGCTGACATGAAGGTCGGGTCTTAGGCTACCGGGCACCAGCGCTGCACCGCCTCGGCCGTGTCGAATGGGCTAGTATTGAAACAGATGCGTGCCTGTGGGGCATGTTCGTGGACCACGTTGAGCACTTTCTCGAACAGCAAAAAGTTTTTATCGATGGCACGCATGCCCGCACCGATCACCACGCAGTCATAGGGTTTTTGCTGTAGCGCGGCGCGGATCACGGCTTCTGCCGTTTCACCAAAATCGGTGAGGCACAATTTTGCGTCGTAACCCAAGGCGTTTAGTGCGGCAATGTCCTTGTCCAGTCCGCCTTGCACCTTCTCGGCCGTCATGCCGGGGAAGGCCGCATAGGCCGGATCGGCGAAATTGATGAGTTGTGGCTGCAGGCCGCACGATAAGACAGATTTTTTGGTGGTCATAGTGTTTCCTTGGGTGTAAATGGGGGGGGTTGACAAGCTTAACTGACGCGAAGAATCATCTTTCCGCGGGCCTTGCCGCTTTCGCCCTGGCGATGCGCCAGCGGTGCATCGGCCAACGCAAACTCTTGACCCACCAGCACGCGAAACTTCCCCTTGTCCATCAGCGCCGCCAGTTGGGCCAGCACGTCGCCACGCGGCGTCGAGAACACAAACGCCCCGCGCGCACCGGCGGCGGCGGCCCGCTCTGGCGAGGGCGGCTGGGTCGTCGCTACCAGCAAGCCGCCAGCGCGTAGCGTGGCCCAGGAGGCCTCTTGCGTGGGGCCGCCCAAGGTGTCGATGACTACATCCATGTTGCGGGCGATGCGCTCGAATTGCTGCGTGCGGTAGTCAATCACTTCATCGGCACCCAGACTTTGCACCAAGGCTACATCAGCGGTACCCGCCGTTGCGGTAACGTGCGCTCCTTGCGCTTTGGCCAGTTGCACGGCCACGCTGCCCAGCGCACCGGCGCCACCGTGGATCAGCACGCGCATGCCGCGCGCCACCTGAGCCGTGTCGATCACGGCCGTCCAGGCCGCCAGGCCCGGTGTGGGCAGGGCGGCTGCCGTGGTGAACGACACGGTGCGGGGCTTGCGCGCCACTTGCGCGCCATCGACCGCCACGTACTCGGCATAGGTTCCGCCCCGGGCGAATTCGGCATAGAAAAACACTTCATCACCGGGCGAAAAGGCCGTCACCGCGCCACCGACTGCGGTTACCACGCCGGCCGCGTCCGAACCCAAGACAAATGGGAATGTTTTGGGGATCATCTGTGCCACGGCCCCACTGCGAATTTTCCAGTCAATCGGGTTGATGCCGGCCGCGACCACACGCACCAGCACATCGTTGGGGCCGCAGATGGGGACGGGCACTTCTTCCAACTGCATTTGACTGGCATCGCCGTAAGCGTGGATTCGGATGGCTTTCATGGCTTGTGTTCCTTAGGTTTTATTGGGGGAGGCAAGGCTGCGATTGTTTCCAATCATCGCCATGGTGGGAAGATGTGAATGTGGATTAGACTGTTCCAAATTTGGAATAATCAAGCAATATCCCTGCAAAATTCCAACCAAAATGCCAATTGTTATTCCATATTTAGCCGACTACCTGCATTCATGAAAAACCTCTCTGTGCTCCACGATATGGCGCTCTTTGTTGAGGTGGCGCGCACCGGCAGCTTTAACCGCGCCAGCCTCAGCTTGGCCATGCCCGGTGCCACGCTCTCACGGCGTATTGCCGGCATGGAGAAACAACTGGGCGTGCGCCTGTTTGACCGCAGCACGCGCCGGGTGGAGTTGACGACTGCCGGGCGGCGCTACTTTGACCGTTGCGCCCCGCTGGTGGACGAAGCCCGTCTCGCCGAAGAGGCCCTCAAAGAAGTGGCCAGCCATGCGGACGGGCATTTGCGGGTTTCCATGCCGGTGGACCTGGGCGTGCATGTGGTGGGGCCGTTGTTGCCCGATTTCGCACGCGCGTACCCGGGAATCACCTTCGATATCGATCTGTCGCCGCGCCACACCGACGTGGTGGGCGAACACGTCGATGTGGCGATTCGCATTGGGACGGTGCGTCAAGACCAGTTGGTGGTTCGGCGCATTGGCTGGGTGGAGCAAGCGCTTTACGCCGCACCGGCCTACCTGGCCGTGCGCAGCCCACCGCAACAACCGGCCGAGCTGGCAGCGCACGATTGCATTTTTGGCTCTGCCCAGCAGGAGCCGCGTTGGCAGTTGCACCACGGTACGGACGCGTGCGATGTGCCCGTGCGCGGTCGCTTTGGTGTGAACAACCATGGCCTTATGCAACTGCTGGCCGAACGTGGCATGGGCATTGCAGCGCTGACGCCGGTCCTGGCGCAAAGCGCGGTGCTGCAGGGGCGCTTGGTGCCTGTGCTGGTGCCATGGTCGGTGCCACGTCTGCCCATTCATGCGGTGGTGGCATCGCACTTGCAGCCAGCCGCCGTCCGTGCCTTTGTCGATTTTCTGGCAAAGCGACTCGGCGAATAGCCAGGGTCGCGTCTATCGCCCACTTTGGGGTAGTCTTACCAACAGCAGCCTTATAGGCCTTCCCCGCAACCCGGCGCACCCGTTTGCCCAAAAACCCGAGCTGGGTGTGGAGCTGAAGGAGGCGCTGCGCGGTTAGGTTGGCTAAATGCTACATATTTTGTAGCGTATGAGGCATACCTGACGAGGGCTAAAGGCCAGCAGGAGGTTTCGTACCTTTATTGCCTATTGGGCAATGCCGACCGCAGTGCGGCGAACCCGAGCCAGTGGCGCCGTCTGAATGAAGTTCAGGTAGTTGGGTGATTGGGTCGCTTTGACGTGGCCTTCCTCGCGGGCCCAGCGCGCTTCATTCTCCAGGCTTGTCAGCAGCGACTGGTCCAACGCCAACCGGAAGCGGTAGCGCGGCAACAGCCAATCGGAGTAGGCCGCATCGACTTGCAAGCGGGAAGCCAGAATTGTGCGCACCTGTGTCGGCTCGTTGGCGATGAACTGGTTGGCACGGTCCAGCGCGCGCAACAAGCGAGTCAGGTCGTCGGTCCGCGCGCCGATGACAGCACGCGAGGCGATCAGGTTGTAGCGCTGGGTGTAGAAACCGGCGTCAGCGAGCGTTTTGGCGCCTGCGATCTCCGTGGTCGCGCGGTAGGCCTGCGGCTGCCATATGGAGATAGCATCAACCTCGCGGAGCGCAAGGGCTGCGACGATCGTGCCAGGCTGGTAACCGACCAAAGTGATCGACTTGGGGTCAACGCCGTTCAAGAGTGCCAGAGTGTCGATGTAATAGTGACTGGCAGAGCCCAGAATGGTCCCGACCCGCTTGTTCGCCAACTGCCCGGCGCTGCCGATTCCACTCTGTGCATGGACAATGATTTTTTGGTCTTCGGTGCTGGTGCCAAACGTGGCGACAACGGCAAAATCATTGCGCTTGAAGCTGTTGAACATGACCAGCACTTCCGAGCCCGTAGTCATATCGGCTTTGCCTTCAGCAATCAGCTCCATGCCGCGTACGCCGCTGGCAACCTCATCGATTCGGACAGACACGCCCTCCGCAGCGAAATAGCCTTCGTGCTCGGCAACAAAAATCGGCAGGTTCACCGATGCTTTTGAAATTGCGAGGACCAGAGGTTCCGCCGCATTGGCAGTACCCACCAGCGCAAACGGGCACACTACGACAAGGATTGCCGTACGTGCGTACCGCCGCAGTGCAGCTTTTCTGCCCTGCAAAAATGAAGACAGGGCCATTAAACCGCTCCTTTTGCGAATGCCGTTGAGGCTGGTATTTTGAAACTGAGGTTACATTGCATTGCCAGCTAGCGCAACAAACAAAGGTACCTAGCCGCTGTGGGCAGGCTCCTAGCTCTTAAAAATCTTGAGCAACGTCACCGCAGGTGATGCGGCGCCGATTTTGCGATCGGTCTTTGCCGCTTCAATGACTTCAACCAACTCATTGTATTTATCGGCTTGTCGATCTTCTAGATTTGTCATGTTCATGCTCCAACGCGGAAAAGTCCGAAACTTTGCCGGCTCGTTGTAGAGAATGCGTGAATTCTTATGACGTGGGTCTTTTTCGATCTTGTGGTACAGCTTGTCCAGCGTCGCGATGGGCCCCTCTAACACTTGTAAAAACCAGCCACCGTTATAAAACAAGCTACCTGTGACATCCATAGGTTCGTTGTTGGTTTTGGCTATCTTTTGAATCGAGTTGAGATCGTCCAAAGACATTTTTCGCACGGCTTGGCTTACATAAACCAGTTGATTGATTGACATTTTGGTCCTAACGAGTGAGGGAATACGGATGCAGTAAGTCTTGGATTTGTCACCAAGTAGGGACGATTTTTAATCAGACCCGTCTGGACTTTAGTCTGAATCGTTCAAACCGTTAATGTCCGGTAATAATTAGGGGTATTTAAGTCTCGCGGGATAGATCTTCATGGCAAAAGGCCACGCACGGCCGTTGAAAAAAAGCTCTCTAGAGAGATCGTTGGTTCGCCCGTTTCGAAAGTTCATCTGCACTCTCTTTGCGCTCGCTGTAGCGGTCCACCAGGTAGGGCGAGACGTCGCGCGTCAGCAGCGTGAACTTGACCAGCTCTTCCATCACATCGACCACGCGGTCGTAATAGGCGCTGGGTTTCATGCGACCCGCCTCATCGAACTCGGCGAACGCCTTGGCTACCGACGACTGGTTGGGGATGGTGATCATGCGCATCCATCGGCCCAGCACCCGCAGTTGGTTGACGGCGTTGAACGACTGCGACCCGCCGCTGACTTGCATCACCGCCAGTGTCTTGCCCTGTGTGGGGCGCACAGCGCCGTCGGCAAGCGGTATCCAATCGATCTGCGCTTTCATGATCCCGGTCATTGCACCATGGCGCTCAGGTGAACACCAAACCATGCCTTCGGCCCACTGCGCCAATGCACGCAGCTCTTGCACCTTGGGATGCGCGGCGGGCGCGTCGTCGGGCAGTGGCAGGCCGTGCGGATCAAATGTGCGTGTCTCAGCGCCCATACGGTGCAGCAGGCGTGCGGCCTCTTCTGTCAGCAGCCGGCTAAAAGAGCGTTCCCGCAAAGAGCCGTAGAGCAAAAGAATGCGCGGCGGATGGGCGGAGCGAAGCGGCGTTCCGAGCGCTTCGGTGTCGGGTGACCGAAACAGTTCTTCAGCCAGATTGGGCAAGCTGTCAGTGCTGTACACGTTGTCCATGGGCATCAACGACGGCCTCGCCGTCTTCCTTGGTAAAGGACCGCAACTGGGGCAATGGCAGTATGTCCAGCACCGCCTCAGAGGGCCGGCACAGCTTCACTCCCAACGGCGTTACCACGATGGGTCGGTTGATCAGAACAGGATGCGTCAGCATCGCGTCAAGCAGTAGGGCTTCGGTCAGCTCTGGGTTGTCCAGACCGAGTTCATCGTAGGGCGTGCCCCTTTTACGGAGCAAGGCACGCGGTGTGATGCCCATGCGCGCAATCAATGCCATCAGTTCGTCACGTGACGGAGGTGTGACCAGATATTCGATCACCTGCGGTTCAATCCCGGTATTGCGTATCAAACCCAATGTATTGCGCGAGGTGCCGCACTGCGGATTGTGGTAAATCGTGATGTCGTTCATTGGGCTTTTAAAGTAGAGCAGGGTTGAAGTCATGGTTGGGCCAGCCGGGTCCGCTCAAAACAGCGTGCAAGCAAAGCCCCCACGGCGCCACCCACGCACTGGGCGGCCACGAAGGCGAGGGCGCTTGCGGGCGCGATGCCAGCAAAGGTGTCGCTGAACATGCGGCCAAACACAGCGGCGGGGTTTGCAAACGACGTGCTGGCGGTAAACCAATAGGCTGCACCGATGTAGCGGGCAACCAGTACGCTGGCCTTGCCAGGTGGCGCGCGCAAGATGACAAAGACCAGGCCGGCAGCAGCCACCGCTTCGGCCAGCCATTGGCTCGGTCCCGTTCGAAGTTTTGTGCTCAGGTGGATGATGTCCAGGTCAAACATCGCGTTGGCCAGACCCGCACCTACCGCTGCGCCACCCAGTTGTGCCGCGATATACAGCACGAGCAAGGTAGCTCCGCCGTTGTGCGCGAGTTGCCCCCGCGCTGCCATGACGACCGATACGACGGGGTTGAAATGTGCGCCGCTCTCAGGTCCAAATACTTCGATCAGAACGTACAAGATCCAAACAGTTGCCAGGGTGTTGGCTAACAATGCGATGCCCGTGTTTCCGCCGCTCAAGCGCTCAGCCATGATGCCCGAACCGATCACGGTGCACAGCAATAGGGCGGTGCCCATGAATTCGGCCAGCAGGGCCGTGCCCAGATTCTTTTTCATGGTGGTCAGCTCACCTAGCAAGTCGTACAGGTGGAATCGCTGACGGCGCAGACCTCACCCTGGCAGCAGTGCTCGGTGAGGTAGGCCAACAACCCATTCATCTGCAAAAAATTTGCGCGATAAATCAGGTTACGACCGTCTCGCTCTTGGCTGATGAGATGGGAATGGGCCAACTCTTTCAGGTGGAAGGACAGTGTGGCCGCAGCAACATCGATTTTTTCTGCGAGTTGTGAGGGGGTCTGCCCCGCAGTTCCGGCGACGACTAGCGCGCGAAAAACACGCAGACGCATCGGCTGCGCCAAGGCGGCGAGGGATTGAACGGCTGTTTTTTCTTCCATAATTCGATAATAGTTGAAATGTAGAAGTATTTTGGAACGTAAAGGAAACTGTTGACCAATGGTGGTTGACGTATGCATTTGTGCGCACATATACTTGAAATCATGGTTTCCTCGACAACCCGCCAAGATGCCGCTGACGCCTGCGTCGAAATTCTGGACGCAGATTTTTTCCGCGCCT
The DNA here is from genome assembly GCA_038317285.1 of Burkholderiales bacterium. Lineage (GTDB taxonomy): Bacteria > Pseudomonadota > Gammaproteobacteria > Burkholderiales > Burkholderiaceae_C > Allorhodoferax. The sequence continues at coordinate 2,060 of JBBQBG010000062.1, read as the reverse complement.
TGTGCGAACCGGCGCGCGTGCAGATTTTTCGAGAACTGGTGCTCAAGGGGCGTGCTGATATCGGCACCATTGCGCAGGACTTGCCGCAAGACCGCTCGGTTATCGCACGGCATCTACAGACCATGGAGCGCGCCGGTCTGGTGCGCGCCCAGACGGAGGGGCGCCACACCTTTTATGAGATTAACGGTGCGCTAGTTGCCGCGCGTGTGGAGGGTCTTTCCCAATTGGTGCGGGCCCTGGTACCCCTTTGCTGTCCGCCCTCAGATTAGTCCTTTTTTTATCTATTTATAGGCATTTACGTGCACATATGCATGCAAATATCTCCCCGCAAAGATCCATCAACCCACCACCCCTTATCGGAGCAACGAATGAAACCCGAAGACCTTTTAGGCATTGCGATCCCTGTAACCTACCTCATGCTGTTGGCCGTCGAAGCAAAAACTGCAGCACGCGACTATGCACCAGTGCCCCGTTGGCGTCGGACCGGCGCACTATTTTTTGTCATGGTGCTGCTGGTAGGCTCCGCCGTTCCACTGCTCATGCCCTTGAACTGGCTCCAGCACCACCGTGTGTTTGACTTGAGCGCATGGGGCTTGCTGGGTGTTCCGGTCGGGCTGCTTTGTGCCACGTTCTTTGCCTATTGGCTGCATCGGGCCGAGCACCGCTTTGATTGGTTGTGGCGGGCGTCGCACCAGTTACACCACAGCGCGCGGCGCGTGGATACTGCCGGTGCTTTTTACAGCCACCCGGTTGAAGTGTTGCTCAAAGTGACACTGACTACGACGGTCAGCGTATTCGTGTTGGGCCTAACACCCTTGGCCACGGCCGTGGTTGGGCTGGCGGGCGCACTGCTCAGTGTGTTCCAACACTGGAACACCCGAACGCCGCACTGGCTGGGTTACATCATCCCGCGCCCAGAGTCCCACTTGCTCCACCATGCCGGTGACGTGGCGGCCGCACAGGTGCACAACTTCGGCGACTTGCCCGTATGGGACATGTTGTTTGACACTTTCGAGAATCCGTGGGAGGCCTGGACCGGTAGCGTCGGGTTTGACGCGCCTGCTAGTGCCCGTATCAAGGACATGCTGTTGATGCGAGACGTCAATTCTGAAGTTTGAAAAGTCGACCGCACCAGGCCCGTCGGTCCGACCGCAGTTGAATGTCCTCTGCGTGCGGGGCGTTTTGGGCAAACCGTAGACGGCTTCGGCAAATCAGAGGTAGTCTTGTTGTCACGCGGTGCGATGTGCCGTGCGATGAAGGCATGCTGCCGTATTATGTGGCGATGAACAACATGGCCAGAGGAGTTGCACTGACCGCAGGCATCGCACTGTGCTACTTCCTGTTGGGCAAATTAGGTTTGGAATCAGCCTTGCCGCCGGGCTTTGTCTCGGCCATTTGGCCTGCCGCCGGATTTGCCTTTGCAATCACCGTACTGCGGGGCGTTCGGGCTACCGCGCTGGGTATTTTTGCAGGCTCACTCGTCACTAACGCCACGGTGGGCGGTGGTTTTCATATCGATACGGTTGCTGCCTGCATTGCCGTGGGCTCCACAGTGCAGGCCGCGGTTGGTGGAACCGCGTTGAAGCGGCTCATGCCCCAACTGGAGTTGAACGATCCGCGCACGGTGATGCGCTTTTCGCTATTGGGTGTCGCGTCGTGCCTGATTGCCGCCAGCATTGGCAACCTGACGTTGATCGCAAACGGCTACATAGCATGGGAGCAACTGCCGCTCAGTTTCGCCACGTGGTGGCTGGGTGACGCCTTCGGGGTGCAAATATTTGCACCGCTGACGCTGGTGGCGCTCGCTCCTACTGCTGTTTGGAAACAACGACGCATCTCCGTGGGGCTACCTTTGTTGGTGGCGTTTATGTTGTCAGGCGTTATCTATTTGTATGTGCGGGAATCGGATGAGCGTCAGTTGCAGCGCGACTTTGCTGCAGCCATCGCACCGTTTGAACACGAGTTGCGGTCCCTCGAACAGACAAACGGCCAGGCATTGCGGCAATTGGCGGCTAGCTACCGTTTACGGGGTGAAGCGCCAGGTGCCGAGTTCACGCAGG
>JBBQBG010000061.1:0-16480 GCA_038317285.1 Burkholderiales bacterium | reverse complement strand
AGCAGAAAAAAAAGTGCATGAATCTGTGCTTTGGACGAAATTCAACCGCAGCGTTTTAAGTGTAGGTGGAGAACTGAACGGGTTAAGCGTTCAAACCTCGGCTGTCACATTACGTAACAAAAAACACGTTTAAACCGCGGTGTCATGTCCGTGTCCACCAAGCACCTTCCCAACTGATTTCAAGCCCAAGTTTTTCAACTTTTGAACCCGAAACCACCAATGCCAGGGGTTTTTCACTGCTACGTGACGCGCCTGCACTCAAAACGCATGCCTCAGTTGCAAGGCAGACAGCTCCTTACCTCCGAATAGCCGGACACCTGAACTTTTTCAGCCGACCAGCGCTATCGGCGCAAATGAAACCCAACCCAAACACCATCAAGAGCCTGCACCAACGTAGCAGACTTGACCGGCATCTGTTGGACGTCCGTAACGCTCAATCCTTGCCATGCTTCGGCAGGCGTCAGGCCGTCCAAGTTTTGGTGCGTACGTACGTGATTGTAAAAAATACTGGCTTCATCCAATGCGCGTTGTAATGCCAACTTGCCGGGAATCACAAGCTGCTTAAGCATGGGCTTTATGGATCCGAAAAAGCGTTCGATTTTTCCATTGCACCAAGGAGCCGCGACCGGCACATTTTGTTTTCTGATGCCGACTAATTTGAGAAACGAGCAAATGTAAAATCGAGCGGTAGCCCTCGCAGAACAAGCACAAGTAGCTATCTATTTGATAGCAGTTGTGACGGCGCAGCCAGGACGAACTTCTGCGCGAGTCTGCCAGTGATAGGGTTTTGCAACTGCGTCATGACGCGTCGCACCTCTGCCCTGCAGAATGGGTCAAGGTGCGGGGTGCGGTAGGGTTGCGCTGGACGGTCTTCCCTGGCCGTCTTCCCTTTCGACCTTCAACGTCGGCTTTTTCCGCGCACTTGAACTAAAGCCCTTGTAAGAAAGTCCTACCCTGTACGACCAAGCAATACAAGCAAGTCTTATTTCGTTCAACCTCACCATTACCCATCGGAGTTAGCATGAACCGTCGAATGTCCCTGGTTGGCATGGCACAAGCCGCATTTGGCCTGTCGCTGTTGCCGATGACCCAGATCGCACAAGCGGTCACTGCCCTGGTCAAATCTAAAGCGGATTGGAAGAAACTACTGCCTGCTACCAACTACGAGGTGTTGTTCGAAGAGAACACAGAACGCTCTGGCAGCAGCGCACTGAACCTTGAAAAGCGCGCTGGAACCTTTGTCTGTTTCGCCTGCAATTTTCCGTTGTTCAAAAGCGATTCCAAGTTCGACAGCGGTACCGGCTGGCCGAGCTTTTTTGATGTCATGCCCGGTGCTGTAGACAAAAGCCGCGATTTCAAATTGATCCTGCCACGCACCGAATACCACTGTGCCCGCTGTGGCGGCCACCAGGGCCACCTATTCAATGACGGTCCTAAACCAACCGGACTGCGCTACTGCAACAACGGAGTCTCGCTTCAATTTATTGCTGCTGATCAAAAATTGCCAGAACTGCGCATGTGAGTCGTGGCTTGAACTCTTACTGGGCTTTGTAATCCGGGTTGTGGTGCATAGGACGTTGGTCACCGCACGGATTGCCATTTTCGATTCTGGGCAACAATCCCAGAAGATTGGCGCTGGGCCATTCTGATGCCGGTCAGATTTCAAACGAAAGAGAAGTCAGTGCTCCATATCCCGACGATCCACCATGTCACTCGACTGCTCGCCTTATATGTCATCATGTCGACCTTTCTAATCACCGGCTGCTCGGCCACTGGCGTGCTCAACGCGGTGACGTCGAGCAGCAGCTACGTGCTGGATGCCGATGTTGCCTATGGCACCCAGCCGCGCCAAAAACTCGACATCTACGCGCCAACATCGGCTCGGCCAGCGGCCGGTTGGCCGGTGGTGGTGTTCTTTTACGGCGGTTCGTGGAACATCGGCGAGCGCACCCAATATCGGTTCGTTGGTGAGGCGCTGGCAGCGCGCGGAGTGCTGACGTTGGTCGCCGACTATCGGCTTTACCCCGAGGTTCGCTATCCCGATTTCTTGAGCGACAGTGCGCAGGCTCTGTCCTACGGGTTGACCCATGCCGGGCGGCTGGGTGGCGATCCCAAGCGGGTTTTCGTGATGGGGCATAGCGCAGGCGCCTATAACGCGGCCATGCTGGCGCTCGATGCGCGATGGCTCAAGGCGGCCGGTCATGGACCGAACGAACTGGCTGGCTGGATCGGTCTGGCGGGGCCTTACGATTTTTATCCGATCACCAACCCGGATGCGATGCCGGTGTTCTTCCACCCGAACTACCCTGCGAACTCGCAGCCGATGGGGTTTGCGTCATCCGCCGCGCCGCGCAGCTTTCTTGCCGCGGGAGCGGACGACAAAGTGGTCAATCCGCGGCGCAACACACAGCAGCTGGCGGAAAAGTTGCAGGCCGCCGGAGTTCCGGTTGCGCTGAAGCTATACCCCCACGCCAGTCACACGACTTTGATCGGCGCGTTCGCGTGGCCGTTGCGCATGATCGCGCCGGTGTTGAAAGACGTTCAAGCTTTTATCGAGGCGACGCCGCCGCTGCGTTGACGTATCGTTCGACAAGAGTTTGGGGTACATGAGGAGTGCACGGGTCAGTGGACTGCCGATATTGGTTTGACCAGAAATGTGCTTGTTACACATCGATACCGATTTTCCACATCCAAGAATCGGAATGCTGCGTATTGATAGTAGCCGCCATGTTTCGGCTTCTTATCAACAACTTACTAGGTACAACACTCCATGATCTCTATCAAGACCACACGCAAACTTGCATCCTTGAGCCTCGTCGTAGCTATGTCCGCCGTCTCTATGGCGTCCATGGCCGACGTCATGGTTGGCGGGGCCCCCATGATGGCGTCCAAGGACATCATCGACAACGCCGTCAACTCCAAAGACCACACCACGCTGGTCGCTGCAGTAAAGGCAGCGGGGCTGGTTGAAACGCTGAAAGGCCCAGGCCCATTCACGGTATTCGCTCCTACCAATGCAGCCTTTGCAGCACTGCCTGCTGGCACGGTAGACACTTTACTCAAGCCTGAAAACAAAGCTACTTTGACAACTGTCCTGACTTACCACGTTGTGGCTGGCAAATTTGATGCTGCTGCAATCAGCAAGATGATCATGGACGGCAAGGGCATGGCAAACATCAAGACCGTCAGCGGCGGCACCTTGGTTGCCAAGTCGAACGGTTCGAAAATCATGTTGACCGACGAGAAGGGCGCAGTAGCCGCTGTAACGATTGGTGATGTCTACCAGTCTAACGGTGTGATTCACGTGATCGACAAAGTGATGTTGCCCAAGTAATCGCACCACGCACGGCCTACTCAAATCGTCGGTATTTGGGTTAAGGGCTCCGCCATTGCGGAGCCTTTTTTTGTTGGTAAGGGGTTGCGCAAACTTAAACAGGCAAGGCGCGCTTCGCAAGGTCCAGCGTACAGCGCCTAGTCGCCACTGCGCGTGAAACGGCTGGGGTTACCGCAATTGAAAAGGAGAGGCCTTTCGCGGACTTTGACCAGAATAGAACAAAGGAACTCTGCAATCCGGTATAAATGTCCATGCTGCAGCGGCAATTGACGCTATCGCTCTTTCGTTGGAACACTCCCCCTACATGCATTGGAATTAACCCATGAGTTCGTTGATTACTTCTCTCAAGTCCGAAATGACGCGCATAGCGCGCAAGGAACTCAAGGCTGAATTGCAGCCACTTCGAAAAGCCACCACGTCTCATCGATCGGAAATTGCAGCATTGAAGCGGCTGGTGAAATCCTTGGCAACCGAGGTGAAAGCCATCAAGCGGACACGCAGGCCCTTGGGAAAGGAACTATCTGGCCCCGAAGAATCAGCCAAACCCAACCGGATCCGGTTTACAGCGGAACGATTTTCCGCTCTGCGCGCAAAGCTTGGATTGACACAGGCAGAAATGGCTAGGGTGCTGGACGCGTCATCATTGTCAGTTCACAAATGGGAAGCCGGAGCCGTGCAGCCGCGGGCTGCGCAACTAGAAAAAATCGCTGCCGTCATGAAGCTGGGCAAACGGGAAGCCAGAGCATTGCTGGCAGCCTGAAGTGCTGGATTCGGCTAACTGAAGCGCGCCATTGCGCTCGTGCAGGAGGGATGCAGAGGCCTAGACTCTGAACTATTTTGTGGCCGGCATTGTCAGCAGTTTCACGGTAACTTCGTCCACTTTGCCCTTGAAGAAAACGTCCAAGGCCTGCTTGAACACCGGCGCCTGTGGGGAGGTTGTGGCGAACAAGGTCATGCAGGAACGCAGCTTGACGTCGTCGGGCGACCCGAAGATTTCAAACGCATTGGCATTTCGCTGGGCCAGCAACAATTCAGTGCATGCGACGAGGCGGCTGCCAAGTACAGGGTGGGCCAAATATGCGCGGGCCTCGTCAGCAGACTCGATGCCAAAGCGCTTGGCCATCGCACTCTTGCCCAGCTCTTTGAGTTGCGGAAAGATGAACCACATCCAGTGCGTCTCTTTGTGTCCCATGGACAGTTCGGCAACTACGGTGTGGTAGACGGCGGCTTGCGCTTCGGCGAAGCGTTCCAGGCCTTGGGTGAGGTGGTTCATGGGTTCTTCAGAAGCGGTGCAGAAGTGAAGTCACATTGGAACACGCCGTGGCCTCGAAACGTAAACTACTGCTGTGGAGTCGGAGAAACGAGTTGCCAGCCCTCGGGGCAGTACTGTGTGTAGGGGTAATACTGTCCCACGGACCGGCAAAAATACCAAGCGTTGGCAGGTTGCGGTGGCGCAGCCGGAATGGAAACTGGTGGGGCCACATAGACCGGAGCCGGTTGCACGTAGGTGACGGGCGGCGCAACGTAAATCGGTTGTGGAGGTGGCGCGCTTTGCTGGCTTGCCGCTGCGCCGATAACGGCCCCGGCAAGACCCAAGAACAACAGTGGAGCAATCCAGTCGGAATTATTTTGCCGACCCTGGTAACCACGTTGTTGGCCATGCTGGTAATACCCGCGCGGGCCGTCTGCAAAGGCATTGCATGCCACGGCGGAGGCAAGCAGTGCAACGGCCAAAAATTTGGTGATTTTTTTCATAGGAGGAGTGACTTGGGTCACACGTGTTTAACGCCAAAACAGGCCGAGCGTTGACAGCCGTTGGTGCGTATTGACTGGCCTTTGCAAAGCGTGCGCAAAATCTTGCGACAATAGAGCACTTACACAAACTCTTGTGCAAGTTAAATATAGAAAGAAATTTGAAAATGGCAACTGCAAAAAAGGTGGCTACTAAAGCCGCTGTGAACCCCAAAGCAAAGACCGCCGCAAAGGTGGCAAAGCCGGTAGCGAAAGTAGCGGCCAAGAAGGCGCCCGTGTCCAAGACTGCTAAATCCATTGCCAAGATCAGCGCGAGCATTGCGAAGCTGACCGAGCGCAAAGACAAGCTGGGCGCAGAAATCAAAGCCTTGCGCGACCAGCGCACGGCATTGAAAGTGGTCGCTGCACCTGCTGCTGCGCCTGCACCTGTTGCGTCAAAGGCAAAGCCTGCTGCCAAAGCGGCTCCTGCCAAGAAGGCGGCAAATCGCGCTTCCAAGAAGTAGTCGGTTGCTGTGAAACGCAGCTACTGCAGATAAAAAAGGCTCCTTCGGGAGCCTTTTTTTTAGAGCGCTCCTGCTACGCCATCGATGTGGTCGATGCGCACTACGATGCGGGTCGCCTGCTGGCTGCGGCCGATGACATAGCGATCATCCATTGCGGTGACGACTAAGGCAATGCTTGCGCCGTGGGTGTAGATCGTGACCCCGCGGTTTTTGTCCTTGCTCTCTGCCAATGCTGCGCGCAGTGGGTCTTTTTCGATGGGTGCTGTGGCCTCGGCAGCGCCAGCAGTGCCGCCGGCAACGATGGAAGAGGCCAGCAAAAGTGGGAACAGTCGGGATAGGTTGATCATGGTCAGTGGGTCTTTCGTGGATTGGTGGATCGCAAGGTGCAGCGGCTTACTGCACCGTCAGGGTGGCGTCCTTCGTGTCGGTGCATCCGTCAACACCGCTGGCCGTCCATTTGTAGACGCCGGCCGGCGTCGATTGCAGCAGCGTCATCGTCATCGGGAACGGGTTCTGCAGCGAGCTGCTCTTGGGCAGCATGGGGTAGGGCTGGAGTATCGTTTTGCCCTGGGCGTCCAGCTTCACGTAACCCAGGTGGTATTTGCAGATGCCGGTACCGATCACCGTTAACACGGTGGGGCTGCCGGCGATTGCACTGGGTCCTCCTGAAAACACCAGAGACGTGATTGTGGGGGCTACGACTGGCGGCATGACAGTTCCGGGTTTCATGCCAATGCTGAGTTTTCCGTTGTCAGCAACCACCATTGCTTTGTCTTGCGTAGGTGCGCCTGCGCTCTGGGGGTTGGGGTTGACGACCGTCATTTTCACCAGGAAAGGATCTGCAGGCGAGAAGGCACCCTTTTCAGCCTTTTTTGCAGTTGCCCGTCGGGGTGACGGTAGCCGGGAATACCATGGAGGCGTCAAACGACGACATACCCGTGCCGTTGTAGGTATAACTGCCGGTGAATGGCATGTTGCCTTCGAATGGCGTCACGATACCGTCACCACTGTCCAGCTTGAGGCTGCAATAGCCATTGCCGTAGAAGGCAAACTTAACGGCAACACCCATATTCACGGTGGTGGCACTTGCTGTCATGTAACTGAGCGTGCCGGGAGGTGCGCCCGGCACGACCATTTGTTGCACCGGACCGGTTCGCGCGGAGGGTGGCGTGACGCTCGGCTGCGCTGCCAGTGCATTCAACGCAGTAACGGCAGTGATCAAGGAGCTGGCAACGCCCACGCACAAGAGCGTCAGTGCGACCTTTTCAAGCCTATGGATCAGGCTCTGCTCGACTTCGAGGTCAATCTTGCTTATGCTTTGCAGGTCGATCGTGTTTTTCATCATGGTATGTCCTTGGTAGTTGATAGATCAGTTGTCACCCACGCACCTTTTTCAGCGTGGCCTTCTCAGTCTGAGTCGGCATGTGTTGGGCGCAGGTTCAAAGACCGCTTTCGACAACATGACTTCACACGATCCATTACCCAAAATCTGTGCCACGTAAAAACCTCAATGAAATCAAAGCAGTGGTCCTTGTTGTTGAATAGGACTTGTCGGAGTGAACCGACAAGCCGGCTCAAAAAATCATAATCTACATTGCAATCAAGGGTTTGCTGTGTCTGCAAAAACAGACAAATCTGAGGTCATTCGTAAAGGAATAGATGGCCTGTAGCCCTCGAATTAATTAGTCATGTAGCTATGTTTTTTGTAGCAATTTAAGAATTGACACCGTGGCATTCGGACTGAGAGAATGGGATCCATCCAACGGCTCGTCAAGGCATCCATGAAGAACAAGCGGCTAGCCAAGAACGCGGCAGGCTTCCAACAGCCTGTGCGATTGCCACAATGGCGGTGGTTAATCTATGCGGGCACCGCTGGCGTTATTTTTACTGTCATTTTTGTAAAAATTGGCGGTGAGCTTCCCTATCCCATTGCAAGTCTAGCTGCGTGGCGCGACTCTGGTGAATGGGCCCATGTGGCGATCAGTGCCGTCTTCACCGGTTTGATTGTTGCGTTGATAAAGATCTTATTTGACCTCGTGCTGCTGGGTATTGCGCAGCGCAAGTCAAAACTACGCATTGCCGAAGAACTGGCCACATTCGTCACACAGGTAGCGGTGGGTGTAGCGGCGGAAGGGCTGCTGACTGCGGCTGCCAGTGCGGGCTCCAGTAGCGATGCTGCACCAGGTGGTGTCAGTAGCGGAGGGGGCGGCGACTTTGGTGGGGGTGGCGCATCCGGCGATTACTGAGTTCTTCAAAGGCCTGGGGGTCGGGGCTCAATGGCGCCGGTGTTTTAAGCTTTCCAGACCCGGTCGAGGGCGGCCAGATCGGCGTCGAGGTTGATCGCAATGCTGGCAATCATCGGTATCGCTCGGTCTTCAGTAATGCCCGGCAGGCCTCGCTTGCCACGCGCCCAGACAACCCGGTCACGTCCATGCAGTGCCGAGGCAATATGCGGATGGTAGAGGCGCAGCAGGGCTGCAAGAAACCGGTTCGTCATTGCATAGCGCTGGTCGCTGACGATGCTGAATTGGTCTATCAATGCAATGGTGGCGCGTGCCGGATACAACCATTCATCGGTCACCCACCGGTTGGGAATGAAAATGCGTGTTGGGGTGCCGTTGGCATCAAACGCAATGGCCGCTACGTGCACCAACCCGCCCTTTTTAACGTCGGGCTGCGCGGGTAGTGCAATCGGCCTGGCCGCTCGGCCCAACTGCTCCGTGTACATGAAGCAGTGAAAGTGGCCGTGCTCTTGCCAAGTTAGCGCATATGCAGGGTCGTGCGCGTGGTAGTACCAGGCGCACCCGGTGCCCGTGTCTTCCACGTCGCCGCGGGGGTAGTGCTCAGCGATCGTAAAGTGTCCAGTCGCAGGGATCACATCGCGCACTGGGTGCTGCCCGTTGCGCGTACAGGTCTGGAGCACGTCCAACAGTTCGCGTGCGGCCTTGCGCATCAACCCGAGCCGGCGTCGGGACAGACTCGAAAGCCCGACCCGATCAACCACCTTGGGTACGAAGAGGCGCTTTGTCATCCTATGACCGGTTCGACCTTTTCAATGCCCGCTGGGATCGGTCGCCACCTTGGTCTTGACACAGGGCGCGATCGCGCCGGTCTTGGTCTTGACGCACGGCGCGATGCCGCCAGGTGTGCCCTTGGTTTTGACACAGGGTGCAAGTCCACGCGTCTTGGTTTTGACGCAAGGCGCGATTTCTTTCGCCGCCGCTTGAGTAGCGACCGATGCCGTGTCCGGATTTGCCTGCGCGGGTAGTGCGGTGGCTAGGCCTCCGACGACCATCAGCATGGCGATGGCGCTTTTGCGTTGCGTGGTTGCACGCAGTGAGATGGAAACTGCTTTCATTTAGTTTTTCGGGCACGCAGTGCCGTCCGTTTTGGGAACGTTCGTTGTATTTGTCTGCCCAGAGGGCTTGACCGCTGGCAACAGCATGCGGGTATCGGCCGCCTTGCCGATCTTGTCGTCCGGCGGGTTATGCCCACATTTGCCGATCTTGTCGTCCGGCGGGTTGTGCGCGCCCTTGTCGGCGGGCGCAACGCGGTTTATCTTCTCTGCCGTGCCGACCTTAAGGTTGGGATCAATCTGCGCAAAGGCGGCGCCGGAGACTGCGAGCAATGCTGTGCCAGCGCAGATGGCAAAGGCTGCTTTAAGACGGGTTGTCTTGGGTATGCAATGCTTGGTGGAATAGGTTGTTGTCATGTCAGCTCTTTCTGGTTGGGGTGGAGAAAATGTAGTACTCCGTTAAGTAGTACGCTGTTAAGTCGGATCTTCGGGGCAACTAGTTCAAACGATGTTTGGGTGCCCGGTTGAGCAATCTACCTGTCCAAGATGCGATTCCATAGGAAATTCGCCCATAGCCCTCATATTCATTGTGCATACTGCTATCGAATGTATAGCGCTAGAAATGATGCAGGCGGGCGCGCCTGCCCCCACCCGCTATATTCAGCTGGGCTTTGGCACTTACTTCACCACGGGTGGCAGTTTGGGGTTGTCATGGACGACGATGGACTTGGTGATAGAGCCCTCGCAGCCACCCAACTGTTTTTCCGCATCCGTGGCCTCGATCGTCACCTGCACGTTGGTGAAGTCTGCTGAGAATAGTTGCACCGGTTGCTTGTCCGACACTCCGGGCGCATGGATACGCGGCCCCAAGAAGGGCTGTTGACCGCCATTGACGAGCTCGGTGATGCGGTAAACGCATTTGGGTCCGTCGATGATGGGCGTGATCTTCAGTAAGCCGTGGTCTGCAACGAATGCATTGACAAGATTAGTGAACGGTGAAAATATGTCAAGCACTCCATTGTCAATGGCTTGCGCAAATGCTTTGCCATCGCCGTGCATTCCCCTTGCTTCAAGCTTCAGTCCCTTGATCTGACCGGGCACGGGGACGATGGTGATTTGCTTGTGGGCAATGCCAAGGCAAGACATCTTTGCGAGGTTGTCGTCACCCGCCGTGGTCTTGGCAGTGAGCGTGTAAGTGCCGGGCTTGAACGCAGCCAGGCTTGCGGTCATAGGCATGTTGAAGAACGTGCCATTGCCCAGTTGAATCGACTGGCCATTGCCTTCGAGCAGAGCCGTCCAGCCGCAGCGCTTATCGGCATTTTGGGGCGCTTGGTTATCCACGCTTCCCAGTACCGAATAGGCCAGGCTCTCGTCAGGTCTGTAGGTATTGACCGCCGTGGACTTGCCCGGCTTGAGCGTGACATCGGTGATCTTGGGGTAATCCGCGGGCGCTGTGATTTTTGGGCGCGCGATCTTGAACTCTGTGTATACGCCCCCGCCTTGGCAAGGCATGCCCGAAGTCTTGTCGTTGCCGAAGGCCATGGCTGCTACCTTGTAGTTGCCGTGGGCAAATTGGTCCAGTGGCAGGTTGGCATGCACCAGTGCCGGAAATTTGCTGGTTTGTGGGAAGTAATACTCTTTGTTGCTGTCTGTGTTGATGACGACCAGATGGTATTGGCAGGTCTTTCCGTTACCTGCGACATGGACCGCGAGTTGCGGGTCGCTCACCAGTGTTGTGGTCGGCACCATGATGGACAGGATATTGCCGGGCTTGGCTTCGATACCCGACATGCCTGGCATATTGTTACCCGTTGTCAAGACCGCATTTGCAGGTCCTGAGGGTGCACCCAAGCCGGTGGTCTGGGAAAAGACCGGCATGCAGGCTGACGCGGCCAGCGCGGCCGTCAATAGTTTTGCTTTAAGAATATTGTTTTTCATGTTGTGGTTCAGTGGTTAGTGAGTTGGTTAATTTGGGTGTGGTTGTTTCGTGTTGGATATGTCGTGTCTCTGCGCTATCCGGTTCAAAGGCCTAACGATGGAAGTGGCTGGAACCCGAACAGCAAGGGCACGGCCCGGTAGTCCATTTGTATGCCGCCCTGCGCGGGTGTACCGGCGAGCTGCTCGAAATCGGCAGCACTCAACGGGCGAACCTTGGCGACATCGCGTCGACTGCTGAATACTTTGTTGCGCCACTGGTAGACCTCGTGCATCTTTTCCTTATAGGTGTAAGCATGATGGTGGTCGTTGTAGTAGTCGTCAAATTTGCCGCGCCCAAGGTACAGGGCGTTGGAGCCTTCATAACCCGTTTTCTCATAGGTCACGGGATCGGTGTTTAAGAAATATGCCCAGTCGCCCGGTATGAAATTCTTCGGCGCAATGCCACTCTTGAGGGCCAGCAGCTTGCCAGGCCGTGCACGATCGGCTTCTTGGTTGCCTGCCTCAAAGTGCCACATGAAACCCGGTTCGATGTGGCTCAGCGGGTCGCGGTCTTGAAGGAGTTGGTTCTGCACCAGTTCTAGCATGTAGGCATTGGGCTGTATGCGGTTGTAATAGTCCAGCACGCCCTGGATGACGACGAGCTTGGTGGCCGTGTAGCAGCCTATGGCGTAAAGATTCTGGTTGATGAATGCGTCGTTGATCGCCTCGTGCAGGGGATAACCTTTGACCGGATCGCCGTCGCGCCAATACTTCTTGTTCCATATGGCGGGGCCTCCTTCAGGCCACTGCCACGACAGGGACTCAGCCCAAGCGACGGTGTTTTGTCGGATACCGATCTGGTCGATCAAGGCTTGCGCATTACAGGCCTGTCCATCAAAAACCGTGGTGCGGCCGGCTTGTAGCATGGCGTACAAGATCTCTGCTTTGGACACGGTTATCACGGTGCGTGGGCTGCCGTCCGCTGTGGGCAGCTCTACCAATGCTTCTTTGATATGTAGCGCAGGGCGGTCCACCAAGTCCAACGTGATAGCGTCTGCCAAGGGTTCAGCCAGTGTGTACTGCAATGAGTGGGCCTGTGCATCGACGCTGGTCTGCACCAGGCGCAGATCAACACCCTCGCCTATCAGATAGCTGTCCACAGCTGGTTTGATCTGCTGTAGTTGCTGCTCGGAGCAACTAAAAACCAGGCCCGCGCGGCTACGTTTGCTCACTTGCTCATGTGTCGCTGTGCTGGCAGAACTGCGCAGGCCGGCAAGCGACGCGGTTGCCAATAGCACGCCACCCAAAAGTGCACATGCACCCCATGCAGCCAATCGATTGATGTTCATAGCGTCGGATGTACCCAAGATGTGTGCCAGGAAAAATTCCCAATGAAATCAACGATGTTGCTTTGATCATGCGGCCCGATTTGTCGGAAAGCGCAGACAGTTTTTCAGCTCAGTGCCAATAACTCATTGAAATCAGGGATTTGCATTGTCTGCTCAGGCAGACGCTTTGCCCAAACGCACGGTAAAGCGCGCACCACGCCCGACGGCGCTTTCGACCTGCAGACTGCCACCATGCAGATCAACCGATTGCTTCACGATGGCCAACCCCAATCCGGTGCCATCAATGTCGCCCACATTGCTGGCTCTGTGGAACGGCTCGAACAGATCTTGTATCTCTTCCTGGGGGATGCCTATGCCCTGGTCCGAAACTTCGAAGACGGTTTGCATGCCCTGGGCGTAAAACTTCAAATGCACTTGACCGCCCACTGGCGAGTACTTGATGGCGTTGGACAACAAGTTCGCCAAAATGTGCCGCAGCAGGGTGCCATCAAACTGCCGGTCTGCCAGTCCAGCTTCACAGTCCGCTAACACATCACACTGGTTGCCGGGGTGATTGGCCTTGGCTTCGGTGATCAACTCGTGGCAAAGGGCCCTGAGGTCAATGACCTGTGGATGGCACTCCAGCATATGCGCCTCTGCCTGGCCTAGCAGCAAGATGCGCTCCAGCATGCGGGTCATGCGGTTGACGCCGGAGCGGATCATGTCATAGAGCTCAAGCTTCTCATCCGGTGGCAGGCGGTCGTTGTAGCTCTGCAGCAGCTCTTGGGCAGACAGTATGGTTGCCAGCGGTGTGCGGAATTCATGGCTGGTCATGGCGATGAAGCGTGAGCGCAAATCGTTGAGGCGCCGCTGGCGTTCCACTGCCGCGCGCGTTTCGAGTTCTGCGCTGTGGCGCTGTGTGACATCGAGGAAGAAAACCAGCAAACCTTGGCCGCCGTCCCACGGCACCAGGTTGTCGCCAAACTCCAGCCATTTCATGTCCTGGCCCGGTAACATCAATCGGACCTGTCGGTGTTCTTCTGCCAGAACTTCTCCCATAAGTCGTAAACGTATGCGTTCGCCCAGAGCAGCCCTGTCATCGGCATGCAGACGGTGCAAAAGACCTTCTTCGAGAATCTCCGACTTCGTGGCGTCCAGTATCTCGGTCGCCCTGAAATTAACAAAGACGATGCGTTCCCCTTGAACGACGACCATACCTTCACCTACGTGTTCAATGACCGCTCGGTAACGCTCCTGCGATTGCTGCAGGGCTTGCACCATGGCGCGTTCCGACAACACGCGGGCCAGGGCCAGTTCCTTCTCGCGGCGCGCCACGTTGATGCGATCCGCCAGCGCAAACGACAGAAGCACCATCTCTAGCGCCGATCCAACCAGCATGGAATTGGAGGTGAATAGATTGGAGGGCAGCAAACCAAAGTTGTGGGCAGTAAGCGTCAATACACCCAGGATCAAGGCAAGCCATGCAAAGCCAAAGTATTTGGCGCCAGGATGTTGCTGTCGGATGCTGATAACGCCAGCACAAACAACGGTCAGCACGCTGACCAACGCTAGAACGGTGACCAAGGTCACGGCGGGGCGGTGTGCAATGAAAGGTAGCATGCAGGTTGCCCCAGCCCACAGCACGGTTTCGACTTGCATGACCCGGTCCAGGCAAGGCGTGTTGGCCTTGCTGGCCAAAAAATTGCGGACAAACATCAAGCCGAACACCCCACTGGCCGCATAGGCGGTGTTGGCGGCAATGTCGTTGAGCCACAAAACCTGTGGCCAAACAAACTGCGCGCCAAGACCTGAGCTGGCCACCTGTGACAAGCCGATGCAAGCCACCAAAACCACGTAGAGCAGGTAGGCGCGGTCCCGAACTGACAGAAACAACATCAGGTTGTAAAACACAAGCCCCAGTAGTTGGCCAAAGTAGAGACTGAATATTGAATAAGTCTTTTGATCGCTTTGCCATAGCGCGCGCGGTTGCCAGAGCGTGGTGGGCACCGAAACGGTACCGTTGGACACAACGCGCAAATACAGCGTCGACACGGCACCGGGCACGAGGGTGAGGGGTTTGACATGGTTGCGGTGTGCAATAGACCGCTGGTCAAACGGCAGGGAATCTCCGCCGCCTTGGTGCTCATAGGCGCCGAGAGGGTTGGAGATAAATAGATCGAGTCGGTCCAATGGTGGATTGGCCACTTCGAGCATCCAGCGCGCGGGGCTGCCGGATTCGGATTGCAGTTGCACGCGCAACCAGATGGCGGAATGCGTGGCACCAAAATTGGTTGATGTGCTTCCCTGCGGAACGGGTTTAAACTGGCCTTGCCTTTCGGGCTGCAGAATGTCCTGCAGGCCAAGTTGGGTGCTGGCATCCTCCAGAAAAGTGAACGCATGCGATAGTGCATAACTGTCGTTGTTGCCAATGCTTACGGTATTGGTTTGCGCGCCAGCGCCTTGCACGCTACATGCCAATAGCAGCGGCGGAAGAATGGACCATGCTCTGCGGAGCAGTCTTTTCCAGGCCCGCATCACTGGACGGTGAAGAACAGGCGTTGGCTTCCCATGCAACCTTCGATTCCCGTGACGACCCAGATGTAGTTGCCGGGTGGCGTTGCGTCGAATAGCTTCAAGCGCATAGGGAATGGATTTTGCTGCGTACTGCTATAAGTCCATTGCGTCTGCAACGCCATGGGCGCGTCCTGGCTGGTGTAGCTCAAGCGGTATTTGCAGTCGCCAATACCCGTGACGGTCAGCAGTGTGGGAACACCGGCAACGGTTGGCAGGGTCTGGCTGAGCGATGTGATGCTTGCCGGTGCGGCGCTTTTGGTGAGTGCAAAAGCACCGTTGACACCCAGCAGAAAGACCGCTGCGGCGGCAACTGGACGAAGACCCGCGCGCAAGAGTGATGGCGAATATGGGGGGGCGGGTGTTGGCATTTTGGGGTGTCCAGGCGGGGCAACTGTTTTTGCCCCCGCCTTGTCCACTCAAAATGCGTGCCACAAAAAATATCCAATGGAATCAACGAACTTGTCGCTACGAGGGGCAGTTGTCTGTCGGTGATCGCAGACAACCGGCTCTGGAAATGCAAGGAATCCAATGGACTCATGCACTTACGCTGTCGGCAAAACCCGACGCCGGGCTCATGCCTTGAAGCTGGCAGACTCCAACTGGTGCCTGGCCAGCAAGGCGTAAAAATCGGTGCGATTGCGCCGCGCCAATTTTGCTGCCTGGGCTACGTTGCCATTGGTGATCTTGAGTAGTTGCGTCAGGTAGTCGCGTTCAAACTCTTTGCGTGCATCGTCGAGTGTCAGCAGCTCGGCGCCCTGGCTGCTCAGTGCGCTTTGCACCAACGACGCCGGAATCAGCGTGCCGGTGCACAGCACCACGCATTTTTCGACCACGTTTTGCAGTTGCCGCACATTGCCGGGCCATGCTGCTGTGCTGAGCTGCTCCAGCGCGCCGGGTGCAAATCCTGTCAGGGTTTTGGCATAGCGCTGAGACAGGGTCCGCATGAAATGGTGCGCCAGCAGCGCAATGTCTTCGCGCCGCTCTGCCAATGGTGGCAATGTCAAACCGACGACATTCAGGCGATAAAAGAGATCTTCGCGGAACCTCCCTGCGGCCACCTCGTCTTCCAGCTTGCGGTTGGACGCAGATATAACCCGTACATCCACCTTGTGGGGTTTTGCTGCACCAACTGGCCGTACCTCACGTTCTTGCAACACGCGCAGCAGCTTGACCTGCATGGCGATGGGCAAGTCGGCAATCTCGTCCAGAAAGATAGTGCCGCGATGGGCGCTGGTGAACATACCCACGCTGTCGCGCACGGCACCCGTGAACGCACCTTTTACGTGACCAAACAGCTCGGACTCAACCAAGTTTTCGGGGATCGCCCCGCAATTCACCGCGACTAGCGGCTCATTGACGCGCGCGCTCGACGCATGCAGAGCCCGCGCCAGCAACTCTTTGCCGGTTCCGCTCTCGCCGTGGATCAGGACGGATGCGTCGCTTTGCGAGATCAGCCGGGCTTCGGACAGCAGTTTCTCCATGCGTGGGCTACGCGTAATGATGGCTTCGCGCCAGGATTCGCCTGCATCTTCGCCCGGCATGTCGGCGCCCAATGTCGCCGAGACCTCCAATGCCCGGTTCACATCGCGCATCAAATCCACGCCTTCAAAGGGTTTTGTGATGTAGCCAAACACCCCCCGCTGCATGGCGTTCACCGCGTCGGGTATGGTGCCGTTTGCAGTCAGCATCAGCACCGGCAGCAGTGGAAAGCGACGGTGCACGGCTTCGAACAATTGCAGTCCGTCCATACCCGGCATGCGCAGGTCGGTGATCATGA
>JBBQBG010000060.1:0-16491 GCA_038317285.1 Burkholderiales bacterium | reverse complement strand
GCCACGCAATGGCGTTACCAACAACTGGAGGCCAGTCTAGATGCTGCCTGAACCCGAGCCGCGCAATACACGGCGGGCGGTCGCCCTGCTGCTGCATGCAGCAGCTCCCGAGCGGCGCCACGTGTTGTGGGGAACTGCATGGTTGCTGTTAGCGGCGTTGCTAGAAGCCGCAGGTCCCTTGCTCGGTAAGTACTTCATTGACAAATACTTGCTGCCCAAAAACCTGGTGTTCTGGGACATGGGTCTCTTGTTGGGGGCCATTGTTATTGCTGGTAGTGTGGCCAGCGTTATCCGCTATCTGCAATTGACGCGCCTGGCTGGCGTAGCCATGCGTTCGGTGCGCCGCCTGCGTGAAGAAGTTTACGGCCATGTGCTGCGCCTGCCGATGGCATTCTTCGACAAGGCCATCACCGGGCAACTCGTCAGTCGTGTGACCAACGACACCGAGCAGGTCAAGAGCCTTTACGTGCAGGTGTTGTTCGTGATGCTGGACAGCAGCATCGTGGTTGTGGGGGCCTTGGGTGCCATGGCCTGGCTGGACTGGCGCCTGATGCTGATTGTGCTGACGCTTGTTCCGGTGGTGGTGGTCATCGTTTGGTTCTATCAACGCTGGAGTGCACCTGCAGTGGCCCGTGCGCGCCAGAAACGCAGTGACATCAATGCCCAGATGTCCGAATCCATTGCTGGAATGGCTGTGGTGCAGGCCAGCAATGCGCAGCAGCGTTTTCGCGACCGCTTTGAGCGCACCAACCAGCAGCACTTGGCATCTCGGATGGTTGAGATGCGGGTCAACGCCTGGCTGCTGCGGCCTCTGCTGGATTTGATCAACGTCGTCTTGTTGGCTGTGGTGATTTACACCTTTGGCCAGCGCAGCCTGGGCGCTTTGGAGATCGGCATTTTGTATGCCTTTGTCAGTTACATAGGCCGGGTCGTAGACCCGCTGATCCAGATCACACTGCAGTTTGGCCAGTTGCAACAGGCCGTGGTGGCGGCCGCGCGAGTGGACGCATTGTTGCAAGAGCGTCGCCTGACGGCTCGCGCCGGCCCCGAACGCATCAGCCAAGGCACCATACACATTTCGCAAGTGCGCTTTGGGTATGACCCGGCCAATGTGGTGTTGCACGATTTGTCATTGGACATTCCGGCAGGCGGGTTTTACGGCTTGGTGGGGCATACCGGTAGCGGCAAGTCCACATTGTTGAGCTTGCTGCTGCGCTTCTACCAACCACAATCTGGCCGCATCACGCTGGACGGCATTGCGCTGTCACGCTTCAGCGATGAACAATTTCGGGCCGACGTGGGGCTGGTGCCACAGGATCCGTTTTTGCTGGCCAGCAGCGTGCGTGACAACATCACCATGGGGCGAAAGCTGACGCAGGCCGACATCGAAATGGCCGCCCGCGCCGCCCATTGTCATGACTTTATAGTGCAGTTGGAGCAAGGCTACGACACGCTGCTGGGCGAAGGTGGCGCGCGTCTGTCGGTCGGCCAAAAGCAGTTAATAGCGATTGCGCGTGCGCTGGCCGGGCAGCCGCGCATTCTGTTTCTGGACGAGGCCACGGCGCACATCGACTCCGAGACGGAGCAGATTGTGCAAGTGGCGCTGTCAGAATTGCGAGGCCGGGTCACCGTGGTTGCAATTGCGCATCGCCTCTCAACGATACGGGCCGCGGAGTGCATCGTCGTGCTCAACCATGGGCGCATCCACGAGCAGGGCACGCATGAAGCGTTGATGGCGCTGGACCAGGGCATCTACCAACGCCTGTACCTTTTGCAGCAGTTGGGCGAGTAGGCGCTGCGACTTGGTTGGCGCCTGTCTTGCCGCAATGGCACACTTGCGCGTTTGTCGGGTAAATACTTTCTTGCAACCCATTGTTGTGGAGTGGCCATGTCGTTAGCGCAGTTGAAAGACCTCAAGACCGTCATTACGGCCAAGGCCGTTGCCAACCCCACGCACCTGTGTGCCGAACTGGCGGCCCAATTTGGCGTCAGTCGTTCCACCATGGGCAAGTGGTTGCGCGCCCTGATCGAAGAAGGGTGGATCACCCGCCAGGGCAGCCGCTCGCACCCGGTTTACAAACCCAGTCTGCTGCGCAATGTGAACCGCACCTACCTGCTAGCCGGCCTGGACGAACAAACTCCCTGGGAGCGCGACTTTGCCCCCTGCTTTGACCTGGCTCCCAATGTGGCGCGCTTGGCCCATCATGCCTTTACCGAGCTGCTGAACAATGCGGTCGACCACAGCGGTGGCGCCAAGGTGTCTATCTCCATGCGGCAAAACCCCACGCATTTGCACTTGCTGATCCGCGACGATGGCTGCGGCGTGTTTAACCGCATCCAAGATGCGTTTCATATCGCCAGCCCGCAACTGGCTCTGCTGGAGCTGAGCAAGGGCAAACTCACAACACAGCCCGAATTCCATACCGGGCGCGGCCTGTTTTTTACATCGCGCCTGTTTGATGTGTTTGACCTGTACGCCAACCAATTGACCTACCAGCACAACAACTGGCAGCGCAAGGATTGGTTGAAGGCCAATCCGTTAGGCACCCGCGGTACAGCCATCTTCATGTCATTGGCGCTCAACGCGACACGCGCCCTCGAAGACGTTTTCAGTTCCCACGCCAAAGGTACGGCTGATCTCAGCTTTTCGCGCACTGAGGTGGCCATGCGTTTGGCCCATGCGGCGGGCGAGGCGCTAGAGTCCCGTGCCCAAGCCAAACGCATCACCAACCGGCTGGATGCTTTTGATACGGTGGACCTGGATTTTGAGGGCGTAGACGCCATCGGCCAGGGCTTTGCCGACGAGCTGTTCCGCGTGTTTGTGCGGGCGCACCCCAAGGTGCTGCTACAGCCACGCAATATGAACGCCCAAGTGACGGCCATGGTTGCCCAGGTGTCTAGCGACTGGCCAAGCCCAAAGACAGAGGCCGTCAGTTAAGCGGCCTGAGGCTTTTCTTTTCTACTTGGCGTTGGTGGTCGTCTGACCATCATGCTTTTGGCGGTGGATGGCGCGGCTGTTGCGGGTGGCTTCGCGTTGCAGCTTGCGACGCTCGGCGGGGGTCACCTTGCCGTCGGACTTGGCTGCAGCTTCGTCAGCTGCGAGTTTGGCTTCGCGCTTATCCAGGTTGTTGGTCTCTTTGGCGGTGAGCTGGCCAGACGCCACGCCTTGGTCAATGCGCTTTTGCTGATTGGCTTCGCGCTTGTCCAGATTGGGGGTAGTGGGTTGCGCCATGGCCAGGCCAGCCAGGGTCATTGCAAGTGCGCCAACCAATGTCTTGATCTTCATATGAAACTCCAATGTGTTTGTGTTGCATGGAACGACTCCATGGGACTACAACGCCGTGGTGAGCGCGGTGGGTTGACCGTTGAGGGACCGCGTGCATGTAAAAGTTTGTGAAGTCGTCACGCGCGCAGGGCGTTATGCGTTCCTTTCAAATGCAGGCGGTGTTCGCTTCGGTCACCAGACTCTTCAAAGACTCCACGCTGGCAGGCAGGCCGTCCATTGCAAACTGGACCGCCAATTTGGATTTCTCATCGGCCAGATGTAGCGCAGCCTGACGTTTGGTCAGGCACGCTGACGCTTTCACGATCTGGTTGTTTAAAAACTGTACCTCTGGGTCTAACGGCACGATGACCTTGGCGATCTTGATGGCCTTCTCAAACTGGAGCTTGGCCTTGTTGCTAAGCAGCACCGTCTCGCCGTGGGTCTTTGCCAATTTTGCTGCTTCGATCAGGGCGAGCAGATCTTGCCGGGTCTTCGCGCGCCACTGCGTGAACGGCTGGTAATAGTTACCCAGCGGTTGCACCGTCGTTTCAAACTCCTGCATCAGCGGCGCCAAGCTGAAGAGTGCGACCATGGCCTGCTCGCTGCTGACCTCCGTTACGTTGGGCATCTGCGCTGCGGCGCGAGCAAGCGGTGCAGCTCCGATGCCAGTGGCTGGCTTAGGGGCTACGTCTGCAGCATCGCATACAAGTGGCAGCAGGCACAGCGATATCAGCAAGTGGTGGATTTTCATGATCGCCCTTCGGGTGGTTGTCGACTTGACCTTGGCAGATGGTGGCGTGGTGTCCGGGTCTGGTCAATCGCGCGGTTCCGTCCATAGCCTGCCGCCCGTCGCCCAGTTCTCGCGTTTGACGTCGACGATCAAAATGTCTACCGATTCGGGTGAGCCGCCCAGCACTTCGACGCTGACACGTGTGATCTCTTCCACCAGCTTCTTCTTTTGCGCCAGTGTGCGGCCTTCGAGCATTTCAACATGGTAGGTGGGCATGGGAGGATCCTTTGTGGGTTAAATCGGGATTTGTGGTGAGGTGTTGGCTGCTGGAGGAGCCTACCGACCGGACGTTTGCGCGATGGCCGCCGCCGCGCAGCGGGCACAAATGCAGGCCAGACGGCGCGCCTCGGCGGGCACGCTCAGCAACAACTCCGGTGTGAAGACGGCCGTGGTGCACCAGCAGGGGCCCTGCGCAGTTCCCGTTGCCTGTTGCGCCTCGTTGGCGCATTGGTTGCTTTGGCCGCACATTGGGCATAGGCGGGTGTCGATGGCGGTGCGGCTGGGAATTTCGGGCATGGCAAATTTTTTGCGTAGACCCCGCAGTTTAGACTGCGGGAGTTTTGATTTGCAAATAGCTGCACGTGCCTCCTTCCCTTTACCCAGTTTCTTTCCTTGACACGCCCCGCAACGTCCGTGCGCTGTTGGTCTTGGTGTGCGTGCTGCACCTGGGCCTCGGGGCGATGTTGGGTCTGTCGGTGGACGAGGCGCATTACGCCCTGTACGCCGCCCATTTGGATTGGAGCTATTTTGACCATCCACCGCTCGTGGGTTGGGCCCAGTGGCCGCTGGTGGCGTTGGGCGCGCCTACCTGGGTGATGCGTTGGGTGCCCGAACTGCTGTGGCTGGCGACGGCGTGGGCGGTGTACGCGTTGGCTGAACGTTTGCGGGCCGCGGCAGCCCCGAAAGGAGGCGCGCCGCCTCCCGGTCAGGCTGGACTTTGGGCAGTGCTGGCGTTGTCATTGGCGCCACTACTGCATGTGTTGGGCATCGGCCTGCTGCCCGACACCCTGTTGGTTTTTTTTACAGCGACAGCGATGGGGCTGACGCTGGATCTGATGGATGCTAGCGCCGTTCGCCGCCCTTTTTCCTGGCTGTTGTTGGGGCTGACACTGGGCTTGGCAGGTTTGAGCAAGTACACCGCGATCTTTGCCGCTGCCAGCGTGGCCCTGTGTCTGGTGTGGGCCCAAGGCGTTTCCCTGCTGCGCAACGGCTGGATGTGGATGGCCCTGACCGTGGCCCTGTTGCTCGTCATGCCGGTGGCCTATTGGAATAGCCAGAACCATTGGATCTCATTCACCTACCAGGTGCAGCACGGTGCCGGTGGCGACTGGCAGGTGGTCCACGTGCTGCGCTTTTTGGTCGTGCAGTTGCTGGTCTATGGGCCTTTGCTGGCCTGGGGCTGGGCGGGTTGGCACCATAGTGTGACAGCGAAGGAGCGCAGCTTGGGTTTGTTCTTTGTGGTGCCGTTCGTGGTGCTGGCGCTGCTGTCGGGTGGGGGTACCAGCCTTCCGCACTGGACGGCGCCGGCCTGCGTCGCCCTGGCGCCATTTGCCGGTCTGGGCCTGGCACGCGCCTGGCAGCAAGGGCGCCGGTGGCTCATCCTGGGGCTGGTGGCTTTGCAGGTCCTGTTGTGCGTTGCGGCATTTGGTTTGATGCTGACTGCCGGTTTCCCACTGTTCACCAGCGCCAACGGCCAGGGCAACACGGCCCAGCCCTCAAACCCCTTTGCTGATTTGCATGGCTGGGATGTTGCCGGCACCCGCGCCGCAGCGCTGGCGCTGCAGCAAGGTCTGTCCAGCGTGTCCGTGCAGAACTGGACGCTCGCCAGCCGCCTGGGATGGTACGCCCGACCTTTGCCCGTGCATGTGCTGGAAGACCGCTTTGACCAGTTTGACCTGTGGGCGGGCGACCTTGCGGTGGGCGGTAGCACGTTGTTGGTGGACTGGTCCCAACTGGGCTATGCACTGCCGATGGGTGCGCACGGATTTGCCGACTGCGCGTTGCTGGAAACGCAAGACGTGCGGCGGCTGGGTCGGGTCGTATCCCGCTTTCGCTTCTACGCTTGCCACCATTGGTCCGGCCAGCCGCAACCGCACTTATTGGGCGCTTCCCCCTGATGCAAGTCGCCACCATTCCCCTTCGCTATTGGATGCTGCCCCTGGTGCTGTTCGGTCTGGGCGCGCCGCTGTGGCTGCACCGCTTTGAGCCAGCTACCTTCATTTATCTGAACACCCTGTGCGCGCCAATGGCCGCGCCGATCTGGACCGGTTTGTCCATGCTGGGCAACGCCTGGGGTGTGCTCGCTGTCACGTCGCCGCTGCTGGTGCGGGCGCCGCGGCTGATGTGGGCTTGGCTGTGTGCCGCGCCTGTTGCCATCGTGTTTGCCCGTATCGGCAAGGGCCTGATCGAAAGCCCGCGCCCGGCCGCTGTGGTCGACAACTCCCAAATGCGAGTCGTGGGCGAATTGCTGCACAACGTCTCCATGCCATCCGGCCATACCTTGACCGCGTTCACAGTGGCCACTGCCATCTATTTCGCGCTGCCGCAGGCCGGTCGCGCCCGGCACCTGTGGCTGTTCGTGCTGGCGGCGGGCACCGGCTTGTCGCGCATAGCAGTGGGCGCCCATTGGCCCGGTGACGTGGTGGTAGGGCTAAGCCTGGGTCTGCTGGCCGGCATGTTGGGCACCCGTCTGCTGGCCCGCATGGGCACCCAGCATTTGCAACCAACAGCGTGGAGTTTGCGTCTGGTGGCATTGCTGCTGGTCGCGACCGTGTACGCTTTGTTGACCGAGGCGCAAGATTTTGACGAGAATCAGCCACTACAGGTTGTGCTGGCGCTGGTGACGGCAGGCTCGCTGGTCGCTTTTGGCAAACAAAATTGGGCGGCAGCCAGGGCGCAGGCCGCATCGCAAGACCTGATACATTCTTCGGACAAGGGACCTCATCCATGAATACAAACGCAGTCACGCTGGTCAAAGCTTCCTGGAGCAGGCTGCAAGAGCAGGGCGACCAAGCCTTGGCGCTGTTCCACGGCAATTTGCTGGAACAAAGGCCGTGGCTGACTGCGCCGTATACCGGCTACGTGGATGGGCGCAACAGCATGGTCCTCCAGACCTTTGGCCGCGCCGTGATGGGTATGCACCAGTTGGACACCCACGCCGCGCTGCTGATGCAAATCGGCCGCATCAACGCCATCTGTGGCATCCAGCCACACCACTACCCCTACTTTGAAGTTGCGCTGATGCAAACACTGGAGCAGTTGTTGGGCGAAGACTTCTTCTCGGCACCGCTGCGAGAGGCGTGGGCCTCCGTCTTTGGCACCATGTCACGGCTGATGCTGGCCGGCGCCAATGGCCAACCTGCCGCAGCCGTCGCGATTCGCCAAAAAGCGGCTGACCGTCGCCGCCAGCGCCGTCGCGCCGCGTTTGAACTGGGCGGCAACCGCGACTACCACCGCCGCGCTGCGCTGGACACTAACCGCCGCTTGCCCCGCGCAAGCACTCTTCAGCGGGCGGCGTAACCCCGCCGCGTCGTTAGCGAAGAAAACGGGCTATAGCCCTCGTGGAGTATGCATAAAAAGCTATTAAATAGATAGCATTTCGGCATTTCAAACGGGCAGTGTTGGCTCGGTGCGCTCAGCGTAGCGTGCAGCTATCACCCACGCCGTCGCGCCACACGCGCACTTGAACCAGACCCGGCAGTTGGCCCGCTACTGCCCGCCAGATGAACGCGGCCAGGTTCTCCAGCGTGGCGGGGCCCAGGCCCTCCACCTCGTCCAACAAATGGTGGTCCAGGCGCGGGCGCAGTTGCTCGATAGCGGCGCGCACCAGGCCCAGGTCGACCACCATACCGGTGGCGGGATCAACCTGGCCTGACAACGTAACTTCAGCGTGGTAGGTATGGCCGTGGATGCGACCGCTACCTTCGGCCTCGATGTCGCGGCGCAGCGTGTGGGCGGCGTCAAAATAAAACTTTTGGCTGATATCAAAACATTGCCCCCACGCTCCGCCGCTGCGCGGGTCGCTGCCCCCCTTGGGGGCTAACCCGCCTTGGAGCGGTCCAGCGGCGTGTTGGTGTGGTGTGGCTTTCATCGTATGCCCGTGATCTTGTGGGTTTGCAGGGACAGGCGCCACGCGGGGCGTTGCAGGCACTGGGCTATGCAGGCTTCGGTGTTATTGCTGCGCTGCGGGTTGTCCATGGGTTGCAGGTACCGGTGGCTAAAGTCTGCCGCCTCGCATTCGTCCAGTGTGATGCCGGGCTGCGGCCAGACCAACTTCAACTCATGGCCCTGCCGCTGGATCCAAGTTGACCCAGCCTTGGGGCTGACGCAAATCCAGTCGATACCGGCCGGTGCGGCGATCGTGCCATTGGTCTCCACCGCAATGTGAAAGCCCTGGGCATGCAGGGCGTCGATCAGTTCCGCATCCACTTGCAACAACGGCTCGCCACCGGTCATCACCACAAAGCGGTGTGCCGTGTCTGCGTTGGGCCACTGCGCGGCAATGCGTTCGGCCAAGGCCTGCGCCGTGGCGAATTTGCCGCCCAGCGTGCCGTCGGTGCCGACAAAATCGGTATCGCAAAATTTGCAGACGGCGGTGGAGCGATCCTGTTCACGGCCCGACCACAAATTGCAACCCGCAAAGCGGCAAAACACCGCCGGGCGACCGGCATTCGAGCCTTCGCCTTGCAGTGTGTAAAAAATCTCTTTGACCTGGTAGCTCATGGGGTGTGCCCCACATGGCTCAGCACCCCACCACGGAGTGGGGATACGAGGTTTTTGTACATGGTAGTCCTCTACATGGCTCCGAAAAACAGAAGGTTCAAGGCCCGCGGAGCAGCGAGCCTGCTGAGTATTTTAGCGGGTGATGCGGATTCCCCCTTTTGCAGCACTGACTCAGTAGACCCTATTGACGGTGTGTTCGTCTCCTTCTAGTTGGACCACACCTCCAGCGGCTCCGTTCATGAAGGACGACGGACCGCAAGGCGCATATGCACGCCTTTGGCCTCGCTCATAAAACTGGAGCGAAATACTGAAAGGCATGACTTTTGGCACTGGTGCAAAGGCAACGCGGCCTATAACCTTTGACGGCTACAAACGCACCCATAACATCACTGTAGGTCATCATGCACGCTGTCACACCGCACACATCGGCTAGCCTCCTCATGAGACTCTTTCTTTCACACTGCCACTTGTGGCGCTCCGCGGTTGCTATCGTTTTTGGGAGCGCGCTGTTGCTGACGGGTTGCGGTGGAAGCGGTGACAGCGGCAGCGCCACGGTCTCCGTTGCGCCCGCAACCAATGTCCTGTCGATCCCGCCCGGCGCGCCCTCACTGTCCGGGGTCCAGCCAAGCGCAACGGCAGTGGGCGTTCCCGTCGGCAGCATGGTGAGCGCATCCATCGGCCCGGCCGGCGGCAGCCTCAGTGCGCCTGACGGAAAGCTGATCCTGACGGTCCCATCCGGCGCACTCGCGTCAACAACGGTCGTCAGCATCCAGCCCTCTACCAATTTAGCGCACGGCAAACGGGGTGCGGCCTACCGACTGACGCCGGAAGGCCAGAACTTTCTGAAACCGGTCACGTTGACCTTTGCGTACAGTGATCAAGATGTGCAAGGGACGGCGGCTGAAGTGCTCGGTGCCGCCTTTCAAACCCCCACAGGCTATTGGCAGTGGGCTGGCAATGCGACAGTCGACACAACAGCCAAGACCGTCAGCGTCAGCAGCACCCATTTCAGCGATTGGTCGATGGTCAGTGGCGCCCAGCTCTTTCCTGCATCCAAAACCGTGAGGGTGAAGACAACCGTCTCTTTGCAGGTGGTGGTTTGCTATCCCCCAGGTGATGAAGGCGGAGTGACTCCCTTGGGCTACCGATGCGAAACTGACGGTGACACGGCAAACATCAATGTAGCGCGAGACTGGTCGGTGAATGGCCGCCCCGGGGGGGGTGCCTTTGGCACAGTGAGTGGTAACGCAGCATCGGCAATCTACACAGCACCGCAGTTCGAACCCAAGCCGAACACCGTTGCCCTCAGTGCACGCGTGGATCGGGGAGGGCGCGGCGCGGTGCTGCTGGTGTCGGCCATCACCGTTGTCGATGAACCTGCGGCTTACCAAATTGTCGGTGGGCTCGACGACTTTCAGGTCAACCAGGCCGTGTGCGACATCACCATGCCATTCACGCTGTCGGGCGGGGGCTTCACCGCGCAGTTCTCCGGCGGAAACACTGGCACCTACACCTACACGGGGCCTTTCAACGCCCGGGGTGACGGTCGGTATTCGATTACCCCGCCCAGCGGGCCAGGACAAATCGGATCAATGACCGGCACAGGGTCCGGCTCGGTCGATACGCCGCTTGGCAGATTCGAAAACTCCGGAACCGAGACCTACACGCTGACACCGCTTACGCAATGCCCTTGAGCGGCAGGGGCCGCGGCCGGACCTCTAACTAAATTTCAGGAGACTACAAGATGGGACAGTTCAAATTCGCTCCGGTGGGCACGGCATCTGGTGCCAAAAGCGAGGCAAAGCCGCTGCCTTCAGTGGTGGGCTACCTCACCGGTCTCTTGACGCTGGCTCTGTTGGGCGCAAGCCAAAGTGCCAGTGCCAAGCCCAACTGCAATGTGCCAAAACCGCCCCCCCTCTGCGAAGTTGGAGACCCGCCACCGCCACCTCCGCGACCGACACCTCCTCTGCCACCGCCGATGTCCCTGCAGCGGCCGGGTATTACAGGCGGTGGCTACTTCCTCGACACCGATTTCACCGTGATGGTCCGGCCCCAGGCCGCCGAAAAATCAGACGTCGCCCGCATGGTTATCGAGAAAGGAGCGACGGACAACGGACCTTGGTCCGCATGGATTGACCGGTCCGTTCCGCCAAGCGGAAGCGGGAACTTCGGCCCACAGTACCCCTTCTATTCATCTTCGCTGAAATATGTCGAAGTGCTGCCGAGAACCTGCTTCCGCGCACGCTTCTTTACGGACAGAGGGGGCTACTCTCCCTGGTCAGCAGCGAAGTGCGCGGCATCGGCACCGGCTGCGACGCAAGTAAGCACTGCGGTAGGTTATGGTTCGGTTGTAGTCAGCTGGTTCGATAACTCAATCTACGACCAGTACTATTACGTGGAGACGACTGATCCAAACGGGTCCAATCTGCAGTTGCAAACGGTTGCTGGAACCGGTAACGCTACTGGTTGGCGTCGCCTCACCATAGCGCGGCCCTATCGCGAGCCCAATGTATGTGCGCGCGTGTGGGCGGCCGAACGGCTACCCGGCCTGAGCCAGTATCTTCAGGACAGCGACTTCAGTGACTCGACGCCCATGAATTCGGCGATCAATCGCGGCGCGCCGGTGTGTTTTGAAACACCCGGCATTTGAAGCTACAGAGGGTTACATCAATCTGGAACTTTTCGGCCGATGTGAGCGTGGCTGGATCGTTTCCACTTCCATAGCGCCCACGGAATTAACTACTGCATGAGCGTCGGCGTGAAGGTCCATACCCAGTTCTGCGCGCCCTTTACTGAGAAGCTTTTGCGGTCGGCTGACACTAATAGAGGGCTTCCTTTGATGATGGGCATCGCCAGCGCTTCGGGTCCCACGACTGAGATGTGGACAACCGCGTTTTCCGATCCGCCCGGAATCGCGCGCATGGAGCAACTGGCCGGATAGTTCGAAACGCTCGCCGCAGGATAGGTACGCACACCCTTGATCTCGATGAGCTCACCCGTTACGGAATTCGATACGGCCTGAAAATGCTCGTACTCGCCTTTGAGTTGTGGCGCAGGGCAGTTCGTTTTGTCGGATTTAACGTTGCTGATTTGGGATTTCGCGTCAAGCACTGCTATCGGGCTGATAACCTTCCCTTTCTTGGCATCCCACGTGAACTCAAGCGTGATTCGGTCGGTCACATCCGCCTTGCCCTCGTAGTCGCCGAACACTACTGGTACGCGCGCACTATGCAGGCCCTCTAGATGGTACTTGACTAGCTTGGCCGCTTGCCACTTCTGAGCCGCGGCCATGTCGAACGTCTGCGACGACAAAGGGGATACGCCTAGAAGCGTGGCGACGATCACGAGCAGCTTGCGCATTTTTGGGTCTCTCCGAACGGTTGTGGGGTGCGAGTAGCGTTGAACTATTTTTGGGGATCTTGTAGATCTTCAATGTACGCATTGAATCACTGTTCCGACAGTGCCAAAAGTCATGTTGTTGCCGACAATCTCCAACACGTGTAGCGCTAACTAACGGAGCAATAGGGCATAACCCCCCCAAACGTCCCTGCCATTAGCGATCAAATCGATCGCATTTTTATGTCCAGGTGTGAAGCTCAGGAGAGGGCTTGCTGTGCTGCAGTCAGGTCGGCGAGTGCATGCAGCAGAGTGTCTGCCGCCACGGGCTTGAAGAGCACGGCCACGCCCGAGTCGTGCACGCGCTGCAGGCGATCGGGTGCGGTGTCGCCGGTCACCAGCAAGAGCGGCAATTCGGGCGCAAAGCGGGCGCGCAGGCGCAGGGCCGTGTCCAACCCGTCGACTCCGTTGGCCAGTCGGTAGTCGCACAGCAGCGCTTCAAATGGCTGCTCCTGTGCAGCGGCGTGTGTGAACGCAACCGTGGCTTCGGCTTCGTCACGTGCGACGTGGATGTCGATGCTATAGGATTCCAGCAGAGCGGCCATGGCATCGCCAATGTCGATCTCGTCGTCAATCAGTAACACGCGTTGGGGCAGAGCTGTGGCCTGGACCGACGGACGACTGTTGTCGGCATCCCGTTTGAATGGTGTGGACGGCGAGGGCCGGCTTTCGCGTGCGATCACGGTGGACACCACCACACGGAAACGGGTACCGTGGCCCGGTCGTGAACGCACTTGCACCATATGGCCCAAGAGGTCGGACAGGCGCCGCACGATGGACAGGCCGATGCCAAGTCCCTGGCTTCGGTCGCGCCCGGGGTTGTTGCCTTGGTAGAACTCTTCAAAAATGTTGCCGAGGTGTTGCGCTGCGATTCCAATGCCGGTGTCGCACACATCAATCCATACTTGGGTGCCACGCGTGCGTGCCACTACCAGCACGCCGCCGTTCGGTGTGTACTTAATGGCGTTCTCCACCAGGTTGGTCAGAAGACGCAGCAGCAATGCGGGGTCGGTGCGCACGGCAAGCGGGCTGGCGCGCAGCCGCAGTTGCAGGCCATTTTCCTCGGCGCGCGAGGCAAACAACTGGTTGAGTGACTGGAACAGCGGGTTGAGTGGCGTGGCTTGAATTTCGGGAACGATCACACCCGCATCCAGATGCGAAAGGTCCAGCATGGTGTCCAGCGAGTTGCCCAGCGCATGCACGGCGCGCATCATGCGGATGGCGTGCACTTGCTCCGGGCGACCCACCAGCTCTTTTTCCAGCACGGCACCAAACAAGGCGATGGCGTGCAAGGGTTGGCGCAGATCGTGGCTGGCGGCGGCAAAGAACCGTGTTTTTTCTGCGCTGGTACGCTCGACTACGGCGACCTGCTCGGCCAGCTGTTCGGCCAGCGCCTCTTTCTCGAAGCGCACGATCAGCGAGCGCGTGAGCAGCGCGTTCTGTTGCATGGCGAAGCACAGGGTGATGGCCAGGTAGACCACACTGCAAACCGCCATGAACCAGTACATCGGCCCGCCATGCCATGCCAATGCGGTTGTCAGGCCCACCAGCATAGGGATGCAAAAGGCGTAGATGACTGGTTTGAGCGGTGCCACGGAGGGGACGCCGGCGCTGCAAAGACCCATGAGAACCAGCATCAAGAGCACGGCCATGGGGACGTTGTCGGCCGGCAAGAGAAACCAGGCAGCCAGCCCCCATACAACGCTGTAAATCAGAATTTGTTGCTGGTAACGGCGTGCCCAAAAATGGCTCTGTCGGTTGGCGTCCGGGCTTTTGCTGCGGACCGTCAGGAGGGGCAGGGTTGCGGTCTGCGCGACGTGCAGTCCCAGCCAGATCAGAACGTGCCAGTCTTTTAGAACCAGGTAAAACGTCAGAACTAAAGCCCAAGCCACGGCAACGTCGGCTACGGTAGCGTTAACAATCGTGGCATACAGAGCGGCCACTTGTTCGCGCTGCACGCGCGTCTTTAGGCTTGGGACCGTTTCTGCGGCGTTGGGCAGCGGATCGGACAGCGTGGGTTGTGCGTGCATTTCAGCGCAGTTGGCTGATGAGCTGTGCCCGTGAGCGTACGCCAAACAGCAGCAGCAGGGTCGAGACGTGATTTTTGACGGTGCCTTCGCTGAGGTGGGCCAGCTCTGCGATCTCGCGGTTGGACTGGCCCGCCAGCATCCAGTCCAGTACCTGCGCCTGTCGGCTACTGAGCTTCAGCGATTCGCCGGTACCAGTGCGCATGTTCCGCGTACCAGACGCGTCGCCGGGGTCATCCGTTGGCCGCCGACCGACGGGCGTCA
This sequence comes from Burkholderiales bacterium, assembly GCA_038317285.1. Taxonomy (GTDB): domain Bacteria; phylum Pseudomonadota; class Gammaproteobacteria; order Burkholderiales; family Burkholderiaceae_C; genus Allorhodoferax. The sequence continues at coordinate 2,027 of JBBQBG010000060.1, read as the reverse complement.
ACGCGCGCTCTTGCTGCCCCGGTGATCGGATATAGCCCACCACATGCTCCAGTCCGCCGGATTTGGCCAGATAGCCACTGGCACCCAGAGCAAGAGCGTCGCGGACCATGGCCGGATCGGTGTTGCCAGACAGCACCACTACCCGCGCCGCAGGAAAACGGGTGACGAAAGTCGTTAGACCGGACAGTCCATGGGCGTCTGGCAGATGCAAGTCCAGCAGTACCAAGGCAATCTGGTCATGCTTGGCGTGGTAAATGCTGATCGCATCTTGCAGGGTGCTGGTCTCAAAGACCGGGATATTGCGGCCGCTGGATGCGGCGTGCGATTCCACCAGGGTGTACAGGCCCAGGCGAACCAGTTCATGGTCGTCGACCACCAGTACTCCGCCAGGTTCGGGGGTCTCAACGTGCAGGGACGGCAGAACTTGCATAGTGTCCGCATCTTAGGCGCGAAGCGCACTGCCGTGAAGTGACCAAGGTCATGGCTACCTGTCCACCGGTTGGAGTGGTCAGAATTGGCCGACTTTAGGCGCTCAACCTCACACCACCAGCGGTTCTTCCTGCATCGCCTCCATCTGCTCCTCCAGCATCTGCACCTGGCCCTGCCAGTAGTCGCTGGAGCCAAACCACGGAAAGTTGACGGGAAAGGCAGGGTCGTCCCAGCGGCGGGCCAGCCAGGCGCTGTAGTGGATCAGGCGCAGGGTGCGCAGCGGTTCGATCAGCACCAGCTCGTCGCGGTTGAAGTCGCGGAACTGCTCGTAGCCGTCTACCAGCGCGCCAAGCTGGCGGGTGCGCTGGCTGCGGTCGCCGCTGAGCAGCATCCACAGGTCTTGCACGGCGGGGCCGGTGCGGGCGTCGTCCAGGTCGACGAAATGCGGGCCGGGGCCGGCGGCCTGCACGGCGTTGGTCGGGGTCCACAAGATGTTGCCGGGGTGGCAGTCGCCGTGCAGGCGCAGCACGGCTATGCCAGAATCATCAACGCCATTTTGGCCTGTAGCCCTCGCCAGCGTTGCGTGACAAGCTACTAAATCAATAGCACTTTGGCAAACCTTGGTCCAGGCAGACTGCACGTCCAACGGCACTTTGTCGTGCTCCAGCAGCCATTGCATGGGCTCTATGCCAAAGCTTTGCACGTCCAGGCGCGGGCGGCTGGCGAAGGGCTTGGCCGCGCCCACGGTGTGGATACGGGCCAGAAAACGTCCTATCCATTCCAGCACTTCGCCATCGTCCAGCTCCGGTGGCCGCCCGCCGCGGCGGGGGCTCACGCTGAAGGCAAAGCCGCCGAACTGGTGCAAAGTTTGCGGCCCAGCGGCGATGTCACCGATCAACTTCAGTGGCCCCACGGCGGGAATCTCGGCCGCCATCAGCTCGGCGGCAAAATCGTGCTCTTCTTGTATCTGCTCGTCGGTCCAGCGCTCGGGGCGGTAAAACTTGGCCACCACCGCACTGCCGTCTTCCAACTGCACCTGGTAGACGCGGTTTTCGTACGACGACAGGGCGGTCAGCCGGCCGTCACCGCGCAGACCCACGCTGTCTAGCGCGTCCAGCACCACGTCGGGCGTTAGCGCCTCAAAGGGATGTCCCATTCAGTCCTTTTTGCCATCGCGGGGCATGAAGAACATCGATAGGCCCACGGCGATCAGGATCACCGGCCACCAGGTCGAAAACAACTCGGCCAGGCTGAAGTTGACCAGGCCCAAGTTCTTGAGCAGAAAAAATACGCCGAACAAAATCAGCGTGATGGCTGCAACATTGCCTCGCATGGTGACTCTCCCTCTTTGCAAAATATGGAAGAAGCATTGTCGCAAGGTTTAGACCCAGGCGGGCGCTTGGGTCAGGCTCCTAGAATGACCGCATGAAATTCCTGTGCAAACCCCTTCTCGCGGCCCTGTGCGTGTGCACATTCGGCCTGGTTGCAACCGTTTATGCGGCCGACCCACCGTTACCCGCCTTGAATGAACCGCACCAGGCGCAGGCCACCAGCGTCTATGCCGCGCGCCGCGCCGCGCTGATGAAAGCCATGGGCGA
>JBBQBG010000059.1:0-16609 GCA_038317285.1 Burkholderiales bacterium | reverse complement strand
GGGCCTATGCGCACCTCGACCGGCAGCATCAGCGTGACGAAAATTGCCCAGAAGAAAAACATGCGCATCGGAAAGCGGAAGTACACGATGGCAAAGGCCGACAGCAGCGAGATGGCGATCTTGCCCAGTGCAATGACCAGCGCGGTGACCAGGCTGACCACCATCATGCGGCCCACCGAGGCGTGCGAGCCGGTGCCAGAGCGATCACCCGATAGCGCGGTGGCGTAGTTGTCCAGCAGATGCGTTCCCGGCAGCAGCGGCATGGGGACCTGCACCACGGCTTCGGTGGTGTGGGTGGAGGCCACAAACGTGATGTAGACCGGGAAGGCGATGACCAGCACCCCGATGATCAAAATAAGGTGGGACAGCCGGTCCAGCCAGGGGCGACGTTCAACCATAGCAATGTTCCATTGTTATGGTCGTGAACGCCGCCGGGCCGCCCCAAGGCGTGAGAGCCCCCTTGGGGGGCAGCGACCCGTGCAACGGCCGAGAGTGGGGGCGAGTCATGTTAGTAGTTCACCTTTTTTTCGACAAAGCGGAATTGCACGACCGTAAGCGCCACCACGATCACCATCAGCACTACCGACTGCGCGGCGGAGCCGCCCAGGTCCATGGCTTTGAAGCCGTCGAAATAAACCTTGTAGACCAAGATCGCTGTATCTTTGCCGGGCCCGCCCTTGGTGGCCGCGTCCACAATGGCAAAGGTGTCGAAAAAGGCGTAGACGATGTTGATGACAAGCAGGAAGAAAGTGGTGGGCGACAACAGCGGGAACTGGATGGTCCAGAATCTGCGCCAGGGACCTGCGCCGTCCATGGAGGCGGCCTCGACCAGGGATTTGGGGATGCTCTGCAGCCCAGCCAGAAAGAATAGAAAGTTATATGAAATCTGCTTCCACACCGCCGCCATCACGATCAAGGCCATGGCGTGGCGGCTGTTGAGTAGCGAGTCCCAGGCAAAGCCCATTTCGCGCAGCGCATACGAGACCACGCCAATGCTGGGCGAGAAAAGGAACAGCCACAGCACCCCGGCCACCGCCGGCGCTACCGCGTAGGGCCAGATCAGCAGGGTGCGGTAGATGCCCGAGCCGCGCCCGATGCGGTCCGCAAAAACCGCCAGCACCAGCGACAGGCTCAGGCCCAGCCCGGCGACCAGCAGCGAGAAGATGGCGGTGATCTGGAATGACTCCAGGTAGGACGGGTCATTCCATAGGTTGCGGAAATTCTCCAGACCGACCCATACCACCGAGGTGCCAAACGCATCGGACTGTTGCATGGACTGCAGCAGTGCCTGCCCGGCAGGCCAGAAGAAAAACACGGCGATCACGACCACCTGGGGAGCAATCAGCACCCAGGGCAACCACAAAGATTTGAATACGACGCGCTTTTCCACGGCTCAATGCTGCTTGCGGGTAATCACTTTTACTTCTGTTTGTTCGCTTTTTCGAAGCGTTCCAGCTGTTCGTCGCCGCGCTTGACGATGGAATCCAGCGCTTCCTTAGCGGATTTTTTTCCGGCCCAGACCTGTTCGAGTTCCTCATCCTCTATGGCCCGGATTTGGACGTAATTGCCCAGGCGTATGCCGCGTGATTTGTCAGTCACCTTGCGCACCATTTGGTTCACGGCGACATCGGTGCCAGGATTTTCTTTGTAAAAACCCGATTTTTCGGTCAACTGGAAAGCCGCGGTGGTGATGGGCAGGTAGCCGGTACGCTTGTGGCTGGCGGACTGCACTTCGGGCTGGGACAGGAAGTCGAAGAATTTGGCAATGCCTTTGTATTCTTCGGCCTTCTTGCCCGACATGACCCACAGGCTGGCGCCACCGATCACGGTGTTCTGCGGCGCGCCGGGCACGTCCTGGTAGTAGGGCAGGGGCGCCAGGCCGAAGGCGAACTTGGCGTTTTTCTTTACGTTGCCATAGAAGCCGCTGGAGGTGGTCATCATGGCGCATTCGCCCGAAACAAAACTGGCCTCTGGCACATTGCCACGGCCCTTGTAGACGAACAGGCCCTGCTTGGCCATGTTGGCCAGATTGTCGATGTGGCGCACATGCAGGGGCGAGTTAATCTTCATCCGCGCGTCCAGCCCGGCCAAACCGTTTTGCTTACTGGCAAATTCCACGTTGTGCCATGCAGAAAAGCTTTCGAGCTGGGTCCAGCCCTGCCACGAAATGGAAATCGGGCACTTGTGGCCGTTGGCCTTGAGCTTGGCCGCTGCCAGTGCGACCTCGCCCCAGGTAGCGGGTGCCTTGTCTGCATCCAGACCAGCCGCCTTGAACGCGTCTTTGTTGTAGTAGAAGACCGTGGTAGAACTGTTGAACGGGAAGCTCAGCATCTGGCCGGCGGGCGAGGTGTAGTAACCGGCCACGGCGGGGATGTACACCTTGGGGTCGAACTTATACCCTGCATCGGTCATCACCTTGCCAACCGGCACCACAGCGCCCTTGCTGGCCATCATGGTGGCCGTGCCCACTTCAAAAACTTGCAAGATGTGGGGTGCGTTGCCGGCACGGAAGGCCGCCACGGCGGCGGTCATGGACTCGTCGTAGCTGCCCTTGAAGGTGGGCATGACACGATAGTCCTTCTGGCTGGCGTTGAACTCCTTGGCCAGGTCATTGACCCATTCGCCGTTCACGGCGGTCATGGAGTGCCACCATTGGATTTCGGTCTGCGCCTGGGCAGAGAGCGAGCATGCGGCGGCAAAGGCCAGCGCGACGAGTTTGAGTTTCATGGGTGATCCTTTTGTGAGGGCAAACGCGCGATGTTAGCGGTGCTGTGTGTCGGTCTGATTAAAACTGATACGCCACGCAACTGCGCTCGGTGATTTCCACTAGACCGGACGTGTGGATTTTTGCCCAGATTTGCCTACCAGAGAGCTTGCCACTGCGCGGCGCAGGTGTTTGCTGCACTGCGGTAACATCTTCCTCCTGCCCCTGTGGCCCCACAGGTCGCCAAGATTGCAAAGTACAGCCCGATGAACGCACCCACCTCGCTCAATCACCTCCTGTCGGCACCCGGCACACAACCCCATGTGCAAGAGCGCATTCGCGAGATTCCATACAACTACACCTCGTTCTCCGACCGCGAAATTGTGATCCGCCTGCTGGGTGAGCGCGCTTGGGGCCTGTTGAACCAACTGCGCGGTGAGCGCCGCACCGGCCGTTCGGCCCGCATGCTGTACGAGGTGCTGGGCGACATCTGGGTGGTGCAGCGCAATCCGTATCTGCAGGACGATTTGCTGGACAACCCCAAACGACGGGCCCTGCTGGTCGACGCCTTGCACCACCGCCTGCACGAAGTCGAAAAACGCCGCACCCCCGACACGGACCCCGAGCGCGATGCCATGGTGGGGGAGCTGCTGTCGGTTGCTAGCGCGGCAGTAGAGGCCTTTAACGCCGCATCCATTGCCATGGGCGCGTTGCGGCGCAAGACCCAAAAGGCCTTGGTCAAATTGACGGCCAAGGACAACATTAAATTTGACGGTCTGTCGCGCGTGTCCCACGTGACCGATGCCACCGACTGGCGCGTGGAATACCCGTTCGTCGTGTTGACTCCCGATTCTGAAGAAGAGATGGCCGGCCTGGTCAAGGGTTGCATCGACCTGGGCCTGACCATCATCCCGCGTGGCGGCGGCACGGGTTATACCGGTGGTGCCATCCCACTGACGTGGAAGAGCGCTGTCATCAACACCGAGAAGCTCGAAGCCATGACCGAGGTCGAAATGAAGGTCTTGCCCGGCATGGACCGTGAAGTGGCTACGGTCTGGACCGAGGCCGGCGTAGTGACCCAGCGCGTGGCCGATGCCGCCGAGCGTGGTGGCTATGTGTTTGCGGTGGACCCGACATCGGCAGAGGCCTCCTGCATTGGCGGAAACATCGCGATGAATGCCGGCGGCAAGAAGGCCGTGCTGTGGGGCACCGCGCTGGACAACCTCGCCAGCTGGCGAATGGTGACGCCGCAGGCCGAGTGGCTGGAAGTGACCCGCGTAGGCCACAACATGGGCAAGATCCATGACGCGGACGTGGCCAGTTTTGATTTGCAGTATTTCAAGGCAGACGGCAAGACCAAGCTGCGTACTGAGCGGCTGGACATACCCGGTGCGTCGTTCCGCAAAGAGGGCTTGGGCAAGGACGTCACCGACAAGTTTTTGAGCGGCCTGCCGGGCATTCAGAAAGAAGGCTGCGATGGCCTGATCACCAGCGCCCGCTGGGTGGTGCACAAAATGCCGACCCACACACGCACCGTGTGCCTGGAGTTCTTCGGCAATGCCAAGGACGCCGTGCCCAGCATCGTTGAAATCATTGACTTCATGTTCGCCGAGCAAAAGCGCAGCGGTGTGTTGCTGGCGGGCCTGGAGCATTTGGACGACCGCTACCTGAAGGCCGTGGGCTATGCCACCAAGAGCAAGCGCGGTGGCCTACCCAAGATGGCGCTGTTTGGCGATATAGCCGGCGACGATGCCGACGCCGTGGCCCGCGCCACGTCGGAAGTCGTGCGCATTGCCAACTCTAGGTCAGGCGAAGGCTTCATCGCCATCAGCCCCGAGGCGCGCAAGAAATTCTGGCTGGACCGCAAGAAGACGGCCGCCATATCGCGGCACACCAATGCCTTCAAGATCAATGAAGACGTGGTCATCCCGCTGCCGCGCATGGCCGAGTACACCGACGGCATTGAGCGCATCAATATCGAGCTAAGCCTGCGCAATAAGCTGGCCTTTTGCGACGCGCTGACGGAATTCTTTGCCAACGGCAGTCTGCCCTTGGGTAAGACGGACGACGCAAACGCTATACCAGCGGCCGAGCTGCTGGAAGACCGTGTGGCACAAGCGCTGGCGCTGATCGCCGATGTGCGCGCCCAGTGGCAAGGCTGGTTGGAGGGCGTGGAAGGCTTGTTCGCGCAATTGCAGGACCACAGCCTGCGCGCCAGCTGGAAGGCGCAATTGCGCACACCGCTACAAGGCATCTTCACCGGGGCCGCGTTCGAGGCCATTCTCAAAGAATGCACGGCCATCCACCAGCGCGTGCTCAAGGGCCGCGTTTGGGTGGCGCTGCACATGCACGCTGGTGATGGCAACGTGCACACCAACATCCCCGTCAACAGCGACGACTACGAGATGCTGCAGGCCGCCCACGGCGCGGTCAAGCGCATCATGGCGCTGGCCCGTTCACTGGACGGCGTGATTTCGGGCGAGCACGGCATTGGCATCACCAAGCTGGAATTTTTGACCGATGCTGAGTTGCAGCCGTTTACCGATTACAAGGCCAAGGTGGATCCCGAAGGGCGCTTCAACAAAGGCAAGTTGCTACGAAATCAGGAGCATCTCGTGCAGAGTGCACGAGGGCTAGAGGCCCATTCTGTTGATAGCTTTCCTGCGCGGGCGGATTTGACCAACGCGTACACGCCATCCTTTGGCCTGATGGGCCATGAGTCGCTGATCATGCAGCAGAGCGATATCGGCGCCATCGCCGATTCGGTCAAGGATTGCCTGCGTTGCGGCAAATGCAAGCCGGTGTGCGCCACCCATGTGCCGCGCGCCAACCTGCTCTACAGCCCGCGCAACAAGATCCTTGCGACTTCTTTGCTGGTAGAGGCCTTCTTGTACGAAGAGCAGACGCGCCGCGGCGTCTCCATCAAGCACTGGGAAGAATTCGAAGACGTGGCCGACCACTGCACGGTCTGCCACAAGTGTTTGACGCCGTGCCCGGTCGACATCGACTTTGGCGATGTAACCATGAACATGCGCAACCTGTTGCGCAAGATGGGCAAGAAGTCGTACCGCCCGGCGGCCGAGTTCCAGGCCTGGTTCATCGGCACGGCCAGCCCGAATGCGATCGCCATTGCCCGCACCGCTACACGCTTGAGCTTCAAGGCCCAGCGCCTGGGAAACCGTGTGCTGAATGTGCTGGCACGCAAGCAAACAAAGGCGCCTCCGGCCACTGTGGGCACGCCAACGGTGAAAGAACAGGTCATCCACTTCATCAACAAGAAGATGCCGGGCAACCTGCCCAAGCGCTCGGCCCGTGCCCTGCTGGATATTGAGGACAAGGACTACGTACCCATCATCCGCAACCCCAAGACTACGACGGCCGAGACCGAGGCGGTGTTCTACTTCCCCGGTTGCGGGTCGGAGCGGCTGTTCAGCCAGGTGGGCTTGGCCACGCAGGCCATGCTGTGGCATGCCGGTGTGCAAACCGTGTTGCCGCCGGGCTACCTGTGCTGCGGTTACCCGCAGCGCGGCTCGGGCCAGTTTGACAAGGCCGAGAAGATCATCACCGACAACCGCGTGCTGTTCCACCGGGTCGCCAATACGCTGAACTACCTGGACATCAAGACCGTGGTGGTGAGCTGCGGCACCTGCTATGACCAGTTGCAAGGCTATGAATTTGAGAAGATTTTCCCCGGCTGCCGCATCGTCGACATCCACGAATACCTGCTGGAAAAGAACATCACCCTCGGCGCAGCCAAGGGTGGCGGCTACCTGTACCACGACCCCTGCCACAGCCCTATGAAGCTGCAAGAGCCGATGAAGACGGTCAAGGCGCTGGTGGGTGACGGCGTGCTGGAAAGCAAACGCTGCTGCGGCGAGAGCGGCGGCCTGGCCACGTCGCGCCCCGATGTATCCACCCAGATCCGGTTTCGCAAGGAGGAGGAAATTCGCAAGGGCGAAGCAACGCTGCGCGACAGCGGTGCCGTGCAGGCGGACCAGAACGTCAAAATTCTGACATCCTGCCCCAGCTGCCTGATGGGTCTGAACCGCTACCAGGACGATTTGAAATCCGGCCTGCTCGAAGCGGATTACATCGTTGTGGAAATGGCGAACCAGATTCTGGGCAAGGAATGGCTGCCCGAGTATGTGGCGACGGCTAATGCGGGTGGGATAGAGCGGGTGCTGGTTTAAGTCCGCCAGCCAAGCGCCTGCTATACGTTTTGCCGTAGCTTGGACAGCGCAGGCACGGCTAACCCGCAACCCGGGCAGCCGGCATGCAGCGCGGCAACGTCGCCTGTGTCGTAGCGCAACAAGGGCGTGGCGTACTGGTGCAAGGCAGTGACCAATACACGGCCTGGCATCGCTGTCGCGTCATCACTGGCACCGGGCAGCAACTGCCCAGCGTCGTCTACCACTTCAAGTTTGACATTGCCCACGGCGACATGGTGGTATGCGTCGCTGCCCGGGCATTGGAAGGCCAGTGGCCCACATTCTGGGCTGGTGTAGCGGTGGCGCACGCTGGCGCCCAGCCACTGGCGCGCTTTGCGCCGCAGGCTGTCGGTGGCGGTGGCACCAAAAGTTAACAATTGGCGTATTTCCGGTAGTGGCTGTTTGTTGGCCACCGCGTGCACCATGGCCACTTCAAACCAGTCCGGTCGTACCGTCAGGTAAGTGGGTTGTTGCTGTGCAATCCAGCGCATGTGCTGCGCTTTGGTAAACAGATCCACATTGCGCAAGGCTTGCGGCCCCTGGGCGTGCGTTAGGGACGCCTCACTCACGACATGTTCCCCACTGTGAAGCGGTATGTCGTCGGCAATGCAGGCGTGTGGCAGAAAAGGGTTCCGCTCTTGGCGCTGATGGTCGGCGTAAAACGCATGGTTGATCAAACGCTGAGCAAGTGCGGATACGAAGTAGTGGGCTCCAGCCGCACCGCCCGTTTGGGTGCCGTTGCGTTGAGCGCCTGACACCGCGCCGTGATGGGCTGGTACGAGCGCGGCGCCGTGCAGCGCAACCATGTTTCGCAATTCAAAACGGCTCAGAATAGGGATCGCTCCCCAGCGAGCAGCATCAACGCCTGCAGCTATCCTTTCACGCCACCAAGGCACTTGCTCAAGCAACCATTGGGTCAAGGCATTCAACTGCAGGGTTTGCCATTCGGCAATAGTGTTCAAGCCGCTGCGTTCCAAGGCTAAGAAAGCTTGGGCGTCCACCACGCGCTGGATGGTCGCACCTTCCACATCGTTGGGCCAGCTCATGTCGCCACCCCCGTGGGTGAGTGGGCCGGGGTTTGCTTGCGGCCCGTCAACTGGCTCAGCGTCGGCACACAGACGCCACAAGCGGGGCAGTGGGGGTGCATAGCTGCCATTTCCCCCAGTTCATAGCGCAACGCCGGGCTGGCCCATTGGTGCAGTCCAGTGGCCAACAGGTTGCCACAAACCCCAGCGGGAACAAGTTGTCCGTCTGGCGCCACCGTTTCGACGATGGCGTTGGCCACGGCTACATGGTAGTAGTCGTCGCTTTCCGGGCACTGGAAGGCGAGGGGGCCGAGCTCGTCACAGGCATAGCGGTCGCGGATGCTGGCTCCAAAGACTCGGCGCGTCCGCATTCGCAACTCGGGTGTAACGATGCCGGACGAAGTCATGATCTGCGCAATCCGCGGTGCATCCAACTGGTTCAGTTCAATTAACGAGAGGATGTTCGACAAGGTGGCGGGGGTGGTTGCCAAGTAGGATGGTGCCTGTTGACAAATCCATTGCGCATGCTCGAGCATCGTGAACTGCGCTGCGTTGCGTACGCGTTGTGCACCGGGGTATATCCATGGTTCACCTGCCACTGGGCTATGGCTGCCGGTGTGTATGTCCGGCATGTCTGTAATGACGGCAAGCGAGGCGTGCAGGTCGCGGCCCTGGCGCCGGTGGTCTGCCAAGTAGTGACTGAAGTTGATCCGTATGGCCAGTTCTGAGCGCCAAAACGTAATAGGGAAGCCCGTTGAGCCCGAACTGTGGACTTGCGCCAATTTGCCATGTTCTGGTGGCGATCGGACCGGCCGCGCTGTAAACTGTACGCGAAAGTCTTCCCGGCGCTGGATGGGCAGGGGTGACAGGTTTTCGTGCCCAACCCACATGAGCAGTTCCGCCAATCTTTGCGCTTGCCAAGCTTGCCACCATTTTTGAGGGCCCAGTTCCATGCTCCGGATGAAGTCGGCATCTACCAGGGTATGGGTGGCGGACGTGGGTGCCGCATGGGGCCAATCCAGCAGTGTGTTGCGAAATGTATCCATTGGGTTACAAGGCTGATACGTGAACGCTTGGAGTGCCCTAAATTCAGGCTTACGGCAGAAGGTGTTGTGATTTAATCATTAAAGCGCTCCTCTGGGGCCGTGGCTGGACGCTTTTTGGAGTTACATCATGAGTTCTCGTGCTTCACTCAACCATGTTTATCGGACCGTATGGAACGATTCTCTGGGTGCCATGGTGGCAGTCGCGGAAATTGACTCGGGGCGCGGACGATCCAGCGGCGCAAGCCAGGGCAGCGCACGCCAAACCCCATCAAGTCTTCTCATCCATTTGAGTGCGCTGGCGCTCGGGGTTGCAATGGCTTGGGGCGCCATGACGGGCCATGCGTTCGCTAACCCGACAGGCGGTGTCGCGGTTGTCGGGCAGGCGACGATGGTTACCACAGGCAACCAATTACTGGTTACTACGCAAAACGGAGCGGGAACCAACCATTCAGCGATCAATTGGCAGAGTTTCTCCATCCCCACTGGCAACACGACCTATTTCCAGCAGCCGAACTCTGTCAGCACCGTCATTAATCGGGTAGTCACCAATACGCCTTCGGCTATTTTCGGCACGCTTTCCAGCAATGGCAATGTAGTGCTGGTTAACCAGTCCGGCATAGCAGTTGGCACAGGAGCGTTGGTCGATACCGCGGGTTTTACTGCCTCTAGTTTGCGCATGTCGGATGCAGATGCATTGGCCGGGCGCTCGCGCTTTGGTGATGGTGCTGGTGCAACGAGCGGCGTGTCGGTGCAGGGGAACATTCTGGCGCGAAGCGGAGACGTGGTACTGCTAGGCGCCAACGTGGATACTAGCAAGGACGCCTTAATTCAGACGCCCAATGGAACCACCATTTTGGCTGCCGGACAGCAAATCGAAATCACGGGCCGGGGGCTGGAAGGCATCAAGCTGCAGGTTCAGGCACCGACCGATCAGGCTGTAAACCTTGGAACCTTGAAGGGCGAGGCGGTCGGCATTTTCGCCGGCACACTGCGCCATAGTGGGCTGATTCAAGCGACCCGCGCCAGCCTGGAGGGCGGCAAGGTTGTACTCAAGGCGAGTGGCGATGCGTTTGTCGAAGGCGCTGGCAAGATAATTGCCACCGGCACCACAGGCGGCAGCGTCGACGTATTGGGCGACCGTGTGGCGGTGACCGATCAAGCCGTAATTGACGTGTCAGGCGCTCAGAGCGGTGGCAGTGTACGCGTAGGCGGGGATTACCAAGGCAAGAATCCCGATATCCAAAACGCCAATTTCGTATATTTCGGACCGCAGGCGTCCATCAAAGCGGATGCAACTGACAACGGCAATGGTGGCAAGGTCATTTTGTGGGCGGACGACACGACCCGTGCCCACGGTTCCATTTCTGCCCGAGGTGGTTTGCGCGGTGGCGATGGCGGGTTTGTGGAGACGTCCGGCAAACAATCATTGTTGGTTGTCGATGCACAAGTTGACACGCGCGCTGCCCTTGGCGCGACGGGGATGTGGTTGCTAGATCCGAACAACATCGACATTGTTTCAGGCGCCACTTTTAATGTGACGGGTTCTCCCAACTTCACATCTCCAGGAGCCGGAACGTTGAACGTTACCTCCCTTAACGCCGCATTGGGCTCCACCAATGTGTCGGTGACCGCTATAGACAACCTTACGGTTTCGGCGGCGATCAGCGGTACGAGCAATAATTTATCCTTGATATCCACTAACGGGAGCATGTCGCTTGGGGCTTCCGTCGGTTTAGGTATTGGTTCCTTAAAGCTAAATTCCGGCGGCAGTATTGCCCAGACTTCTGGCGGTATCAGTGCTAGTTCTTTGGAAGTGACCGCGGGGGGGCCGGTCTCCCTCAATAACGGTAACAGCGTCTCTACGATTGCGGCCTCTGTTTCCGGAGGCGGGTTTAGCTACAAAGGAGCTTCGGCTTTCACGGTTGGCACAGTGGGCAGCGTGACGGGTGTGAGCACCAGCGGTGGGGCTATTACTTTGGATGGGCCCACCATCCAGATCAGCGATGCGGTCAATGCTGGGTCGGGTTCGGTTTCCTTGATAAGCACAGGCTCCATTACGCAAGGTACTTCGCCGATCGAAGCAATCACTGCCGGCAGTCTGTCGGTGATTTCGGCCAGTAGCGCCGCGCTGTTCAATGACTCCAATTCGGTTGGCACGTTCAATGTGTCTAGCGCAGGCACCGGATCCGTCACTTTTGCGAATGCCGGCAGCTTCGCTACCGGTGCCACTACATTTAATGGGTCGATGACGTTGAAGTCAAACAATGGCGCCATTACACAGTCTGGCGCTATGGCGCTTGCGGGTGGCGGTTTGACCGTCATAGCGGGTACCGGCAGCGTGACCTTGAACAATGCCTCCAATAATTTGAATAACCTGACGGTGACCAGCGCCGGCGCAGTGGATGTCAAAAACAGCCCGGCTTTGACTGTCGGTTACGTTAGTGCGGATTCGCTTAACGTAAAGGCCACAGGAAACATTGTGCAGGCTGGGTCGATCAGTACCAGCGCAGGTGGAGTGGATATGACGTCCACGAGTGGCTCGATATCCGGGACAAGTCCAATCATTTCTGCTATAGGTGGTGGGGTGAGGCTCTTTGCGTCGTCAGGAATTTCATTACCCGGTAGCACCGGCAGCATCACAACGAACGTGGGCGGCGACGCTATTGTCTTGTCGACCACTACTGGTACGGTTAACGTAGGAACCACATCCGTTTCTCCAGGGACCGGGCGATGGCTGGTCTACGTGCCCGTCATTGCTGGTAGTTCATTCCCAACTGGTATGGCGTTCAAACAGTACAACGCAACCTACGGCTCCGCACTATTGGGCACGGGGAACGGGGTGATAGTCGCCGCTGCACCGTCATTGACCCTGTCGTCCACCACCTTCAATGGATCGGTATCCAAGGTTTATGACGGCAATACTGGCATCAGTCTATCTGGCGTGATTTCTCCCACCATAACCGGGGGTGCGATAGATGGGGATCTTACTTCCAGTGCCGTGTTGACCATTGGATCTTTGACACTCGACGACAAGAACGTAGGCACCGGTAAGCTGGTCACTGCAGGGGCCGTGACCGTAACTGGGATCTTGACCTCCGGCGGTAAGCCTGTCTATGGTTACGCAGTGCCCATCATTGGTGGCAATGTTGGGACTGTTACGCAAAGGGCTACCTCGACTTGGACTGGCGGTTCGAATAACAGTTGGTGGGGCAGCGCCGGAAATTGGGACGCCTTGCCCGATGGTGCCAACGTGGCCAATGTGATTATTCCAGCGGGCGCGGGCCCCATCGTGTTCGGAGCTTTTTTTGAAACCACCAGTCTGAAGTCGCTAACCAGTGGCAGCCCTATTATTGTCAGTGGTGGTACGTTGAAAGTGAGCGATGGCCTCAATATTGCAGGCTATGACCAAACCGGCGGGGCCGTCAGCGGGGGCTTGTTAAAGGTCGTTGGCCCGTTTAACCAGACGGGTGGAAGCATAGACGTGTCGACGATTGATGTTTTGACATCAACAGGGGGAATTGTCTTCAGCAATCTCAAGGCACCAATGGTGTCCCTGACTGCCACCAACGGTTCCATTACGCAGTTGGGAGGTATTACGGCTGAATCCCTGAAGACCAGTTCAAGCAGTGGAACCGTGCTCAACGATGCTGGTAATCGCATTGGCTCGTTCATTGCCACCAACACCAGTTCCGGGAACGTAGAGTTGACCAATGTAGGTGCGCTGGGCACTTTGGATATCAACAATGCAGGTGGCAACGTCGTGGTATCAAATATCGGTGCAATAACGACCAAGACTGTCAAGTCTTCTGGCCGTACTTCCATAACCGCGAACAGCCCATTGACCGTAGGGTCTGGCGGTGTGTCCGCAGGCGGAAATATTGTGTTGACCGCCACGAATCTCACCAGTTCCGGGGACATGACTTTGAACGGGCTGGTTTATTCGTCGGGCGGTTCTGTCGAACTCAATGCCGCAAACAACCTGACCCAGAACAGCATCGTTTACGGCGCGGCAGGTGTCACCGCAGTGGTTGGCGGCACCATGACATTGGGCCCTGGAGCAGCTTCGGGCGCACTGCCTGTGACTTATAAGGTGGCAGGCGTCCCTGTCAGCCCGCCACCGTTGGCCTCGAACCCTAATGGTGCTCCGACAATACCTACGATCCCGATAGCGCCAACTATTCCGATCCCGCCGGTCACGCCACCACCGCCGGCAGCGCCATCCAACGACGTCGTTCAATTATCGAATGCAGTCGTGCAAACCAATCTGGTCACCACATTCCTGGATAAATTTGAAATCGCTTTGTTGGACCAAAGTGATGGCAAACCGGGCAAGGACAAGAACAAAAACGAATTGGTTTTGGAGGGTGAAACATGCCGTCCCTGACCGATAACTTTAAAGGCCAAAAGAGCCACTACCAGACTTGGGTCTCTGGATCGCTATTGTTAGTGGCAGCGGGATTTCTATGCATGGGCGGCACAGCGCGGGCACAAACCATTGGCGAGGTCGAATTCGCACGCGGCGTCGGCTTTGCGCAGTCAGAAGGGCAAGGCCCGCGCACCCTGGGCAAGGGCTTAACTCTTAAGCAAGGCGACCGTTTGACGACCGCCGACGGGGCGTCTGCCATCGTGAAGCTGCAGGACGGTACGCGCATGACCGTCCGCCCCAACTCCGAGATGGTGATCCAGCAGTACAACTTTAAAGATAGCGCGCCTGACAACAGCATGGTGATGCAGTTGTTGCGCGGAGGTTTTCGAGCGATCACGGGATTGATTTCCAAGAATGCACCCAACGCAGCGCGTGTCGTTAGCAAGACTGCTACCTTGGGTATTCGTGGGACGGACTTTGATGCCCGGATATGCACAACGGAATGCAAAACAGAATCCGGGCAGATCAACGAGAAACCGCGCGAAAACGCTGTGCAGGCAAGTGCGAAGTTGGTCTCCGCTTCGGGTGAAATCAACGCACTGGATTCTGGTGGCGTGCGCAGGCGCGTAGTGCCCGGCGGCAGCGTCTACCCCGGTGATGTTGTTGAAACCGGCTCCAGCGCCAATGCAGTTCTGGCGTTTCGGGACGACAGCAGGCTGACATTGGGTCCGATAACGCGGTTCAGGGTCGATAGCTTTGTGTTCGATGAGAAAAACCCCAAGGACGGGCGTTTCCTGGTATCCCTGTTGCGCGGTTCTCTTCGCGCATTAACAGGTTTGATTGGCAAGGCGAACACACGCAATGTCGGCTTCACCACGCCAACCGCCACCATTGGAATACGCGGCACGGGCCTGGACTTGGATTGCGCGACGGACGCCGGCTGCAGTTTGTTTACCTGGCTGGGTACGATTGAGGTTACCCCCACCGGCCAAACGGCACTTCAAGTTCTGCAGTCGGGTCAAGGATTGTTTGTAGGCCCCAACGAAATTCGACCCTTAGGGGGCCCCACTTTACAAAATTTGCCGCGTCCGGATGGTGTGGTGGTGGATACCAAGCAGCTCTTTGCAGAAGGGGCGGTTGACGATGGACAGGAAGGACTGTTTGTTTTTGTCCGCGACGGACACATTGAAGTGGTAACCGGCCAGCAGACCCTGCATTTAGGGCGTGGTGAAACCGGCTTTGCTGGCATCGATGGAAATACGGTAAGGCCGCTGCTTACACCTTTGTTCCTGGAGTTTGATCGCACGCCCATGCCTAACAGCCTACATCCCATGTTGACAAGTTTGCTGAATGAGAACCGTATCCGTTCGTCCAACCAGTGCAGATAAATATGTTGTATAGCCCGCACTCTTCTACTATCGAATCGTCGCTCCTGTGGTGCCGAGCCGCTTCGCTGGCACTGATGTCCTGTGCCATAACTTGGCCCGTTGCCGTTGGTGCTCAGCAGAGCCAACCTGCCGCTGGGGCATCCCTCCCGCAGCCTGCAACTCCAACCTTCGTCATCCGTGGATTTGACATTACGGGTGACAACCCGCTGGCCGATGGCGAGGCCACGCGTGTGTTGGCTCCTTACCTGCGGACCGATGCAACGATTGAAACCTTGCAGAAAGCCACCAGTGCGTTGGAGGCTGCGCTCAAAGACAAGGGCTACACCTTGTACCGCGTCGCGCTACCGCCGCAAGAAGTGGGCAAGGCAGTTACGCTCAATATCGTGAAGTTTGTGATCGGTAAAGTGACAGTGGAAGGGCGCGCGCGTTTTAGCGAATCCAATATCCGTGCCAGCCTTCCTGAGTTGAAAGAAGGCACAGCGCCCAATTTTCGGACGCTTGCGGTTCAAACCGCTATCGCCAACGAATCGCAGGGCAAGCAGTTGCAGGTGGCTTTGAAAGAGTCGGAGGACGCCGACAAGATCGACGCACGCATTGTCGTCAAAGAGTCAAAGCCATGGAATTTCTCCATCGGTGAAAGCAACACCGGTTCAAGCGCCACGGGGAACGATCGCCTGACCTTTTCGGGTTCCCATTCGAATCTGTTTGATCTGGACCACCAACTGACGGCCGCCTATACAACCTCTTTGGAGCGCCCCTCCGACGTGCGGCAGTTGGGTCTCAACTACCGCATCCCTATGTATCGACTAGGCGGAGTTGTGGGCGTGAGCTACACGCATTCGGATGTGGTCGGCAATTTCGGCACATTCAGCAGCACCGGTGCGGGCCAGACCTTTGGTCTCAATTACAACCACTACCTGCCGCCCGACGGTGGTTACCGCAGCTATGTTGGTCTTGGTATAGATGACAAACAGTTCGACGTGACCCAAATCAATGGCGTACCGTTATTGGGTCAAAGAGTCCGGCGTAGCCGACCGTTGACCCTGGGCTATACCGCCAAAATGGAATCCGATGCTGCAGCGTGGGGCTATAACGTCGATTTTTCCGCAAACGTGTCTGGTGGCTCGGGCAACGATTTACTCTCTTACCAATCAGAAGACCCGCGTGTTTCCACTGTCGATTGGAAAGTCCTACGGGGTGGTGCCAACTACCTGACCAATGTTGGAAACGGCTGGCTCTGGGGCATGCGTGGCCAGTTTCAGTTTAGCAACGACGCACTGATTTCCGGAGAGCAGTTTGGTTTGGGGGGAGCTACGTCGGTGCGCGGTACCGGAGAGCGGTTGATCGCTGGCGACACAGGATTGCTTTTATCGACCGAGTTGACCACGCCAGAGCTGGTTCCAGGGCTCCGCCTGCTGGGATTCGTTGATGCAGGTTGGTTGGGCAACAAGAACCCCAATGGCAACCCGAAACCGGCAAACGATTCCTTGTCGAGCGCTGGCGTGGGTTTGCGTTACAGCTTGCCTGCGATCACCGTGACTGCCGACTTTGGTCGTGTGTTCACGGGCAGTGGCCTGCCTTATGTGGCAGGGTCCGGTTTTCCGCAGGCTGGCGACCAGAAACTGCATGTCAATGTGTCTGCCCGGTTTTAACGGATCTCACCTATGGCTGGTTTGAAAGCAGGCGCTCCGACGCCCCAGGCGCTGACGGTCCATGGCCAGTCGCGTGTATTGGAGGTCAGTTTTTCGGATGGTGCAAGCTTTCGCATACCTTTTGAATTGATGCGCGTTTACTCGCCGTCCGCCGAGGTGCAAGGCCACGGTCCGGGTCAGGAAACCCTGCAGACCGGCAAGCGTGACGTCGATCTGGAAG
>JBBQBG010000058.1:0-16656 GCA_038317285.1 Burkholderiales bacterium | reverse complement strand
CAGGTGCTGTCGCCCATCGGGTCATTCAAGTCGAAGACGATCTCGCTGTGCGCGCCACGCATCGCATAGCCGATGACATCGTTGACCTGCTCCTCGCGACAGGCGCGCACACAGCGGTTGCACTGGATACAAGCGTCCAGGTTCACGGCCATGGCCGGGTGGGAGATGTCGGCCTTGGGTTGTGCGCGGCGCAATGCCTTGAGCTCGGGGCGCACGTTTACGTCCATTCGCGCGGCCCAGTCGCTCAGTTCTCCGTGTTGTTGCGACTCGTCTGACGCGTTCCACTTGTAGCCGGTATCCGGCATGTCGGACAGCAGCATCTCCAGCACCATTTTTTGGCTCTTGACGGCGCGCGCGCTGTTGGCTTGCACCTCCATGCCAGCGGTCGCACTGCGGCAGCAGCTCGGCGCCAGCGTGCGTTCACCCTTGATCTCGACCACGCAAGCACGGCAATTGCCGTCAGCCCGGTAGCCGTCCTTGTAGCAAAGGTGGGGAATATCAATGCCGTGGCGCTTGGCGGCCTTGAGGATGGTTTCTCCCTCAAAAGCGTGGATGGTCTTCTCATCGAGCGTGAACTCCACGGTTTGCGGGGTCACTTCGTTAAGCCGCGTTGGGGCATTCATTTAGCTCACCTCGTGTGCAAAGTATTTTTGGACGCAGCGCACCGGGTTTGGAGCCGCCTGCCCTAGACCGCAAATGGAGGCGTCGGTCATCACAATGTTCAGGTCTTCCAGTGTCTGGTTGTCCCACACCGGCGCTTGCATCAAACGGGCCGCCTTGTCCGTGCCCACGCGGCAGGGCGTGCATTGGCCGCAACTCTCGTGGGCAAAGAAGCGCATCATGTTCAGGGCCGCGTCGCGTGCCTTGTCGTGTTGGCTGAGCACGATGATCGCCGCCGAGCCAATAAAGCCGCCATGCGGCTGCAAAGTATCAAAGTCCAGCGGCACGTCGCCCAGGCTGGCCGGGAAGATGCCGCCCGATGCGCCACCGGGCAGATAGGCATACAACGTGTGGCCGTCCGCCATGCCGTCGCAGTATTCGTCGATGAGTTCACGCACCGAGATACCGGCGGGTGCCAGCTTGACGCCAGGCGTCTTGACCCGCCCGCTCACGCTGAAGGAGCGCAAACCCTTGCGGCCATTGCGTCCGAAGCCGCTAAACCAGTCAGCGCCCTTCTCAACGATGTCTCGCACCCAATAGAGGGTCTCGAAGTTGTGCTCAAGCGTAGGGCGGCCAAAGAGGCCGACCTGCGCAATGTAGGGGGGACGCATGCGCGGTTCACCCCGTTTGCCTTCAATACTCTCGATCATGGCGGACTCTTCGCCGCAAATATAGGCCCCGGCACCGCGGCGCAACTCAATCACAGGTAGCGGGCAGGGCGGATGGGCACGCAGTTTGGCCAGCTCTGTTTCAAGAAGCGCGCGGCAGCCGTGGTATTCGTCGCGCAGGTAGATGTAGCAGGCATCCACACCCACCACCTGGGCAGCAATCAGCATGCCTTCCAGAAAGCGGTGTGGATCACGCTCCAGGTAGGTGCGATCCTTGAAGGTGCCAGGCTCACCCTCATCAATATTCACCGCCATCAGGACATGGCCCCCACGCTCCCCCGCTGCGCGAGGTCCGCTGCCCCCCCAGGGGCCCGTCGCCTCGCTTGGGGCGGCCCGGCGCTCGGCGGCCTGCGCCTGCTCGCGCACGATGCGCCATTTGCGCCCCGCAGGGAAGCCTGCACCGCCAAGCCCGCGCAGGCCCGAGTTTTCCAGGGCCACAATCACGGGCTCTGCGTCCTGCTCGTTGTTGACCAGAGCGGCGGCCAGTGCGTAACCGCCGTTGGCGCGGTAGGTGTCGTAACCGCAGTAGCCCGGAGCTACTTCAATCGCGTGGGGCACGGGCGATACGGAACGTTCGACATAGGAGACTGCTACAAAGTCTGTAGCATCATGGGCAGTATATTCGAGGGCTACAGCCTTGTTGACCTCTAGGGAAATTTTTTCAAGTGTTGCCAGAGGCACGGGGCGCTGATGCACTACCGCGACCGGCGCCTGCTCGCAGCGGCCCACACAGGGCGCAGGTATGACCCGTACATCCTGTGTGCCCAGCAGGTCAGGCAGGCCCGCCAGCAGGTCCTGTGCACCGGCCATCTCACAGCTCAGACCATCGCACACCCGCACGGTCAATTGCGGTACGGCTTCATCACCTCGCACCACTTCAAAGTGGTGGTAGAAGGTGGCGACCTCGTACACCTCAGCCATCGGAATATTCATTTCCTTGGCCAAGGCCACCAGATGCCGGTCGTGCAGGCAGCGGTAGGCGTCGTTGAGCTTGTGCAGGTGCTCGATCAGGAGGTCACGGCGGTGGGGTGCAGCGCCAACAAGAGCCCGCACCTCGGCTAGCGAAGCATCGTCTGCCTGCCGGCCCTTGAGCTTGCTTTTGCGACGAATGCGGTCACGCATGTCGTCTACCGTAGCAAGTGCCACTGTGACAACCGGGGCGGTGAGGGGCGATGCTGTCATGGTTTTCCTGAGGTATCTGGCAATTTATGCGAAGAACTTGGCAACGCTTTGCAATGTGCGGTATACGCCCCAAGCCAGGGGCAGGCCGACTGCCAACCAGGCGAGTGCCACCACGAAGGTGGGCACAGCGTCGCTGGTACTGGAGCTGCTGCCCACTTCCGAGGCCGTAGCACGTTCGTGCGCGAGTTTCTTTTCGGCGGCCAATTCAGCGTCCGTCATGAACCATTTGTTGTCCAGAGGGCGAACCAATAAATTGCAGACCAGGCCCACGACCAACATCCCAACGAGGATATACATGGTCTGGTTGTAAACCTGCTCCCGTGGAATGCCCAGGCCGAGTTGGTATTCGCGCATGTAATTCACCACGACCGGGCCCAACACCCCGGCGGTGGCCCAGGCGGTCAGCAGGCGGCCGTGGATGGCCCCCACCATTTGCGTGCCAAAGATGTCGGCCAAGTAGGCGGGCACCGTCGCAAAGCCTCCGCCGTACATACTCAAAATCACGCAAAAAGCACCGACGAACAACACGATGCTGCCGGCGGCTGCGCTGCCAGGCACGCTGAAGTACATCAAGCCACCCAGTACAAAGAACACTACGTAGGTGACCTTACGGCCCATCTTGTCGGACAGACTGGCCCAGAAAAAACGCCCGCCAATATTGAACAAACTCAATAGAGCCGTAAAACCGGCGGCCACACCCGCGATAGCAGCGAGTTGGGCCTTGTCCAACTCACCAAACTTCTTGGCCACCCCGATCAGCGAGCCGCCGAATACCTCTTGCAACATGGGCGAGGCCATGCCGATCACACCGATACCCGCGCTCACGTTCATGCACAGCACCATCCAGATCAGCCAGAACTGGGGAATGCCCCAGACCTTTTTCACGTGCACGTGCTTCTGGGTGATCATGGCGTTGTTGACTTGGGTTGGTGGTGGTGTCCAGCCTGCGGGCTTCCAGCCGGTCTCTGGCACGCGGTAGCCAAAGGCACCGGCCATCATGAATACAAAGTAGACCAGCGCCATCACGACCAGGGTTTGCATGACGCCCACATTGGTGGGGGTGGCAAAGAACTTCATCAAGTCTGCCGCCAATGGCGAGCCGATCATGGCACCGCCGCCAAAGCCCATGATGGCCATGCCGGTCGCCATGCCCCGGCGGTCTGGGAACCATTTGATGAGCGTCGACACGGGCGAGATGTAGCCCAAGCCCAGCCCGATGCCCCCAATGACGCCTGAGCCTAGAAACATCAGCCAAAATTGGTGCTGGTAAACGCCGAATGCCGAAATCAGCATGCCGCCACACCAACAGACGGCCGACACCACACCTGCCTTGCGCGGCCCGGCGCGCTCCAGCCAGCCACCCCAGATGGCGGCGCTAGAGCCCAGCAATACAAAGAATGCGGTATACATCCAGCCCAAGGTCGATATCTGCCAGTCGCAACTGCTGGTAAAGAGCTGCCCCCAGAAGCCCACGTCGGGGCCACACTTAATCGCTTCCTTGATGCCCAAGGCCTTGCTCAGGGGCAACCAAAAGACCGAGAAGCCGTAGGCCATGCCGATGCACAAGTGAATGGCTAAAGCTGCAGGCGGTACCAGCCAACGATTGAATCCGGGCCCGGCGATGATCCGTTCCTTGTCGAGAATTCCTGACATGTTTGTCTCCGTTATTGTTGAAATTGCCGCAGCGGAGTGTTACAGGTCAGGCGCAATCGATCCAATTGATTCGCAACATAGTTTCATTCAAAAACTAAATGATGCAACGCAACACCAAAACTGTTGCTGCAAGCGTGGGGAGCAGGGCGCGTCAGGCTACCAGTAGCCCGCTGTGCGTGGCGGCGTGGCGCAGCCACTGCCCGTCCTGGGCCAGATCCAGCGCGGCCTGCATGCAGCGCGAGGGGCGCACCAGCGCATGCGTCATGAAGCCGATGGGCGTGCGCACTTGCGGTGAGACCAGGGGAAGCGCCTCCAACTCACGGTAGCCCCGCACAGCGGCCACTAGCGCACCAGGCATGATGCTGCACACTTGACCTGCCACCACACTGAGCGCCATGGTAAGGATGGAATTGGTCTCGATCACCGCGGTAACCGTGCAACCGGCGGTGGCAAAGGCCTCGTTCACGATGGTGCGGTTGTGCATTTCGGGCGTCAGCAGGCAGAGTGGGTGCTTGGACGCGTCACGCCACGAAATCGCTTCGCCGACCTCTAGTTCCAGCGCATGCGCAGTAGGGGCGCGGCGCAGCAAGAAGTAGTGTTCGGTATATTGTGGAAGGGCACGTAGTTTCACGTCGGACAGGCCCATGCGCTGGGTGTAGCCAAGCCCTAAGTCAATCGAGAGGCTATCGAGCCGATTCTCTAGCTCCGATGAACTGAGTGACAGAACCGAAGGCAGGATGCCGGGGTGGCGAGCTTGCAGCATGGCAGCAAAGCGCGCGGCAATCGGAACGGCAGTGGGCACCGCGCCAATGGTCAGTTCACCGGCCGGACGGTCGGCTGAGCTCTTGAGGGATTGTTGCAGTAATTGGTGCTCGTGCAGCATGCGCTGGGCCGAAGCAAGCACCTGCTCGCCCTCCGGCGTCAGCCCTGCGAAGGTGCGGCCACGGTGAACGATCACGACGTCAAATTCAGCCTCCAGCGCACGCAAGGCGTTGGATAAGGCCGGCTGGGTGATGTGGCATGCCAGCGCTGCACGCCCGAAGTGCTTATGCTCATTGAGCGCCACCAGGTAGCGCAGTGAGGACAAAATATTCATGGCTGGGCCTGTTGCAACTAGGATGAGGAAGCCGTTTTGGCGAATGTGACCACATGGTCAACCTCCGCACGGATGCCGATTCGGTCCCCAATGGCGTGGTCGTGGTGCGATGGCACCAGGGCCATCACGGTGTGGCCACTGTCCAACTGAAGGGTGTAGAGAAATTCGGCGCCTCTAAACGCTCGACGCAATATCGTCGCTTGCGTGGGGGCATCGTCATCATGCACGATATCGTCTGCACGCA
The DNA here is from genome assembly GCA_038317285.1 of Burkholderiales bacterium. Taxonomy (GTDB): domain Bacteria; phylum Pseudomonadota; class Gammaproteobacteria; order Burkholderiales; family Burkholderiaceae_C; genus Allorhodoferax. The sequence goes on along the minus strand of JBBQBG010000058.1, from coordinate 11,153 downwards.
CTAACAACTCGCAAACACCGTCGGGGTAGGCATCCGGCATCGGGCATTCCGTCTGATCGCGCAACATACCCACAGGCGTATCCACCACCACGCCGTCCCCATCGCGTACCAGCCGGGCGGGCAGAAATACACCATGGCCGATGAATTCCGCTACAAACCGCGTTGCGGGTCGGTGGTAAAGCGCAAACGCATCGTCCCACTGGTGCAAGCGCCCTTCGTGCATGACGCCGATGTGGTCGCCGATGGCAAAGGCCTCCAGTTGGTCATGCGTAACAAAGAGGGCTGTCGCCTTGGCCGCTTTCAAAATGTCGCGCAGCTCATAAGCCAGTCGTTCGCGCAAATCGACATCCAGACTGGAAAAGGGCTCGTCCAACAAAAGCAATTGGGGGGCCGGTGCCAAGGCGCGGGCCAATGCGACACGTTGCTGTTGGCCGCCGGATAGCTCATGCGGAAAGCGGTCCCGTAGTTCCGCGAGACCCACTCGCTCCAGACAGTCTGACACGCGCTCACCACTGGCGCGCGCAGAGAGATGGCGCAACCCAAACGCGACGTTTCTCGCCACATTCAGATGCGGAAACAGGGCATAGTCTTGAAACACCATACCGATTTTCCGCTGTGCAGCCGGGAGCTGACTCTGCGCATCGGCCACGTTGTGCTGCGCTACGTGGACACTTCCGGTGGTCATGGGCTCCAAGCCTGCAATTGCGCGCAACAAAGTTGTCTTGCCACAACCCGAAGGGCCAATCAGCACGCCAATGTCACCCGCCCGCAGCGACAAGGAGACTGACTGAACCGCTGCGCGCGATGTGCCCGGGTAATGAACGGACAGGTTGCTGACTTGCAATAGCATGTCGGCATTCTAATTACATACAATTCTCATTCATCACTTCAACCTAACCTGTGGTTTTGACCGCGCCCTTTTTATGAGCAGCCCTCACCGCCCGGTCGCCTTGCGTTTCTCTGCATGGGCTCTTTGCGCGTTGGGCTTGGGCTTGGTGTGGCCCTTGGCAGCAATCCTTGCATCCTGGTTTGCGCTGGACGCAACGGGCCTGCAAACACTTCAAGCCATGGCGCAGACCGTGTTGCCGGGCTACGTGCTTACTTCGTTGTGGCTGTGTCTGACTGTCGGACTAGGTGTGGCTCTGGTGGGTAGTGCCATGGCGCTTGCGGTCACGGTTTTCGATTTTCCCGGGCGTCGATTTTTTGAATGGGCATTGCTCCTACCGCTGGCGATGCCACCCTACGTTGTGGCCTATGGCTACACAGATTTTCTACAATTTGCGGGGCCTTTGCAGACCTCCGTGCGCGCGTTCCTGGGCACCGAAGGACGCGTGTTCCCAGAGGTCCGCAACATGACTGGGGCGATTTGGGTATTTACCTTTACGTTATATCCCTATGTCTATTTGCTGGCCCGTACGGCACTGAGCGAGCGTGCGGTTTCATTGTTGGAAGCCGCCGCGCTGCTGGGCGCACCCTTGCGCAGGCGCTTGTGGGAAGTGGCCTTGCCCATGGCCCGCCCTGCCATCGCTGCGGGCGTTGCGCTGGCCCTGATGGAGACGCTGGCGGACTTTGGCGTAGTTAGCTACTTTGGCGTGCAGAGCTTTACCGCTGGCGTCTACAAAGCTTGGTTGGCGATGGATGACCGATATGCCGCAGCCCAACTGGCCAGTTTGCTATTGGCGCTGGTGGCGGTGTTGCTATCGGTAGAACGCCGCGCGCAAAAGCACATGCGTTTTAGCGCTCGCCAGCTTGTCGGGCGCGGCCAGAGCGCCCAGCCCTATCGTCTGCGCGGCGGATGGGCTCTGCTGGCACTTGCATCGTGCGGCTTTCCTCTATTGGCAGGATTCATATTGCCTGTATTGTTTATGGTGCGGCCGCTCTGGGCTGACTGGACGGGTCTGCAACTGGCACCCTTTTGGAGTTGGACGCTCAACAGCCTGCGTTTGGCCGGCCTGACTGCGGTGTTGGCAACGGGCGCTGCACTGGCGCTGGCGCTTTTCCAAAGGGTGCGGCCTGGGCAGGCTTCGACGGCGCTGGTGGGGGGCATTGGGCTGGGCTATGCCGTGCCGGGCGCTGTCGTGGTGGTGGGTCTGCTGCTACCTCTGGGTTGGCTGCGGGAGTGGAGCCCGCAAAACACGTTCGGTGCCTTCATGACCGCCACCAGCTTTGGCATTGTGTGGGCGTATCTGGTCCGATTCACAGCGGTCGCTTTGCAGTCAGTGCAAAGCGGTTACAGCCGAATTCCTGGCAACTTGGATGAGACGGCACGCCTGCTCGGTTGCACGGGTTGGCCACTCTGGGGCCGTGTCCATTGGCCCTTGCTGCGCCGCTCCACGGCAGTTGCTCTGCTTCTCGTGTTTGTCGATGTGATGAAGGAGTTACCTGCAACCCTGGTGTTGCGCCCCTTTAACAGTGACACATTGGCGGTTATGACGTACCAATTGGCACGCGACGAACGGCTGGGCGAGGCGGCACTGCCCGCCTTGGTCTTGGTGCTGGTGGGCCTGATCCCGGTCATTCTGATTAGCCGCACGTTGCGGACCCACCAGAACTAACCGAGATGCCTCAGGGCGCTATTTGAAGTCGACGCGGTCCAGCATTTGCTGCACCTTGACCTGATTCATGCCCACCACGCTGACGGGAAGCAGTTCGCTCTTGAAATCACCGCCCGACATGGCACGCAGGGCCGGATTGTCCAGTTGCACGCCCTTGGCAACCGGCCATTCGTTGTTGCCATTGGCAAAATGGTTTTGTGCCGCCGGACTGACCAAATACTCCAGAAACTTGGTGGCGTTTTCCGTATTTTTTGCATAGCGTGCCACGCCACCACCGGCGATGTTCATGTGCGTGCCCCAGCTTGACTGGTTGGGAAAGACGACGCCCACTTTTTCTGCGATAGCTTTGTCCGATGGGTTCGTCGAGCGCATCAGACGCGCCAAGTAATAGCTATTGGTAACCGCCACACCGCACTCGCCGCTGGCAACGCCCTTGATCTGATCCGTGTCGCCCCCTTTAGGTGAGCGTGCCATGTTGGCCACTAACCCTTTGAGCCAAACTTCCGTTTTCGCAGGGCCCAAATGTTCGGTCATGGCGCCAAACAGACTAAGGTTGTAGGGATGTGAGCCGCTTCGGATGCATAAAGCTCCTTTGAGTTTGGGGTCGGCCAGCTTCTCATAAGTATCCACATCGGACTTGTTGAATTTCACCTTGTCGTAGACGATGACGCGCGCCCGCGTGGACAGTCCAAACCAGTTGATTCCGCCCCCTTCTACAGGTTTGGCTCGTAACTGGGCAGGCACAGCGGTCTCCAGTACTTGGGAGCGTACGGGCTGAAACAAACCATCCACCTCTGCCCGCCACAGACGTGACGCGTCCACCAACAATATGACATCGGCGGGGGAGGCGACACCTTCTGCCCGCAAGCGCGCCAAAATGCCCGCGTCGTCCGCATCCACCCGGTTGATCTTGATCCCGGTTGCTTGGGTGAAGCCACTGAACAAGGCTTCGTCGGTGGGGTAATGGCGGGCCGAGTAGAGGTTGAGCTCGCTGTTTTGTGCATGGGCCAGGCCCACAAGTGCAAGTGTTGCGCCGATGGCAGACGCAATAGAGGTGAAGCGCATGGTGTATCCAAGAGAAAAGTAAGGAAGTTTTAAGACTAACACAAACGCGAACAATTCTCAATTGCAATGCCATGCATGCACCGCGTGGAGAGTAAGAGGTCTCGCCGGTTCTTGGGAGCAAAGCCGGCACTGCCATTGGATGGCTTCACAAAGCGTGCACCTATTGCCCGATTCACCCCTAGGATCCGGTCCACGGTCGCGCTGTGGCATTTGCCTGCAATCGCTCAGAGCGGTCAGCCTAGTCCGCGGAGCACTGCAAACCGGGCCGACTTAAAGGGTCAAGTCCACAACAGCGGTGTCGGGCTTGGTACTGACACGGCTGTTCTATGGGTTGTTCACTTCAAAGTGCACCTCGTTGCGGCGCCAGATGGGCAGAGTCCAAGGGGGGTCGTACCGGGCAAGCAGCGCGTCGCCTTTCGGTTCAAGATTTTTGCTTTGCATCCAGCGGATGAGCTTCTCCGTCTCGTGCTGAATGCGGTTCAGGGTGTTGAAGCCTGAATAGGTGACCACTGCCACTGTCTTGGCACCCACTTCGCGCAACTGCACCGCGCTGTTGTTGGGCTTGGGCAGGGTGGCCAGGGTGTATTCACTGGGCATAACAAAGTGCACGCGCCAGTGTCCGGTGCCGGTCATGTCCGCCCTCGACTCCAGGCTCACGGGAGCTGTCATGGCAATTTTTTCGGATTTTGGTGTCACTGGCTCCAGAGTGACCGGTGCCGTCATGGCGATTTTGGCGGCGACCTTGTCGCCAGCCACAGACCCTGCAGCTTGGTTGTTGCCAAAGATGTAGTCGGCAATCACGCGAAAGCCTTTGTTGGATGCGGTGTCCATATCACCATCGACCCAGGTTTCGGCCACGACGAAAGGGGCGTAGTGGCGCAGTTCAAAAATCCCTTCTCCCGTAACTTCTTTGGTGAGTAACTGAAACTTTGGTTCTTCGATGGCCATAGCATTTGCTCCCACGGACAGTGCCGCTAAAAAAATTACCAAGGCGCGCATATTGACCTCCACAGTTTCGGAATAGGACTTCAGGCATTGGAGAAGCAAAGTTTAACAAAGATTAAACTAAGCAGTACTAAAAAATACCTTAAAGTACATAAGGATACTATTTGGTTTACATTCCTCCTGCGCCACATTTTTGGCGGCGGTACTGGCTCAGTACCTTTCCCAGGAGATATGCATGAAAAAGACCCTTATTGCTTCCGTGATCGCGCTTGGCGCTGTCTTTTCGGCGCAAGCCAAGGACATCGTTGACACCGCTGTGGACGCTGGTACCTTCAAAACCCTCGCAACCGCCCTTGGCGCAGCAGGTCTCGTAGACACGTTGAAAGGCAAAGGCCCGTTCACAGTGTTTGCTCCCACGGACGCAGCTTTTGCGAAGATCCCGAAGGGTGATCTGGACGCCCTTTTGAAAGACAAAGCCAAGTTGGCCTCAGTTCTGACCTACCACGTCGTATCTGGCAAGGTAATGGCCGCCGACGTCAAGGCCGGCAAGGTGAAAACGGTGCAGGGCTCTGAACTGACCGTGACCACAGTGGGTGGAGTGATGGTGGACAACGCCAAAGTAACTGCGACCGACATCGTTGCAGACAACGGTGTGATTCACGTGATCGACACGGTGATCATGCCAAAGTAAAGCCCTACGGTCATTAAAAAAAGCGACTGCGAAAGTCAAGGGCGGCAGGGTTTTCACTGCCGCCTTTTTTTCCGCCAAGATCTATCCATGCAATCGCAAGCCACTGCGCAGATGCGGACGCAAGGGCCTTTGCATCGGATTATCCTTGCCGCCGACTCCCTGCATGGCACCTACGGCATACCTGAAAGGCGATTGGCACAGATGAACTAGGCGTAAATGAAAGCCACCTTTCGAATCAACACCATCGGGCCACCACGGGCCATAGCGCACTTCGCTCCGCCCATGGATCGACGAAACCGAAGCCTAATGGCGGTAATTGCTGCGCTGCATCCGGGCACCGTGAATTCTGCGATGTCTGCACCATTGCAGGGAGCCGAACTGCTGCCGGTTCTGGATGGGTTGCACATTGAACATACCGGAGCCTCCTGGTCATACGACGGCCAACGATTACCTTGGTAGTGACTAGGCGCATGGCGCAACAACAAAGAGAGAAGCAATGCGAATACTGTTAACTGGTGGCACTGGCCTTATCGGCAGGGCGCTATGCCGCAAATGGGCCTCTCAGGGGCACGAAGTCGTGGTGTGGAGTCGTCAACCTAGCAAAGTGGCTGCGCTTTGCAGTGGCGCTGTCGGCATAGGCCGCCTGCAAGAACTTCAAGGCACACGACCGCTGGACTGCGTAGTAAATTTGGCCGGCGCACCTATTGCAGACAAGCCCTGGACGCCATCGCGCCGCGCACTTTTGCTGGAAAGTCGCGTCAGCCTCACACGTACCTTGGTCGATTGGCTGGCTACCCTCCCGCAACGACCCCGGGTACTGATTTCCGGCTCCGCAGTGGGTTGGTATGGTGATGGCCAGAATACCTTGTTGGATGAGGCTAGTGCGCCTTGCAAACCTGACTTTGGGAGCGCCTTGTGCATGGCGTGGGAGCAGGAGGCGCTGCGCGCCCAGGCGTTGGGCATTCGCGTTGTGTTGTTGCGCACGGCTGCCGTTTTCTCCCCTGATGGAGGGATGCTTGGCCGTTTGAAACTTCCCTTCAGCCTTGGGCTGGGAGGCCGACTGGGCACTGGCCAGCAATGGATGCCTTGGATTCATCTTGAAGACCAAGTTGGCTTGATTGATCTTCTATTGCATCGCCATGACTGCGACGGCCCTGTTAACGCCTGTGCCCCGCAGTTGGTTCGCAACGAAGAATTTACTGTGGCTCTGGCGCGCGCGCTACACCGGCCTGCCATCATTCCAGTGCCCGCCTGGGTGCTGAAATTGGCCCTGGGAGAAATGTCGAATCTGCTGCTGAAGGGGCAGCGCGTGCGACCGCGCCGCGCGTTGGAACTGGATTACCAATACAAATTTGCGCAAATAGATGCTGCGTTGGTAGATGTGTTGGGGCGATAGCGTTCGCTCAGGGCACATGGCGATGATCGCTTGCAATGCGGCCATCGATCAACTCGATCATTCGGTCGCAACGCGCACCCAGTCGCGGGTCATGGGTGACCACTACAAACGTCACACCACGTTCGGCGTGCATGCGGCGCAGTTGCGCAAAAACCTCATCGGACGAGGCTGTATCGAGGTTGCCAGTGGGCTCATCGGCCAGCACCAAGGGCGGCTCTTGCACCAGGGCGCGCGCGATTGCGACGCGCTGCTGCATGCCGCCGGAAAGCTCTCCAGGTCGCTTGTCCATCGCCGCCGAAAGTCCTACGGCCGATAGCAACTCACGGGCGTGTTCGAGTTGCTTGGCGCTGACGCGGCCTTCGCGCATGAGCGCTGGAAGGGTGACGTTTTCAAGCGCGGTGAAGGCTGGTAGAAGGTGGTGGAACTGGAACACAAACCCGATGGTGCTGCGTCGCAAGAGTGTGAGCGCCGCGTCGTCCAGCTCTTTCACTTCTTGGCTTTGCAAGCGGTAGCTTCCCGCCGTCATGGTTTCTAGCAAACCGATTATGTTGAGCAAGGTACTCTTGCCTGAACCCGACGGTCCCATCAGTGCGACAAATTCGCCATGCCCAATACACAGGTCGATGCCATGCAATATCTCTGCTTCACTGGGCAATCCAATGTTGTAGCTCTTTTGTACCCCCTTAAGTTCGAGCAAGGGCGAGCCATTGGCGGGCAATGGGGTCGAGTCATTGGGTGCTGCGTTATTCATGCTGGTTAAATGCGAATCGCCTGCGCCGGGTCCATCGCAGCGGCCGTGCGCGCCGGCGCAACAGCGGCCAGTACGCCACACACCGTAGCAATCAGCGCTACTTGCAGACCCAGGGCGGGTGACAAGCTGATGTCAAACAGAGGCAGCCCGTCTGAGCCGCGGACAAACCGGGTGAATAGCCAAATCATGCCCACCGCAAGGCCCAAACCCAGAACCGATCCCAGTGCCCCGACTACTGCACCCTGCACCAGAAACAATCGCATCACCTGCGCCCGCGTGGCCCCCATGGCGCGCAAGATGCCAATCTCGCGTCGCTTTTGCACCACCGACACGACCAGCACGCTGGCGATGCCCAGCACGACTACAACCATCACCACGGCCCGAATGAGCCCCGTACTGATCGACTGCGCATTGAGCGCGGACACCAGGGACGCATTGTTGTCCTGCCAGCTTTCGATCTTGTACGGAAATTCGCTGGCTAAATCGCGAGCCAAAGGGGTTGCCTGCCAAACATTGTTGACTTTTAGGTCGATGTTGGTGGCACCACCGGGTAGCCCCAGCAGGCTTTGCGCCAAACGCAGCGGCACGATCACCGTACGACGGTTCAGGTCCTTCACGCCGAGGTCGACCAGCGCAGTCACCCGCACCGAGTCATTCGCACTGCTGGTTTGCAAAGTGAGGCGGTCGCCGACGCGCAACCCTAAGTCGCTGGCCAGTTCGCGCCCCACAATGGCATCACCTGGCAAAAGTCGGGGCGTGCCGCTGACGATCTTGCTGCGCAGGCCAACGATGCGGTCGTACAGGTCCAGTTCCACGCCCTGCAAGGCAATGGCCTTGGTGGCCTCGCCGCGCACGGCCAAGCCACCACCGGCCACCATGGGCGAGACTGCAGTGATGGCAGGATTGCTTTGCAGCAGTGGTAACAAGGCCTGCCAGTTGGAGATGGAACGTATGCGCTGCGCGCGCGGCTGGGAGTCGCTGATGACCGTAGGGTTCTGGTCGGCAGGTGATGGTGCCCTGGCGGGCGTAACCACGTCATCGGGCACGCGTACGGTGATGTGCGCTTGTGCGCCCAACGTCTTGTTCAACGTGTTGGCTTGCAGGCCACTGATGAGCGCTGATATATAGGCGATTACCGCCACGCCCGCCGCCACACCCACGATGATGAGCAGCGTTTGCATACGGCCCTCGCGCAAGAAGCGCACGGCAACACGCCATTCGAAACCCAGCGCCGTTAGCATCGTTAACGTCCCATGGCGTTGGACATCGCCTGGCCCGCATCTTGGTCGTGTCCGGTGACCACGGTCCCGGCATTGGGTCGCCACGTCTGCAACTTGACGCGAATTTTTTGGCCGGCTTTGGATTCTTCGCCCAAGAGCACCACATCACCCGCAGACAAGCCTTGCAACACCTCTGCGGCATCGAGCGTGCGCAGACCCAATCGCACTTCGCGCGCTTGCGCGCGGCCATCCAAGGCGACCAACACCGTTGTCGTCGAAGCGGCGTTGATGGTGCTGCCACGTATTGCCGCCAAGGGCAAGACCAACGCGCTTTCGCGCCGCCCGGTTTCAACTTCCACTGACAGCGTCATGTCTTCACGCAAGAAAGCGGGTGGAGAGGCATCGAGCGATAGCTTGACTTCCACCGCACCGCGTTGCACGTCAATGGCTGGCGCAATCGACAGCACCCGTGCGGCCAAGCGCTGCAGGGCAAACGCATCGGCTACAACAGTGGCGGATTGCCCCACTTGCAGTTGCGCCAGAAAGCGCTCATCCACCAGGGCAATGATTTGCGTGGGGCCCGCCAACGCAAGGCTCAGCAATGCGCGACCGGGCTGTACGATTTGACCGGGCTCAACCTGGCGGATGAGCACCCGGGCATTGGCTGGCGCTAGTAGGGTGGCTTGGGCCAGACGCGACTGTGCGCTGTCCACGGCGGCGCGCGCTTGCTCTGCTTGTGCTTGCGCCTGCGCGATGTCGGTCCCGACCTCGCCGTTAGCCTGAACTTGCGACTGCGCGCTCGTCTGCTGCGCGCGCGCCACATCGACGGCGCGCTGCGCGTCGTCTACCCGTGACGCACTGACAAAACCCTGAGCAACCAATTGCTGGCTGCGTACCAGTTCTGATTGCGCCGCACGCAGGGTGGCGTCTGCCTGCATCAGCCCCGCCTTGGCGCTGGCGCGCCCGGTGCTGCGAAGCCCCACCAAACGCGCCTGCGCCTGACTTACAGCGGCGCGCGCCTGCACCAGCGCCGCGCGCAGTTCGTCGGACTCCAGCACCAGTAATACATCGCCCTGGCGCACTTCGGTACCTTCCTTGACTAACACTTTGGCCACACGCCCAGTGATCGTGCTGCCCGCATCCACCCGAGACAAAGTCGCCACCCGGGCAGAAAACTGCAACGTGCGCACGAGCGGCGAAGCGTGAATTTCGACGCCAGCAATCAAGGGTCCACGCAGGTTGAACCAGACCAATGCGATTGCAGCAATCGCTACCGCCGCGACGGCAAGCCAAACAAGAAATCGTTTCATACGCGCGATTCTGCCGGTTTATCGCCGCATTTATAGTGCGCTGCGACACGATTGCCTTGCGTTGGAGCAATGAATTGCGTAGTCGTGAGACACCATCATCCACGCTGGGCCTGAGTTGGGCCTTGTCGAATTCACTCAGGTTTAAACTACAACGCTACAAAATATGTAGCTGCAACATCAATATCGACGAGGGCTAAAAGCCCATTTATCGGATGGTTGTAGCCAGCCACTCTCGTGGCGACAGTCCGAGCCGCTGTGCAAAAACACGCGACAACGCAGACGCATTGGCATAGCCCAACGCGTCGGCTATGAATTTGACCGATTGACCCCGCGCCAATTGGGATTGCGCAATGTTCAAGCGCCAGTCTGCCAAATAGTCGGCAGGTGTTTGCCCGACGACACGTTTGAACCGCGCTGCGAAGGCGCTTCTGGACATGCCGGCCTGCTGCGCCATCGCTTCCAAACGCCAATCGGCCCCGGGCTTTTCATGCAGCGAAGTGAGCGTGCGGGCCAGGGCGGGGTCGGAAAGCCCTGCGATCAAGCCGACGTCGATTCCACCTGCTTGCGGGTGGTCCAGCAACCACCGCAGCATTTGCAGCAATACGACTTCAAACATCCGATCTGCAAGGATGCGCTGGCCACAGCGCACCCTTTCGGTTTCGCTAAACAGCAATTGCAGCGACGCCTCAAGGCCCTCCACCTGCCTTAAGGGCAAAACCAATAGTGAAGGCAACGCGCGCACCAAGGGGTGGCTGTCGCCGCCTTCGAAGTCAAGCGTCGCACAGACGAAGTCTGCACCGTCAACCGGCGCGTTGTGGAAGGCATGCGTCAGCGGCCGTGGGTAGAACAGCAAGGTCGGCTCGCGCACCTCTAGCTTCTGTTTCACATTGTCACTGCGCCGATGGGTAACCACCATTTCGCCCCGGCGCAGCACGTGTATAAAGCCACGGCCCGGCTCTGCCGCAAAGCTCGACACGCCGCACAAGGGGCCTGCATGAAACAGGTGTGCCCGGACATGAAAACGCTCAAGCAGGGCTGAAAGCCGGTCAACGCTGGGTTCAACGTGCGTCATTTGGAGTTGGACGATTTGGTGTTTTATTGATACTAAATGAACCGTATGGTACTGCATGGTGGCGCAAACTCAACGTGTGCCATCCAGCACCGTATCCCACCAAAACCAAGGACCCCAGGATCATGACTATCAGTTTTCGCTCTATTTC
>JBBQBG010000057.1:0-16792 GCA_038317285.1 Burkholderiales bacterium | reverse complement strand
AGCGGTTTTGCGGGGCTGCGAGACGGCGCACTCTGCTCCGCGAATGTCCCCCGGCCCTCGAGGGGCCTCCTCCTTTATTTCGCTGCGCAGAGCGCCCCGCCCCGAAGCCCTTGCGACCACCTCGACAGGCCAAGAGCGCTGGGTGTGTTGCGCAGTGAGGTAAAGGAGGAGGCCGCAGGCCGGGGGACACCAACGGAGTAATGCACCCAGTGCTCTTGGCCCAGCACACCCCGGAGCCCGCAGTGTTTTCCATTCAAAAGTACCCGTCTTTCTTGCGCTTTTCCATCGAAGCTTCAGATGTTTTGTCGTCCATGCGTGTGGCGCCGCGTTCGCTGACATCGGCTGCCAGCGTCTCGACGACGATATCGGCCGCGGTGGCGGCTAGGCTGTCTACCGGGCAAGTGCAGGTGATGTCACCGACGGTGCGGAAGCGCACGTCGCGTGATTCGACGGTTTCGCCGTCTTTGGCGGGGGTCAGATCGGTCACCGGTACCAGCAGGCCCTTGCGCTCGACCACATCGCGCTTGTGCGTGTAGTACAGCGATGGCAACGCGATCTTTTCGCGTTCGATGTACTGCCACACGTCCAGTTCGGTCCAGTTGCTGATGGGGAACACGCGGAAGTGTTCGCCGGGCTGCAGGCGGGTGTTGAACAGCGTCCACAGCTCGGGGCGCTGGGCCTTGGGCTGCCATTGGCCAAAGCTGTCGCGGTGGGAAAAGATACGCTCTTTGGCGCGGGCCTTTTCTTCATCGCGGCGGGCGCCACCGATCAAGGCGTCAAAGCGGAATTCTTCGATGGCTTCCAACAGCGTGACGGACTGGTGCACGTTGCGGCTCTCGCCGGGGTGGGCCAAGCGCACCGTGCCACGTTTCATGGAGTCTTCGACATTGCGCACGATCAGTTCGGCACCCAGTTCTTTGGCGCGCAAATCACGGAAGTCGGTCACTTCGTGGAAGTTGTGGCCGGTGTCGATCATCAACAGCGGGTAGGGGATGCGGCCGACACCAAAGGCCTTTTCGGCGCATTTGAGCATCACCAGCGAATCCTTGCCGCCCGAGAACAGCAGCGTGGGGCGCTCAAAGGCGGCAGCCACTTCGCGCAGGATGAAGATGGTTTCTTCCTCCAACGCGTCGAGGTGGCGGTTGGAGAGTAAGTTGAAATGCGAGGTGTCGGTCATAGCGTTCATGGCGTTGTCGTGTTCAGTGGGCCTGGTCAGTGGGCAATGTGTAGGCCGCATTCGCGCTGGTCTTCGCCCTTGGTGGGGTCCACGTAATCAAAGTTGTTGGGCAGGCCGTGGGCCTCGCAGTACTGGTACAGGTCTTTGGACGACCAGTGCAGCAGTGGGGCGACCTTGATCAGGCCGTCGGGATTGATGCTCACCGGCTCCATCTGGGCGCGTACGGCGCTGTCGGTAGCACGCAGCGCGGTGAACCAGACCTTGGGCGCGGTCTCGCGCAGCGCGCGGGTGAAGGGCTCCAGCTTGACCTCTTCGGTGAATGCGGCGTGGCGCGGGTCATCCAGCCCGGGCAGTGGGCCTTCCACCGCCTCACGGTGTGCGCGCGTGCGCAGCGGCAGGTAGATGCGCAGGTTCAGGCCGAGTAGCTTGGTCACTTCGTCGGCGTAGCGGTAGGTGGCTTCGGTGTTGTAGCCGTTGTCCATCCAGACCACAGGTACATCCGGTTTGACGCGCGTGACCATGTGCAGGATCACGGCTTCATACGGACGAAAATTGGTGGTCACGATTGGGCTCTGGTTCAGGCCGAGTGCCCATGCCACCAAGCCTTGGGCGTCGTTGCCGAATTGGGCGTTGACCTGTGCGAGATTGAGGGTGCTGTTGGTGTTCTGGGTGCTCATGCAGTGGCTCCTTCACGGGCAAAGATGGGCTTCACGGTGACGGCGTCGCCCTGGTAGAAGGCCTTGTAGCGGTCCAACTGACGCTGGGCCACCGCCAGGTCCTGGTCTTCGCGCAATACGGCAGACGTGAAACCGCTGCGCTGCATTTGTGCCAATTGGTCAACCAGCACATCGCCGGTGGCGCGCAGCTCGCCCTTGAAACCCAGGCGGCGGTGCAACAAGAAGGCTTGGCTATAGGCGCGGCCGTCGGTGAACTTAGGGAAGACCAGGTCAATGCGGTCCACGCCGTCCAGTGACAACGTGCGGGGGTCTACATCGTTGGCAAGCGATAAGATGTTTGGGCCGGTAGCCCTCGTGGAATCTGTGTTTGCAGCTATCAATTTCATAACAATCCTAATCAGTTGAGGACAGAGCTAAACATCTGTCCCGCAAAATCATTCGTTTAGTTGGGGTCAGAGCACATTTGCTGCGCAAAGTGGTCTGACCCCAAGGTCTCAGGCTTCCTGTGCGTCTTTGGCGTAGCCTGCCGACTTGGGCAAGGCGTGCAGGTCTTCGTGCTTGTCGGCCAGCCGTGCCGAATTGGCGGCGGTCTTGAAAGTGTCAAAGCCGACACGCTTGACGCAGTCGATAAAGGTCTCGCGGCCGGTGCGGTTCAGGCGGAAGGCGTCCAGCAGGGCTTCGATGACGCCGGGTACTTCGCCCGCGCCAAATGATGGGCCAACCACCTTGCCGGGCACCGGCGTGCCGCTCAAGGTCGAACCGTCAGATCCGCCCAGCGAGATCTGGTACCACTCCTTGCCGTCCTTGTCCACGCCCAGCACGCCGATGTGGCCGCTGTGGTGGTGGCCGCAGGAGTTGATGCAACCGCTGATGTGCAGGTCGATCTCGCCCAGGTCGTGCAGTTCGTCCATGTCCTGGTAGCGCTCGGTGATGGATGCGGCAATCGGAATGGAGCGGGCATTGGCCAGCGCGCAGAAGTCGCCACCGGGGCAGGCAATCATGTCGGTCAGCAGGCGGATGTTGGAGCGTGCCAGGCCGGCGCGGCAGGCCGCCACCCACAGGGCGGGCAGGTCTTCCTCGCGGACCCAAGGCAGCAGCAGATTCTGGTCGTGGGTGACACGGGTTTCGCCGGCGCTGAATTCTTCCGCCAAGGCGGCGGCGGTGTCCAATTGGTCGGCATCGGCATCACCAGGTGCTTGGCCGAGGCGCTTGAACGACAGTGTGACTGCGCGCAGGGCCGGGTTCTGGTGCGCGGCCACGTTCTGCTTCAACCAGCGCTCGTAGTCTTTCTGACGGTCCGCCGGGACTGCTACGGTTTTGGTAGCGGTATGTGCACGTTCCACGAGGGCTGGCGGCACAAATGATGCAGAGACCCGGTCCAGTTCGGCCTGTGTGATGGTGTGGGGTGCGCCATCCACAGTAATGATTTGCTGATACTCGGCTTCCACCTCATCGATATAGCGCTGGCCTTCGGCCTTGACCAAAATCTTGATGCGCGCCTTGTACATGTTGTCTCGGCGGCCCCAGCGGTTGTAGACACGCACCACGGCTTCCAGGAAATTCATGATTTGGTTCCACGGCAAAAATTCGCGGATGGTGATGCCGATGACCGGCGTGCGGCCCATGCCACCACCCACCAACACCTTGAAGCCCAGTTCGCCTGCGTCGTTCTTGATCAGGTGCAGACCCACATCGTGCCAATAGGTGGCGGCGCGGTCTTCGGTCGCGCCGGTAATGGCGATCTTGAACTTGCGCGGCAGGAAGGCGAACTCGGGGTGCAGCGTGCTCCACTGGCGCATGATTTCGGCAAACGGGCGGGGGTCGGCAATCTCGTCGGGGGCAACGCCGGCCAGCTCGTCGCTGGTGATGTTGCGGATGCAATTGCCGCTGGTTTGGATGCCGTGCATGTCCACGCTGGCCAGCAGGTCCATCACGTCGGCGCTTTTGTCCAATGGAATCCAGTTGAACTGCACATTCTGGCGGGTCGTGAAATGGCCATAGCCCACCGGCAGATGCGTCGTGCCCCAAGTGGCTTGGGTACCAATGGCCTTGTCGAACACTTCCTTGTTGGGGTGGTCGAATTCGCGGGCGATTTTGGCCAAGGCGCGCAGTTGCTTGGCGGACAGCTCACCGTAGGGCACGGCCACGCGCAGCATGGGTGCGTAGCGCTGGATGTACCAGCCGTTTTGCAGGCGCAGTGGGCGGAACTCTTCGTCACTCAAGGTTCCGGCCAGGTTGCGCTCCAGTTGGTCGCGGTGCTGGGCGGCGCGGCTTTGGATGAACTGGCGGTCGAAATCGGTGTATTGGTACATAGCTAATCAGTTGTGGACAGAGCTAAAGATCCGTCCCGCAAGGTTTCAGGTTAGTTCAGGACAGAGCAAAGTTCACTGCGTATAACTCTTGGTCTGTCCCGCAAGGTCTCACAAAGCAATAAGTTTCAAGCCGGCATAGGCCAGCAGCACGGACAATAGGGAGCGTACGACGCGCTCCGGGGTCTTGGACATCAGGTGCGAACCCACCCAGATGCCGGGCAGCGATCCGAGCAGCAACCAGGTGAGCATGGACCAGTCTACTGAGCCCAGCGATGCGTGGCCAAAACCGGCCACCAGGGTCAAAGGTACTGCGTAGGCGATGTCGGCCGCCACAATGCGCGACAGCGGCAGTCTGGGGTACAGAATCATCAGCACAGTGACGCCAATCGCGCCTGCACCTACAGACGTAAGCGTCACCATCGTGCCGATGATCGCGCCAAATAGCACCGGCAGGCTCCAGTGTCGGGGGCGGGCGGCAGCGGCTTCTTCGCCGACGGCAATGGTGGTGGGCGTGATCTTGCCGCGCAGCACTTTGTAGAGGGTAGCGGCAGCGGTCAACAACAGCGCCAGACCCAAAGTCGTGGTCATGACTTTTTGAACCGGTGCGCTCGTGGCGCCCACGTTGTGCAAAAGGTAGAGCGTAATGAGGGATGCGGGAATACTTCCGGCTGAGAGATTGAGCACGACTGGCCAATCAATCGTCTTGGCGCGGGCCAGCTTGATGGTGCCACCCAACTTGGTGAAGGCGGCAAACAACAGATCTGTGCCGACCGCTAAATATGGCTTGATGCCAAAGAAAAAGATCAAAATCGGCGTCATCAAAGAGCCACCACCCACACCGGTTAAACCGACGATGGTGCCGACAAAGAAACCCGCAAAAACAAACGCCAATTCATGCATAAGACCGACTGTAGACTTTCCTGCTTATATTGAAAAATACTTTTTCGCTATTTTCTTATTCTGGAACCGCATATGGCGTGGTAGCCCGATCGGTTAACGTACACCTTTCAACTCACGGGGCACCAGCACATGACAGCCATCCAAGCTCTTTTGGGATTTGCGGCATGGACCGCGCTTTTGGTTTTTGGCGTTTTTCTGTACCGTGGCGCACGATTTGTGACCGGCACGCCCATCAACAGCTGGCCGCGCGGCGCCAAATTGGCCAACGACGCAGCCATTGTTAAACGTCTGGACGATGCGCATGCTAATTGCCTGGAAAACTTGCCGGTGTTTGCGGTTATCGTGCTGGGTGCTGCGGCCATGGGGCGATTGGACGCCATCGCCGTGCTGGCTCCATGGGTGTTATATGCCCGTATTGCCCAGACGCTCACCCACCTGACGGGTGTGGGCCAACTGCACGTGCTGGTGCGGGCCACGTTCTGGAGCGTTCAGTTGGGCCTGATGCTCTGGATGATTTTCAAGCTCTTGGCCTAAGCGTTTTACCCTTAAGAACCACCGCCGCGCGGGCCGTTGCCCCCCAATGCGCCGTACGTTTCAGTTTGGGACGTTCCGGCGCTGATCCCTAACACCCCACCTGGACTCATTTTTCGCCGCGCAGCTCGCGCATACGCTCGTCGAAATAGCTGCCAACGGTGTAGCGCTCCGACAGCACCACATCGCGCTGGGGGTGCAAAAATAGGGGCAATGAAATGCGTGGCTTGAAGCGCGCATCGCCCACTGGGTTGAGCACACGGTGTACGGTGGATGGGTAGTAACCACCCGAGGCTTCTTCCAGCATGTCGCCGATATTGACGATCAACAGCCCGAAGTCGCACGGTACGTCGTGCCAGGCGTCGTCGTTGCCCAACACCTGCAGGCCCGGTTCAGTCGCTGCGGGCAAGATGGTCAAAAGGTTGATATCACCGTGGGCCGCCGCTCGCACGGCACCGGGTTCTTCATCGCCACGCAGGGGTGGGTAGTGCAGCACGCGCAGTAGTGTGTTGTCGCTGCCTTCCAACATCTGGGGCAGAGGCATGGAGTAACGGGCTTTGACGTCGGCAGGCGAGTTTTCTTCAACCCAGTTCAGCAGGGTGCGGGCCAAGGCATTGCCTTGGTCGTAGTAGCGCCGAGCGGCGACCGACACCTCAGCGGGATAACGCCCCCACGGATAGATGTGGAAAAACTCCTTGAGGTCGCGCCGCGTATGGTTCTTGGCAATTTCTGAAACCGAAGGAGGAAAGTAGCCATCGTGCTTTGCCGGGTCAGTTAGGTACTGATGCTTGGCCTCGGTGCGAAAGAAGGCCAGCCATTCAGCATAGATGCCTTCCACCATGGATTGCTCCAATGGGTGGTTGCGCAACACACCAAAGCCGGTCTCGTGCAGGCTACTGCAGAAATCTTGGGCAGCCGTGGGGCTGCGGTAGTCAACAACGGGTAGATGCATGGCCACTCTCTCTGTCAATTGTTCTGCAACCAACCGGACATCATTGCCTGTTCGAACACGGCCAGACAGCCCGGCGCGTCGACTTGCATGCAGACATCGGTCATGGGTAGATGCTTGCCCCAGCCGGGTTGTGGGTAGTCGATGTATGCGCGGCGGTTGAGCATGGTCTGTCCCTGGGCAATGCCATCGGTCACCACACGAACGCAACCACGTTCCAGCTTGAACAACTCGGGACTGACCAGGTAGATAAAGGCCAATAGATCATGCGCAAAACAGCCGGGGTTCGCCGCCAAGTGCGGGTGCAGGCCACTGTAAAAGTTGGCGTAGAACGCCACCGCGTGGTGCAAGGTGTCGGTTGCGATATGGCTGTGGTGTTCTGCAAACTTCTTGAACAGTGTCAGCTCGGCCACCACCCGGTGGGTCACATCCAGGCCGACCATGGTGAGCTTCCAGCCGGCGGTGAAGACGTGGTCGGCGGCGTGTGGATCGTTCCAGATATTGGCTTCGGCCACCGGCGATACGTTGCCGGGTTCGTCAACCGTGCCACCCATGATGATGACTTCGCGCAACAACTTGGGCAGCTCGGGGTCCAGCTTGAGTGCCAGACTCAGATTGCCCAGCGGGCCAACCGCCACCAACGTGATTTCGCCTGGGTTTGCGCGTGCCATGTCCACGATGAATTGGGCCGACGAGCGCGGGTCCAACACATTATGGGTGGCGACACGGCGTGACAAATTACCCAAGCCGTCGGCACCGTGGATGAAATCGGGTGGCGCTTCTCCCGGTTTGACCCAGGGTGATTTGACACCCTTGGTGACCGGTACTTTTTTGCCGGCGATGGCTGTCAGGTAGAGCGCATTGGTGGCTGCTTGCTCGACCGACACATTGCCGAACGTGGTAGTAATGCCCACCACGTCGATGCCAGGGTGGGCAAGCGCGAAGTACAGGGCCATGGCGTCATCAACGCCGGGGTCGGTGTCATATATAGCTTTACGGGGGGCTTTCGCATTCATCGTTTGTCCAAATCAAGAATAGGTGCCACTAGGCAAGCTGCAATAGGCGCCCAGTGCGTCCAGGGCACTCGCGGTTATGAGCGGTTGCTGGGCCAGGAAAGTCTCTACTTCGCCCTTGTGCGGAATGCTGGACTGCGCTCCCAGACGGGTACAGGTCAGTGCACCTGCCGCACCCGCGAATGACAACGCGTGCGGCATGCTGGCACCAAGGCTCAACGCCGCAACCAGACTGCCGCAAAACGTGTCGCCAGCTGCCGTGGTGTCCACCGGTGTGATAGCGCAGGCTGGTTGCACCAAAAACGTGCCTTGAAAGCGTGTACAGCTGCCGCGGTGCCCCAAGGTGACGACGACGGTTGGCACGGCAATGCGCTTCAGGCATTCGGCAATGCTGCCACTGTGCCCTGACAGGCTGGCCAATTCGCCTTCGTTGACCACCAGAATGTCTACCCACTCTAGCAACTCGGTCGGTAGTTCCTGGACAGGCGCTGCGTTGAGGACCACGGTCACCCCTTGCTGGCGTGCAGCTTTTGCATAAGCGATCACCGTGGCCAGTGGAATTTCTAACTGCATCAGCAGGTGGCTCACATCCTGCAACTTGGGCAAGTGTTGCTCCAGCAGGCACAGGTTGGCGCCTGGTGCCACCGTAATGGCGTTCTCGGCATCGTCAGAAACGCAGATAAAGGCGGTGCCGGTGGGTTGGTCTTCACTGCGAATGATGTCGAGTTGCACCGAGGCCTCGCGAAGCGATGCTTCAATCGGCGATGCAAAGGCGTCTGCTCCCATGGCGGTGAGCAGTTGAGTAGGCGCGCCCCCGGCCCTTGCGCATGCAACGGCCTGGTTTGCACCCTTGCCGCCGGGGAATGTTTTGAAATCTCGGCCCAGCACCGTCTCGCCTGGCGCGGGAATGTGGTGGGCCCGGACCACAAAGTCGAGGTTGGAGGAGCCAGCTACCAGTATCATGAAGTCTTGGGCGGTTACAACGGGGTATCCATTGTGTAGTGGAAAATAGAGAGGTTCAATTTTTGGCGCTAGGGAAACACCCTGATTGCCAGTGGCGCGTTAGGACTATAACCTTACGCCGTTTTTCCTGATCATTTAGTCAACAAAAGGTTCGATATGAGTTTTAAAAATGTGGCGCGCATGGGTTTGTTGGGCCTTGCGCTGGCGGCCAGTTTCCAAGCCTTTGCAGAGCCGGCCATCGTGTTTGACATGGGCGGAAAATTTGACAAGTCTTTTAATGAGGCAGCCTACCGCGGCATGGAGCAATGGAAGAAAGAAACAGGCAAACCGTATTTGGAATTTGAAATTGCCAACGAGTCGCAGCGCGAGCA
Source organism: Burkholderiales bacterium (assembly GCA_038317285.1). GTDB lineage: Bacteria > Pseudomonadota > Gammaproteobacteria > Burkholderiales > Burkholderiaceae_C > Allorhodoferax. Next base: position 7,899 of record JBBQBG010000057.1, on the reverse strand, counting down.
GGCCATTCGCCGCATGGCGGAACGTGGGGCCAGCCCCATCATTGGTATTGGTTTTGGCCAGGCGTCCAGCATCGAGAAAATCGCCAAGGAATTCCCCAAGTTGCAATTCGCCATCATCGACATGGTGGTGAACCAGCCGAACGTGCAGTCAGTGGTTTTCAAGGAACACGAAGGCAGCTTCTTGGTGGGTGCCATGGCATCCATGGCCAGCAAGACCGGAAAGGTGGGCTTTGTCGGGGGCATGGATATTCCGTTGATCCGCAAATTCCAATGCGGCTACGAGCAGGGCGCCAAATACGCCAATCCCAAAGCTGAGGTGTTTGCCAATATGACGGGCACGACGGGTGCAGCCTGGAGCGACCCCGCGCGCGGCGGTGAGCTGGCCAAGGCCCAGTTTGCAAAGGGCGCTGACGTTGTATTTGCCGCCGCTGGTGGAACCGGCATGGGTGTCTACCAGGCGGCCAAGGACAGCGGTAAGCTGGCCATTGGTGTGGACAGTAACCAAAACCATTTACAGCCCGGCACCATGCTGACCTCGATGCTCAAAAAGGTCGATGTGGCGGTGTACAACGTGGCCAAGGGTTTTAAACCTGGCGTGTCTGCATTGGGCCTGAAGGAAGGCGGCGTGGACTATGCGTTAGATGACAACAACGCCAAACTGGTCAGCGCCGACATGAAGAAAAAAGTGGAGTCCATCAAGGCGGACATCATCAACGGCAAGATCAAGGCTGCGGACTACATGGCCGACAACGCCTGCAAATACTGATGCCGGACAATGCCGCGCATGCGGCCATCGCGGTCCGCATGATCGGCATCCACAAGCGCTTCGGCGCTGTGGCAGCCAATGTAGACGTTAACCTGAGCATCGGTGCGGGTACCGTACATGGGATTGTTGGTGAAAACGGAGCCGGCAAAAGCACCCTGATGTCGGTGCTCTATGGCTTCTATCAGGCCGACAGTGGTTCCATCGAGGTGTTCGGAAAGCCAGTGGTCATTCGCAATGCGGATGACGCCATTGCGCAGGGCATAGGTATGGTTCACCAGCACTTCATGTTGGTAGACACCTTGAGTGCGCTTGAAAACGTCATGCTGGGTGCCGAGCCACATTGGCTGCTCAAGCGCGCCGATGCGCAGGTTCGCCATCAATTGAGCGCGCTGATGCAATCCACTGGGCTGCACGTCTCGCTGGATACCTTGGTTGCCGACCTGCCAGTGGGCGACCGGCAGCGGCTGGAAATCCTCAAAGCGCTATATCGCGGTGCCAAGATTCTCATTCTGGATGAACCCACGGCGGTCTTGACGCCGCAAGAGACCGAGCAACTATTTGCCGTCTTGCGCGTCCTGCGCAGCCAGGGCACCACGGTCCTGCTAATCACGCACAAGCTCAAAGAGGTCATGCGTCTGTGTGACCGGGTGACCGTGATGCGTGCAGGGCGCGTGGTGCATGAATTGCCGATTGCAGAAGCCTCGTGCGAAGGCCTGGCCGAAGCCATGGTTGGGCGCAAGGTGCAAACAGGTCGCGTAGACGAAGAAGCCAAACCAGTCGGCGAAGTCTTGTTGCAGGCCACCAATATTCTGGTGCGCGACGCGCTGAATGTGTTGCGTTTGCGCGGGCTGGATCTCACATTGCGCGGCGGCGAAATCGTTGGTATAGCCGGGGTATCTGGCAATGGCCAAAGCGAGTTGCTGGATGTGCTGTCGGGCTTGTTGTCACCCACCGAGGGCTCACTCCAATTCGGTGGTGCCCGGTTTGAAGCGGCTGCCTGGCTGGAGCCCCATACCGCCCGTACGTTGGGCTTGGCCCATGTGCCCGAAGATCGGCATGCGCGGGCCATGGTCATGGATTTTGTGGCGTGGGAATCGGCTGTACTGGGCTATGAGGGCTTACCAGAATATTCCGCGATAGGCTGGATGAACCACAAGGCCATGCGCCAGGCCACGGTCGACATGATGGAGCGCTTTGACGTACGGCCGCGCGCCCCAGAGTTGCTGAGTCGAAGTTTTTCGGGTGGCAATCAGCAAAAACTGGTGCTGGCCCGTGAGATGGGGCAGTTGCCCAAAGTCTTGCTGGTAGGCCAACCCACACGGGGTGTGGACATAGGGGCTATCGAATTCATATACGGCCAGTTGCGTGCCATGCGTGACGCAGGCTGTGCGGTGTTGGTGGTGTCCAGCGAACTGGACGAAATACTGGCGCTTGCCAATCGGGTCATTGTGATGAATCAAGGGCGCGTAACCGGTGAGCTGGCGATCGAAGACTGCACCGAGGCCAGCCTCGGCCTATTGATGGTTGGAGACGCAGCATGAGCCGCAACACAACCGTTTTGCCGCGCTGGGCCGATCTGGTACTACTGCCGACGGTCTGCCTGGCTGTCGCCTTGCTGGCTGCGGGCGGTGTGGTGGCTTTGGTCGGCCAAAGCCCTGTTGAGGTGATTGCTGTGCTGGTGCACGGTGCGTTTGGCACGGCACGCGGCATCAGTTACACGTTCTATTACGCCACCACCTTTGTGTTTACCGGGCTCGCGGTCGCGGTGGCTTTCCATGGTGGCCTGTTCAATATCGGTGGCGAAGGGCAGGCGATCTTGGGCGGCCTGGGAACGGGGTTGATCGCATTGTGGCTGTCGCCGGTATTGCCCGCGTGGGTCATGCTGCCGCTGATGCTGTTGGCAGGTGCACTGTTTGGCATGGCGTGGGCCGCCGTGCCGGCGTATTTGCAGGCCTACCGAGGTAGCCATGTGGTGATTACGACGATCATGTTCAATTTCATCGGCAGCAGCTTGCTGGTTTATCTGTTGGTGAACCACCTGCGACCGGCGGGTTCCATGTCGGTGGAGAGTGCGCCTTTTGCCGACTCGGCCAAACTTCCTGCAGTACATGAGGCATTGGGCTGGATAGGGGTGGAGTGGCCCAGTTCGCCGCTGAACCTGAGCCTGCTGCTGGCCTTGTTGGCGGCAGTCGGCGTGTACCTTTTCTTGTGGCGCACCCGCGCCGGTTACCACCTGCGTGCCGTTGGGTCGAGCGCCAGCGCGGCGGAGTACGCCGGCATTCGGCCCAAACGCCAGGTCATGATTGCGATGGGCGTGTCGGGTGCCCTCGCGGGTTTGGTGGGCATGAACGAAATTGCGGGTGTGAACGGCAAGCTGCTTCTGGAATTTGTCAGCGGTGCTGGCTTCACCGGCATTGCAGTGTCCTTGATGGGGCGCAACCACCCCGTTGGCATTGTGTTGGCCAGTATCTTGTTTGGTGCGCTATTCCAGGGAGGCGCCGAAGTGGCGTTTGAGGTGCGCGGATTCAGCCGCGATATGGTGGTCATGTTGCAGGGATTCATTGTTTTGTTCTCTGGTGCCATGGTCTATGTCATAGCACCTGTGGTTGCCCGCGTGTTGGCCTTCGTCATGCGGATGCTGCCCAAGTCTGCAACGCCAGGTGCGGGAGCTGCCCATGGATGAAGCCCTGTTGGGGACCATGCTGGCGTCTACATTGCGCTTGGCCACCCCTTTGATTTTTTGCGCGCTGGCAGGATTATTTTCCGAGCGCTCAGGTGTTGTTGATATTGGCCTGGAGGGCAAGATGCTGTTTGCGGCCTTTGCCGCAGGCGCAGTGGGTGCCGTGTCTGGCTCCACCGCATTGGCGATACTGGCCGCGATGGGGATTGCTATTGTGCTTTCCTGGATGCATGGCTTGGCTTGCGTAAGCCACCGGGGCGACCAGGTGGTGTCGGGTGTGGCCATCAACATCATCGCCTCCGGGCTGACCGTGGTCTTGGGAATCGCCTGGTTTGCCCAAGGCGGCCAAACCCCCCCCGTCAGTACAGCAGTGCGCATCCAACCCTTGTTTCCACAGGCTGCGGCCAGCTTGGCGGGCATACCCTGGTTGGGTAGCTTGCTGGGCGAGGGCTTGTTGGGTCACAACGCGATGGTCTACCTTGCGCTGGGCCTGGTTCCGGTATCCTGGTGGCTGCTGTTTAGAACCCGCTTTGGTCTGCGTTTGCGGGCGGTTGGCGAAAACCCGCAAATGGTGGACGCCGCCGGTGTGTCGGTTACCGGTTTGCGCTACGCCGCGCTCACCTTGAACGGTGTGTTGTGTGGTTTGGCCGGCAGCTATCTGGTGTTGGCCCAGAGCGCCAATTTTTCTACGAACATGACAGCAGGGCGCGGCTTCATGGCACTGGCTGCGTTGATTTTTGGGCGTTGGTACCCGGTAGGTGCGTTGTGGGCTTGCCTGTTATTTGGCTTTCTGGACGCTGCGGCCATCCGCATGCAGGGCGTAGCCTTGCCGCTCATTGGTGAAGTGCCGGTGCAGGCCATACAGGCCTTGCCCTATCTGTTGACGGTAGTACTTCTGGCAGGCTTTATCGGTACCGCTGTGGCCCCAAAAGCCTTGGGCAGGCCGTATAGCAAGGATCGCTAGTCTGGAAACCAATGGCAAACACTGCTAGAGTCCTAGGCTGGCTTGCGCCCTTGGTCCAGCCGTCTTAGTTTTACCATCGGATCACAACCAACATGTCATCCAGCATTTGGGTCAAAGTCGTCGGTTTCAGTGCGGTTGAGCGGCATTCGCTCAACACGCTGTTTCGGCTATCCGTGCGCCAGACACCTGCATACTGCTTGTGGACTCCAGAATCGCCTTCTCCACCCCATGTAGCGCTGATTGATACGGATTGTCATGAGGCCGAGGTGGAATTGGCGTCGCCCACCTTCAACACCCACCTGAAGACCATTTGTGTCGGTTCCAAGGCCTACGGCCAAGCGTGGCGATCTTTCACCCGGCCCGTGGACTGGAATGCCATGGTGCAGGTGCTGGACGGGCTGTTTGCGTCGCAAGCCTATGTGGATGTAGTGACCGGCTTTGATGTGCTGGACGATCAAACCGTGCCACCGGGCGTGCGCGTTTCGTTATTGGTGGGTATGAACCGCGAAGACTGCATGTACCTGCGGGCTCGGCTTGCGTTGGCGGGATTGACCGATGTGGACGAAGTGGACACGGCCGAACAGGCCAACAGGAGCATGGCTCACCGTGCTTACGACGTGGTCATCGTCAGCCTGGAACTTGCGGACGCGGACCCGTGGACGCTGCTGTTGAGTTTTAAATCGATGCCTGCTCCGCCACGAGCCGTCATCGTGACCACGCGCAACCCCACATGGTCGGCCATGGAGCGGGCCGAGCAGTCTGGTTGCGCCGGCCTGCTGGAGATGCCGTTCAATCCACCGCAAGTCATGGGTTTGCTACAAAAGGTTTAGACGCCGGTATTTGCCGATGACCGGCGCCGCGCACGCCCTGCATCCAGGCTGCGTGACAAGCTGGATTCCACTGGCAGCGGCTCCCCACACAATCGGGCTGCAAGCAGCTCCGCGCACAGGGACGAAAAACTTAGCCCCCTGGAACCCATGCCTGTGCACAGCCAAAGACCGGTGCATGGCCCGGTATCGACTGGCCCTACCAAAGGCAGTCGGTCATGCGTGACGCAGCGCGTGGATGACCATTGCCCGACGGGTGCTTGGCTCAATAAATGAATCCAATCTGTCCCATTTACGGGCAACAGTTGTTGAAGTTGCGCCATGTTGAGGGCGTGTTGCGCTTGGCTGTCCGCTGCCGATTCCGCGTCGGTTTCGAAAGTGGAGCCCGCAAACCATCTGTCGCCATCGGATCCAGGTACATGGGGGATAAAGCAACCATGGCCGTTGACCGGTGTGCCCGGCAAACCGGGAATGTGTCGCGCATAGCCGCCAAAGCTCAGCGTGCCGTGCACGGCCTGTAAATGGCCCAGTGTGCACTGCATAGCTTGCCCTAGTGGAGCATTAGTGGGCAGCTTCTTCAGCAATGCTGCACTGTCTATGGCATTGGCCAATACCACCACTTCAAACTGGCCCAGGTCCAGCCCTTTGCGGTCCTTCAATTGCCAAAGCCCATTGCCCGGTTGGAGGTCGGCAATGGTGGTGTTCGCCATAAAGTGGACTGCGGGGTGTGCCAACCACGCCTGTACCAACCTGGCCGGCTTGATCCAGCAGGCCGAGGCGTGCACCAGCGTGCCGCCGTTGGGCCGGCATTCGATCACGCCACAAGGGTCCCAATCAAGGCCTCGCACCAAGAAGCGATCCGCATGTTGTGCCAATAGGCGGGTACCACTGCGGGACAGGCGCGCGCGCGGGTTGTCATCGACCGACACGTGCGGTACGGCCAAGCCCACGGGCATGCCAGATGCACCACCGGCCGGCGCCAGGGCGCGGTCAAAGACCGTAACATCCCACCCCCGCACCGCCAACGCGTGGGCCACGCTGGCGCCCGCAATACCCGCACCGACGACCGCGCAGCGGGCAGGGAGCTGCACAGTGTGGGGGGTGGCGGTGCGAGTGGTTGGAATAGTCCAACGGGGATTGAAGGCGCCTGTCACTGTGCATGGGTCAGCTGGGACCTCATCCCATTCAAAACCTACAGATTGCAACAGAGCCATTGCATCCGAATGGGCAGGCTGTATCGCATCAGCTTGTGCAACTGTCTCCAACCGCAGACTCAACCGTGTACCGCGCTTGCATCGCCGCGCCAATAGTTGAGCCGCCCATTTATCAGCAGGGGCAAGTGTGAACACCGCGTCCGCCTGGAAAACGTGTTCGCTTAACTGCGTTCGTACGTCGCCAATGCAAAGGGTTAAAGACACCCTGGCACCATCCATAAGCATGCGATGGAAACCCGAGCCCAAGTCTTTGCATTGTTCGATCAGTGCCTGCCAGCCCTGCGGCCGTTCGCTGCTTAAGCGGCCACCGCCGAACTGCAAAAGACTAGGTGCTGCGCGCGCAATGCCAACGTAGTGCAATATGCGCGACCGCTGGGGGTCGCGCTGCCAATCGAGCCAGGTGCTGAAAAAATGTCGGCCGTCCTGAAAGTCAGTGTCCAACACCGTCCAGGCGGCCCGGTTAGCCCACGCGCATGGCATGTCACACGCAAACGGGCTCAGGCCGATGGCGGCACGTAGCCTTGCGCGGCGTCGGCACCGTCGCCGAAGAAATGGTTTTCCATCTGACGGGCCAAGTACTGGCGGGCGCGGGCATCGGCCAGATTCAGACGGTTCTCGTTGACCAGCATGGTCTGGTGTTTAAGCCAGGCGGCCCAGGCCTCCTTGCTGACGCCTTCCCAAATGCGTTTGCCGAGTTCGCCCGGGTAGGGTGGAAAGTCCATTCCTTCAGCCTCTTTACCCAGCTTGATACAGTTGACGGTGCGTGCCATGGAGAAACCTCTGCTTGAAAAAAGGGGCTCAAAGCGAGCCCATAGGCTGAATCTTATTCGGTTTGTCAGGCCGGGGCGGTGCAGTGCGGTCATAGGCTGGGAACTTCGCGGGCAAAATGGATACCAACCATCGCAAAGCGCCCCTTAAGCGCACATACTTTTGACAGGATCCTGATTTTGAACTTCGTTTTGGCATTCTTTGACACCGCGCCCCGGCGCATCTTGGCGACCATCTGCCTAGCCTGTGTAGCCCTGCTGGCGTTCGGCATGTACTTGCAGCATGTGGTGGGTCTGAACCCATGCCCGATGTGCGTCGTGCAACGGTATGCTCTTGTTTTGGTAGCGGTATGTGCAGCACTGACGGGGGCTAGCAACCGAAAAGGCGTGCATATATTTGGCAGCGCCGTGTTGGTAGTGTTAGCGGTGGCTGGGGCGTATGTAGCAGCACGCCAAAGCTGGCTGCAGTGGTATCCACCCGAGGTCGTCTCCTGCGGACGCGACATCTACGGCATGATCGAAACATTCCCCCTGCAACGCGCCATTCCCATGATCTTCAAAGGCGGTGGTGATTGCACCAAGGTGGACTGGACATTCCTCGGAGGGTCCATCGCCAATTGGTCCTTCGTGAGCTTCAGTGGTTTTGCCTTGGTTGGCGCTATGCTGTTTTGGCGTCGACTT
>JBBQBG010000056.1:0-17093 GCA_038317285.1 Burkholderiales bacterium | reverse complement strand
AGCGCACGAAGCCCACCAAGCGCAAAGGCAAATCTAAAACTTGAACATTGCTGGACATTCGATAGAATTCAAAAAGCTGGTTATCCATCCAGCATTCAGGGTTTGCTGGAGCTAAGTGGATACCCCTTTGTTTTGTACAGTATGCTTGCGGCATGTCCCGGACCGTCACTATCAACACCATCGACTTGGGTCGCGCCCACGCGCGGCGCCTGCGCGATATCTACCGCTCGGCTGGCTGGCCTTGCCAAGACAGTGTCGAGGTAGAACTGCTGGCCGCCGGACTGCTGGAGCGGGTGGTTGAGCCCAGCGGACACGACAAAGTGCGCGTCACCGACACGGGTATTGTCTACTTGGCCCAGGCCTTTCACAGCAATCGCCAGGCGCGCTCGGCACACGAAGAACTGGTCGACCGTGTGGCACAACAGATGCTGCGCGACGGGCGCATTGTCTGGACCGACTTGAGCATTCGCGCCCGCTTGCCCTCGGAGCCCGAAGAGCGCACGCGCTGGAAGATATGCATGCCCGATGTGTTCTCCATCCGCAACACCACGGTGGCGGGCTATCTTGAGCCAATCGTGCACGAGATCAAAGTCAGCCGGGCCGACCTGTTGGGTGATCTCAAGTCGAAGGACAAGCGCGACAGCTACCTCGACGCCGGTGGCCAGTGCTGGTATGTACTGGGATGTGATCGCAAGGGAAAACCGATTGCCGATGCAACCGAAATCCCCTTGGAGTGCGGTGTGATGGTGTTGCAAAACGAACGGCTGGAGGTACTACGCAATGCGCCCAAGCGCCCTGTGACGGACTTGCCCTTTGCGCTTTGGATGGTACTGGCCAAAGCCAAGCCACTGCGTTCCCATGCCGATCTGGGCACTGCGGATGGGCCGAACCAGTCGATGCTGCTGGAGCAGGTGCCCGACTCGCCCAAAGCGCCTGATGTGCCCACCGCCCCTGTGCCATGAGCGACGCAGGATTTAGCGTCTCGGTGCGCAACCTGTGCGAATTTGCCGCCAAAGTCGGTGATCTGGACTTGCGCTTTACCCCATCGCCCAGCGCGCAGCAGGGCAGGGAGGGCCACCAGTTGGTTGCCAGCCGCCGCGCTCCCGGGCATGAAGCTGAGGTCACGCTCTGCGGCATCTACGACGCACCAAGCAGCGCCCCAAACAGTGGCCTGGATGGTGCGCATGCGAACGCCCGGTTACGCGTCAGCGGCCGTGCCGACGGCTATGACCCCACCTCCAATATGCTCGAAGAGGTCAAGACCTTTCGTGGCTCGGTGTCCGCCATCGCCCCCAACCATCGCGCCTTGCACTGGGCCCAACTCAAGGTCTATGGCTGGCTGATGTGTCAGAGTCGATCGCTGTCACACATTGCGCTCAGTCTGGTTTACTTTGACGTGGTGGAGCAGACCGAACATCCCCTCAACGAAGAGTGGTCGGCTGCTGAACTAAAAGCTTTTTTTGAAGAGTTGTGCGCAGGCTTTCTGGTGTGGGCGCAAACCGAGCAGGCGCACCGGAACACGCGCGACGTCGCATTGCAGGCGCTTGAGTTTCCGCAGTTACCGTTTCGCCCCGGCCAACGCGATCTGGCTGGTGGCGTGTACCGCGCCTGTGTGCAGTCCCGCACGCTGCTGGTACAGGCGCCCACTGGCATCGGCAAGACCATCGGTACCGTTTTCCCCGCGCTGCGCGCCATGCCCGAACGCGGTATCGACAAACTGTTTTTCCTGACCGCCAAGACACCGGGGCGCCAGGTGGCGCTAGAGGCATTGCACAAAGTGCGCGGCGCGCACATTGGCCTTACGTTGAGGGTGTTGGAGTTGGTGGCCAAGGACAAGTCGTGCGAACACAAAGACAAAGCCTGCCACGGCCAGTCTTGCCCGTTGGCCCAGGGGTTTTACGACCGGCTGCCCCAGGCCCGACGCGCTGCGGCCCAGCGGGGCTGGCTAGACCAAGCCAGTCTGCGCGCTGTTGCACTGCAGCACACCGTCTGCCCCTACTACTTGGGGCACGAAATGGCGCGCTGGGCAGATGTGGTGGTGGGAGATTACAACTATTACTTCGACCGCAGCGCCTTGCTCTACGCACTGACCGCCAGCAACGCCTGGCGCATCAGCGTCCTGGTCGACGAAGCGCACAACCTATACGGCCGCGCTTGCAGCATGTACAGCGCAGATATGGGTCGTCAGGAAACGATAGCAGTGCGCGCCGAATTGCCCACTGTGCTGCGCAGGCCAGCAGACGAGGTACTGAACCAGTGGGACCTGCTACTGGCCGCTGCTCGGCGCAGTGACCCGGTTGCGCGCTGGAGCCTGTTGAATGAAGCCCCCGAGGGCTGGCTGCGCAGCCTGCAGCGGTTCAACAGCGCCGTTGGCGAATACCTGAACGAACACGCGGCGGACACGCAGGGCGCCTGGCTATCCATTTTTTTCAAGACCCTGGCCTTTGCCACGCTGGCCGAGGAGTTTGGCGAGCATTCGTTATGCGAGCTGAACTTGGAGGTGTCGGCAGACGCAGAAGAACACCTGCATGCGGTTGACGGGGGCACGCTGGTGCTGCGCAACATCGTGCCAGCCCACTTCATCCGAACCCGACTGGAAGCCGCAGATTCGCTGGTGCTGTTCTCCGCCACGCTGAACCCGGCCGACTACTACATCAACTTGCTCGGATTGAGTGATACCACACAGGCCATCGACGTGCCGTGTCCCTTCGACCCCGCGCAACTGGCCGTCAGCGTGCACGCCGTGTCTACGCGTCGGGACGACAGACTGGCGACACTGGATGTGCTGGTCGACACCATGGTCTCGCAGTTTGACCAAAACAGCGGTAACTACCTGGCATTTTTCAGCAGCTTTGACTACCTGGACCAAGCGCTGGCACGCTTGCAAGCACGCCACCCCAGCGTGCCAGTCTGGGCGCAGCAGCGCCAAATGGACGAGGCCGCACGACACACGTTTCTCCAGCGATTCGATGCCCAGGGTCAGGGTATAGGTTTCGCCGTGTTGGGCGGTGTGTTTGGTGAAGGCGTCGACCTGCCCGGCAAACGGTTGATCGGCGCATTCATCGCGACACTGGGGTTGCCACAATTTAATGCAGTCAACAAGAGCATCTGCGAGCGCATGCAAGCCATGTTCGGGCGAGGCTACGACTACACCTACCTGTTTCCCGGCATGCAAAAGGTCGTCCAGGCCGCCGGGAGGGTGATCCGCACGCAGACAGACAGTGGCGCTGTGCTGCTGCTGGATGACCGCTACCGGGAACATCGCTACCGTGCCATGCTACCGAGTTGGTGGAATATTGCTATTGTTTAGATAGCTGCTCACGCTCAGTCCACGGGGGCCGGAGACCTATTTTTTAGTTTTCATTAATAGTCGCCGCTTCGGGCAGAAGCGCGGAAGTGCGGCGTTAGAATCAAACGTCACTGGGGAGTAGTCGCCCTGCAATCACTCGCAGGGGCTTGCGTCAACATACTTGGTCTCAGGATCATGGTGCAAGCGGTTTCTAACTTGGCAAGACCTTTGACCGCGTTACCCTTGCTTTGGCCGGGGGGAAACGCGGTCATTGTCTTTTGTCTGGCCTTAGGATCTCGAAATGGAAGCTCTCTTCATGTCCATGGGCGTTGTCGCCCTCGCCGAAATTGGCGACAAGACGCAACTCCTGGCCTTCGTGCTTGCGGCACGGTTCAAAAAACCTCTGCCCATCATTGCTGGCATCCTTTGCGCGACCGTCGTCAACCATGGCCTTGCCGGTGCTTTGGGTGCGTGGATCACCTCGGCGCTGACACCCGAAACGCTGCGGTGGGTGGTGGGCCTGTCTTTCATTGGCATGGCCATATGGACCATGATCCCCGACAAGATTGAAGAGGAAGAGACCCAGGTGGCCAAGCGTTTGGGAGTTTTTGGTGCAACACTCGTCACATTTTTCTTGGCCGAAATGGGAGACAAAACGCAAATCGCAACGGTGGCGATGGCTGCACACTACCCCAGTCCAGTTTTGGTCGTCATCGGCACCACGTTGGGTATGCTCATTGCGGATGTACCCGCAGTCTTTGTCGGAGACCGCTTTGCCAAGAAGATTCCCATGAAGCTGGTGCACTCCATCGCAGCCGCGATGTTCGCGGTCATGGGGTTAATGACGTTGTTGCGATTCGATGCGCTTTTTAAATGACTGGAATAGGACAAGCACGTGAATGACAAAACATCGGTCTTGAAGCAAATACCCACGGGTGTGTGGGTGCTGGGCTTTGTCAGCATGTTGATGGACATATCGTCTGAGATGATCCACAGCCTGTTACCCATGTTCATGGTCACCGTGCTGGGAACGAGCGCATTTACCGTCGGCATCATCGAAGGCATGGCCGAAGCAACCGCGCTGATCGTCAAGGTTTTCTCGGGCGCGTTGAGCGACTACCTCGGCAAGCGTAAGGGGCTTGCCCTGTTTGGCTATGCGCTGGGTGCACTGACCAAGCCCTTGTTCGCGATGGCTTCATCGACCGGTGTCATCATTACGGCCCGCCTGCTGGACCGCGTTGGCAAAGGCGTGCGCGGTGCGCCGCGCGATGCGCTCGTCGCAGATATCACACCCGCCAACATTCGCGGCGCGGCCTTCGGCTTGCGGCAGTCGTTGGACACGGTGGGGGCCTTTTTGGGGCCGCTGTTGGCAGTCGGCCTGATGCTGCTGTGGGCCAACGATTTCCGCGCTGTATTTTGTGTGGCTGTGGTGCCCGGTCTGATGGCGGTGGCACTGTTGCTTTTTGGCGTGCGGGAGCCCGCGCAACAAGAGGGCCAGCGCAGGACCAATCCGATCCGCCGTGAAAGTCTGGTGCGGTTGGGGCGCCCATATTGGTGGGTCGTGGTGATTGGCGCTGTCTTCACACTGGCCCGGTTCAGCGAGGCGTTTTTGGTGCTTAAAGCGCAGCAAAGCGGAATCGCCATGGCCTTGGTTCCTCTGGTCATGGTGGCAATGAATGTGATCTATTCAGTGTCCGCCTACCCGTTTGGTTGGCTCTCTGACCGCATGAGCCATTCCAAACTGCTTGGGCTGGGCCTTGTGGTGTTGGTTGCAGCCGATCTCGTTCTGGCGAACAGCAGCCATTGGGCGTCTGTATTGTCAGGGGTTGCGCTTTGGGGCATTCACATGGGTATGACCCAAGGGCTGCTCGCGACGATGGTGGCCGATACGGCTCCAGCTGACTTGCGCGGCACTGCCTACGGGTTCTTCAATCTCATGAGCGGCATTGCCATGCTGGTGGCCAGTGGGCTTGCAGGATGGTTGTGGGATGCGCAAGGTGCATCTTCGACGTTTTATGGCGGTGCAGTGTTTTGCGTCATCGCTTTGATCGTGTTGGGCTGGAAAGCCGTTGGGTCTGCAAGAAGAAAAACCACCACGCGGTGAAGCCTGCACTTGTCGGCCACCGGCGCGTATAGCGAGACCGTGTTCCGCGATGTTGGCGCCTCTTTGTGCTACTAAATTGCTATTATTTTTGTAGCTGCTCGCGCATATCCCACGAGGGCTACGGCCGATATGAATGGCCTCAAAGCATTCCAGGCACGCTTACAACGTCTTGAGCCGCTCCAGCGCTGCGTGCAGCGTGGCGTCCTGCTTCGCAAAGCAGAAGCGCACCACCTGCTGATCGAATCCATTGCCATAAAAGGCGGACAGCGGAATGGCGGCGACGCCTATCTCGGCGGTCAACCACTGGCAAAAGTCGGCTTCGCTCAAGTCGCTGACCGCTGAGATGTCGACACACTGGAAGTAGCTGCCATCACTCGGTAACAGGCGCAACCGACTACCGGTCAAGCCGGCGCGGAACAGGTCGCGCTTGCGTTGGTAGAACGCCGGTAAGTCCTGGTACGGCGCGGGGTTGGCCATATAGGCGGCCAAACCGTATTGCATGGGTGTGTTGACGGTGAACACATTGAACTGGTGGACCTTGCGGAACTCGGCCATCAGCGCCGCTGGCGCCGCCACGTAGCCCACCTTCCAGCCCGTCACATGGTAGGTCTTGCCAAAGCTGGAGACGATGAAGGCACGCTCGGCCAGGCCGGGAAATCGGGCCGCGCTTTCGTGCCTCACGCCATCGAACACCATGTGCTCATAGACCTCGTCACTGATCAGCAGTACGTTGGTTGGGGCCAATATTTCCTGCAGGCGCAGCATGTCTTGGCGCGTCCACACCGTCGCGCTGGGATTGTGCGGGCTGTTGATGATGATGGCCCGAGTCTTGGGCGTGATGGCTGCGGCAATCCGGTCAAAGTCTGGCCTGAAGGTGCCGGGGGAAGCACTGGAACCCAGGGCCACGCGCACGGCCGTGCCGCCCGCCAGTTCGATATTGGGCACATAGCTGTCGTAGCAGGGCTCCAGCACGATGACTTCATCACCGGGGTGCACGATCGCCAGAATGGCAGTGATGATGGCCTGCGTGGCACCGGCTGTTATGGTGATTTCGTCGCTAGCCCTGTAGGAATGGCCATACAGTGCTTCAATTTTGCTAGCAATGGCATCACGGAACAGCGCCACACCCGGCATCGGCGGGTACTGGTTGTGGCCATCCTGCATTGCCTGGGTAACGTGGTCCACCAGGGCGGGGTCGCAGGCAAAGTCTGGAAAGCCCTGACCCAGGTTAACGGCCTTGTGCTGGGCGGCCAGCGCCGACATCACGGTGAAGATGGTGGTGCCAACGTTGGGCAGGCGCGAAGAAAGAGTTGGGGTCATGGGATCGGTTGAGGAAAAAACTAGGCTGGGGTCTGTCCCACAATGACATCCGTGAAGTGTTGGGGACAGAGCTTGCTCGCTGCGCGTGCTGCGGTCTGTCCCACAAGCTATCAGAATTCATAATTTTCTACATGCCCATCCATCGCGCGGGCGATGAGCTTTCGGTCCAGGCGGTCGCTCAGCAGTTCGGCAAAGGTGAACACAAAGTTGCGCAGGTAAGCGCTGCGCTTGAACGCCACACGGGCTACATTCTGACCAAACAATGCGCCGGCAGGCCGCACAACGAGGCCGCCTTTGCCACCGTCCTCCATCACATCGCGTACCGCCATCTCGGCGGCAATGCCCACGCCCAGGCCCAGGCGCACATAGGTCTTGATCACGTCCGAATCGATGGCCTCAAGTGCAATGCGCGGCGTCAGCTTGCGGGTCGCAAAGGCCTGGTCGATCTTGGTCCGCCCGGTGAACGACGGGTGGTAGGTGATGAGCGGCTCCAGCGCCACGTCTTCCAAAGTGATGCGGTCCTTCCGAGCCAACGGGTGGTCGGTGGGGAGCACCAGCATGTGTTGCCATTCGTAGCAGGGCAGGGTGACCAATTCGCTGTAGGCGGCCAGGGATTCGGTGGCAATTCCAATTTCTGCCACTTCGTCGATCAGCATGCGCGCCACCTGATCGGGCGAGCCCTGGTGCAGGCTGATGTTGACCTTGGGATAGGCAGTGCGCAGCGCGGCCACTTTTTCGGGCAGAACGTAGCGGGCCTGGGTGTGGGTGGTGGCGATGGACAGGGTACCGCTGTCTTCAGCACTGTACTGCTCACCGATGCGTTTGAGGTTGCCGACTTCGCGCAGGATCAGTTCAATGCTTTTGAGCACATGCTGCCCAGGCTCTGTCACGCGCTTGAGGCGTTTGCCGTGGCGGGCGAAGATTTCTACGCCCAGTTCTTCTTCCAGCTCAATGATGGCTTTGGAAACACCGGGTTGCGAGGTGTGCAGGGCTTTAGCGGCTTCCGTCAGGTTGAGATTGCGGCGTACGGCCTCCTGGACAAAACGGAATTGGTGCAGGTTCATATCAAATCTCAACTAAAGAAGAGATTCATTATGCCGGACTAAATGCTTTTTACGGGCTGTCGAGGGCCATTTGTGCCAATAACTGCACGAGGCGGGCGTCTTCTCCCACGGCGGGTTTGAGCGTCAATCGCAACTCTGGGTGCGCGGCCTGCAATTCGTCCACCAACTTGGGCAGGTCTTCGCGGGCATGTTTGCCCACACCCAGAAACATGGGTAGCAAAGTAATGGCGCGCACACCGCGGCCCAGCAAAGCCTGGGTAGCGGTGGCCAAATCCGGTGTGCTGAGTTCCAAATAGGCGCAGACCACCGGCGTAGCGGGCGATAGCGTGGCAATGTGCGCCGCCACCGCTTCAATAGGCTTATGCCACAACGGGTCGCGCGAGCCATGGGCAAACAGGATGATGCCACGCTGGATTTCGGTGTTGTTCATCGACGTATAACCAACCAGGTGAATGCCGTTAGTGAGGCAAAGGAATAGATCAAGCCGGGAAGTGCGGCTGTGATCCAGGGTTGCCAACCGCGCAGTGCCCCCAGATCGCCCAGCACGTTGTTGAGCAGCACAAAACTGATGCCTGCCATGACGCCTCCAAAAACGTAGGTGGCCACACTGCCGGAGCGGAAATGCAAATAGGCAAAGGGCAACGCCAGTACCACCATCACCAAACAACTCAAGGGGTAGAACACTTTTTTCCAGAACTGGATTTCGTATTTTTGCGCGGTCTGGCCATTGGCATCGAGATGGCGCATGTACTGGAACAGATCGATGGTGCCCATGCGCTCAGGGCGCAATACGGCCGTGGCCACCATTTCAGCGCTGATCAGGGTCGGCCAGCGGAAAGTTTCCACCGTCATACGATCAACTTTGGATGCATTGGCATCCGCGCTGGTGAATTCGGTATGGTCGGCCTTTTCCAACAACCAAGAGTCATCCTTGTTGAACTTCGCCCTACCGCCTACGGTCATCGACACCAGGATGCCCTGGTTGTCAAACTCGAATATCCGCACATCGCGCATGCTACCGTCCGGTGCAAGCGCCCCAATATTGACCGCGTAATGGCTGTAGGCTTGGCGCTCCTTAAGCCACGCGCCGGTTTTGCCTACCGTCACCTTACCCTGGTAGCGCGACTTGAGTAACTGGGCAGACTTGTCGGCAATCGGCGCAAGATAGTCGCCGACCGCAAAGGTAAATGCCACAAAACCCAAGCCCAACAACAACAGCGTGCGCAAAGCCCGCCAAGGGCCCAATCCGCTGGTCCGCAGAATGGTGAACTCGGAGCTCTGCGCCAGGCGGGCCATCACAAAAATGGTGCCTATCAGGACGGTAATGGGCAGCAACTCATACAAATGACTGGGCAACATCAGCGCTACATACAACAGTGCCTGCGCAACTGTGTAGCCAGTATCCTTGTGCTTGCCAACCGCCTGTAGCTCCTCGACAAAGTCAAAGAAATAGAACAGCGTGACAAACCCCAGTGTGACCAGGATGACGGCCAAAATAACTTCGCCGTAGATGAGCCTTCGTATGGTCTTCATGGCGTGACCTTGGCTCTGCACTGCAGCCGGCGGGCTTCGCTGCCCGGCAATCGCAATGCCCAGTTGTTATTGCGTTTGGTGAGCCACAGCAGTGCCAGGGCCAGCGCGCCGCCGTGCAAAACCAGCAGGTAGACACCAAAGTGGACCTGTCCCGTTTCTATCCAGCTTTTTCCCAATATCAGAAGATTGAAATAGACCACGAACGCGCCGAAGGCAAAGCCCAAGTTTGCCGTGCGCCCCACGCGTGGGTTGACTCCGGCAGCCGCCAGTCCCATGACCACAAAGTTGATGGCCGCCAGCGCCAGCCCGGCACGCCACGATAGCTCGGCCAAATGCGCCTTGGTCGGGTCGGCCAACAGTTCCACTGTGGTCTTCGCTCCGGACGGCACGAAGACACGCGCAGAATGGTCATCGGCGTCAACCTGCGCGCCATAGGTGGTGAATGCTGCCACGGTCAAGTCAGCCTTGCCAGCGATCTTCTCCAGGCGCTGGCCGTTTTCCAGCACCAGAAATTTTTCACCGTTTATGGTGTCCAAATGACCGCTGCGCGCAGAGGTAATGGTTTCCTTGTCGTTTTTATGGGTGGCGATGAACACATTGCTGCCGGTCTTCTGCCCACTGCTGGCGTCTTTCTCAATAAAGAAGACCCGGTCACCATTGGCAGATTCCTGAAACTGCCCGGGTTCGATGCGGGCAATATCGCCCCGCTTGTCAAAGCGGTCCCGCATGTCCTCAATACGGGCCAAAGCCCAAGGCAGGATGAGAAATGCCAGCGCTGTAATTACTATGAGTATGGGCCAGGCAAAGCGAAACAACGGGTTGATCAGGGACGTCAGACCACGTCCGCTGCCAAACCAGATCACCATTTCACTGTCGCGGAACATACGTGTCAACACACTGAGCACAGCGATGAACAGACACAACGACAAAATGATCGGCATCTGGGACAAGACGGTATAGCCCATGATGATCATGACATCCGAAGGGTTGAACACGCCGCGCCCGGCTTCTCCCAGTGTGCGGATCAGCGTCATGGTCATTACCACCGTGATCAACACCACCAGGGTCGCGCCAAAACTGCGTGCTAGTTCTTTACGGATAGAGGAATGGAATAACATTGCGGCAAAGGAAAACCTGAATTATGAACTTTGAACTCAAATCGATGGGCCTGGTCGGGGCCTCTACCGAAAAATGTGACGCCCTTATTGTCCTGGTTGCGCAGGATTTCAAAGCCGGCAAAGACGATTTGTCCGCTTTGGTGGCGCAGACTCTGAAGTCTGGCGACCTGGAGACCAAAACCGGCAAGTGCCTGTATCTGTACCGACCCGCGCAGGCCCATGCGACCCGTGTGGTGTTAGCCGGGATAGGCTCCGGGGCGGCCCGCGATGTGCGCGGTGCGCTGATGGCGGCTGTTGCGTCGGTCAAGTCGTCCGCTCTGAAGAAGTTGGTTGTGTGCTTTGCCGTCCCGGCCCGCGAAGATGCTGTGCGCGCCGTGGTGACCGCAGTTGCCGATGCAAGTTATACCTACACCACGACCAAATCAAAACCCGAAGCGCGCACCCTGACCAAGGTACTGGTGGCTACCTCGAATGCCAGCGAGGTTCAGCACACGTTTGAGCGTGCAGCGGGCATCGTTGTGGGCGCAGAGTTGACCAAAGAATGGGCTAACCGGCCGGCCAACCACGCGACACCTACCCTGCTGGCGCAAGCGGCCCAGGCGCTGGCCGAACTCCCAAAAATCACTTGCGAAATTTTGGGACCCAAAGAAGTGGCCAAACTGGGCATGGGCGCCTTCATGGCCGTGGCACAGGGTTCAGACCAGCCCTTGCGCTTTATTATTTTGAAGTACAACGGCGCCACCAAAACGCAGGCGCCTACTGTTTTGGTTGGTAAGGGGATTACCTTCGACTGCGGCGGTATTTCTATCAAACCCGCTGCTGAAATGGACGAAATGAAGTTCGACATGTCGGGCGCTGCAAGTGTGTTGGGCGTGTTCCGCTCTTTGGCGGCACTCAAGCCGGCCATCAACGTTGTTGGGCTGATACCGGCTTGTGAAAATTTGGTCAACGGCAGTGCCGTCAAGCCGGGTGATGTGGTCACCAGCATGAGCGGCCAAACCATTGAAATTCTCAATACCGACGCGGAGGGGCGCTTGGTCCTGTGTGACGCACTGACCTATGCCGAGCGTTTCAAGCCGAGCGCGGTGGTAGACATCGCCACCTTGACCGGCGCTTGTGTGATCGCTTTGGGTGGTGTGCGCAGCGGGCTGTTTGCATCGAAAGACGAATTGGGTGCTGCACTGTTTGCGGCGGGCGAGGCGGCGCAGGATGGCTGCTGGAGAATGCCGCTGGATGAAGAATATGCCGAAGGCTTAAAAACCAATTTTGCCGATGTTGCCAATCTGGGTGGCCGCGCGGGTGGCGCCATCGCGGCGGCCAAGTTTCTGCAACGCTTTACGGAAAAATTCCCGTGGGCGCATCTGGACATCGCTGGCACGGCCTGGAAGAGCGGTGCGGCAAAGGGTGCAACTGGGCGTCCGGTGGGCCTGTTGGTTGAATACCTGATGACACTGGCCCCCATCAAGTGACAGAACTGGCTTTCCACTTCGGTGCGCCAGACAAGATGGCTTATGCCTGCCGTCTGGCACGCAAGGCGGTGGTTAGCGGGGCAAAAGTGGTGCTGATAGCTGAGGCAGACGCCATTGCACAACTTGATGTTGATTTATGGTCGTTGTTGTCCACCGATTTCGTGCCTCACTGTATTGGGGGAGACGCGACTGCTAGATCGGTGCAAAACCGCTCACCCGTTGTTTTGGTCACGGATGCCAGCCAAGTGCCTGAGCATACCGGCGTCATGGTGAACCTTACTAACGCCGTCCCTCAGGGTTTCGAGCGATTCGACCGCTTGATTGAAGTCGTCAGCAGCGATGCCAATGACCGCAACATTGCGCGCGGACGTTGGCGGCATTACACCGAGCAGGGCTACGCGATCACCCGGCATGACCTTGCTTTGAAGCGGGCGGATTGATGCCTAACATCAAAGCCGTTCCCCGCTTGGTGCCAACCTTGACCGAGGTTGTCCAGCCGGGGCAACCCCACACCGTAACAGCTATCGACCCAGAATGGTTGGCTGAACAGGTGTTGGAAACCCTTAAGCCCAGGCTCGAGCAACAGCTTCGCGCGTCGTTGCAGGTACTGATCGAACAGCAAATGCGAGCAACGGCCCCCAAGTTGCAGCGGGAGATGGAAGACGCGGTCCGCGTGGCGGTAGCCCACACTCTGGCACGCGTCATCAAGACAAAAAAATAGCTTTCATACCGTGCGTTAGGCTTTGCAAGCGCAACCGTTGCGTGTCGGTATCTTCCCCTATGTTGGGTGTCACTCAACTGCGGTATGGTGCAGGGTGCCAAATTTCTGATGCATTCTGTCTGGTTTCTCATTTAATTCTTGGAGTTTTTTATGCACTTCACTGTGAAAAGTACCCTGACGATCCTGGCCGCCGCGACACTGTTGATGGCTTGCGGTAAGAAACAAGATACTGCCGCCCCGGCAGTGGTCCCGGCCACTGCGCCGGCAGCCGCCAATGCGAATGGCTCCGTGGTAAAAATTGGTCACGTAGGGCCTATCAGCGGTGCAATCGCCCATTTGGGCAAAGACAATGAAAACGGCGCACGCTTGGCTATCGAAGAGCTCAATACGGCTGGCGTCATGATCGACGGCAAGAAAGTCACGTTGGAGCTGATGACCGAAGATGATGCCGCCGACCCCAAACAGGGCACCGCAGTTGCCCAGAAACTGGTTGACGCGAAAGTCGCCGGTGTGGTGGGTCACTTGAATTCAGGCACCACCATCCCGGCATCCAAGCTGTACAGCGACGCGGGCATTCCACAGGTGTCGCCATCCGCGACCAACCCCAAATACACGCGCCAGGGTTTCAAGACCGCTTTCCGCATGGTCGCGGACGACACGCAATTGGGCGGCACTCTAGGCCGTTACGCAGTCGGCACGCTCAAGGGCAAAGCCATTGCTGTGATTGACGACCGTACCGCATACGGACAGGGCGTGGCCGAGGAGTTTGCAAAAGCGGTAGCGGCGGCCGGCGGCAAAGTGGTGGCAAAAGAGTTCACCACTGACAAGGCAACAGATTTCAACGCCATTCTGACCACCATCAAGGGGACCAAGCCCGATGTGGTTTTCTTCGGCGGCATGGACGCTGTGGCCGGGCCTATGCTCAAGCAAATGAAGGCACTGGGCATCAAGGCCAAATTCATGGGCGGCGACGGTATATGCTCGACCGAACTCGTCAAGTTGGGTGGCGATGCCATATCAGACGACCAAGTCTATTGCGCTGAAGCCGGTGGCGTTGAAGGTGAAGACAAGGCGGGCATGGACGAGTTCAAGGCCAAGTTCAAGGCGAAGTTCGGCACCGATGTCCAGGTTTATGCCCCCTACGTTTATGACGCCGTCAAAATCATGGTGGCCGCAATGGTCAAGGCCAATTCGTCCGATCCGGTGAAGTACCTGCCCGTGCTGGCCGCGACCACCGACTACAAAGGGGTGACGGGACCGGTCTCTTTTGACGAAAAGGGCGACATCAAAAATGGCGCACTGACGTTGAAAACAGTGCGTGCAGGCAAACTGGAAACGCTGGCTGTCATCCGCTAAATCCGATCTCCCGCCCACTTTTTACGTGGGAACGAAAAATCTGGGCGATTGCTGAATCGTCCTTTTTACGTTTTTGCGGCGGGCAAGCTTTGATATTTGACCGAAAGGCAGCTTATAATGGAAAGCTCTGGATCGGTGGATGAGCGGTTTAAGTCACACGCCTGGAAAGCGTGCGAGGGGTAAAACCCTCCGCGGGTTCGAATCCCGCCTGATCCGCCAGAAATTGAATAGCCCCGTAATGCATCGCGTTACGGGGCTTTTTCTATGGTGGTTACGCTCTATGACGTCGTCAAAGTGGCTGCAGATGCAACCTATTTTTGCAACTGCGTCATCTTCATCGCCGAGCCAATCAAAGTAGACACTTCACTCATATTGCTGGGCACGATCAGGGTAGTGGTCGCATCCGCAGCAACCTTGGAATAAGCGTTGACAGCTTGCTCTGCAACCTTCAATTGCACGGCTTGTTCCCCACCGGGCTGCCGGATTGCGGCGGCCACTCGCTCGATCGCTTGGGCATTCGCCTCGGCTACGGCCAGTATGGCTGCGGCTTGTCCTTGTGCGTTGTTGATGGCGGCCTGCTTTTCACCCTCAGAGCGTGCAATAAAAGCCTCGCGTTCACCGGTGGCAATATTGATCTGTTCTTGGCGGCGGCCCTCGGAGGCAGCAATCAACGCGCGCTTTTCGCGCTCCGCTGTGATTTGCTGTTGCATGGCATGCAGAATTTCTTTGGGTGGTGTCAGATCCTTGATTTCATAGCGCAGCACCTTTACGCCCCAATTCAGAGCCGCCTCATCGATAGCCTGTACGACCTGGGCATTGATGATGTCACGCTCTTCAAACGTCTTATCCAGTTCCAGCTTGCCGATGACCGAACGCAGGGAGGTTTGCGCCAGTTGCGAAATCGCCACCACGTAGTTGCTCGAGCCATAACTGGCACGCATGGCGTCGGTCACCTGGAAGTACAAAATGCCATCCACTTGCAGCTGGGTATTGTCGCGGGTGATGCAAACCTGGCTGGGAATGTCCAGTGGGACTTCCTTGAGCAAGTGTTTGTAGGCTACGCGGTCGATGAAGGGCATTAGGAAGCTCAGACCAGGTGTCAACGTTCCGTTGTACTTGCCCAAGCGCTCGATCACCCAGGCATGCTGCTGGGGAACGACCTTGACAGATTTGAAGACAAAGATCACTGCGATGATCAACAGTACGAATCCATATTCCATCATGTTTCCTTATTGAAGTGCATTGGTTCACGCTTTTTCAGGGCATGGGCTTAAAGTTTCCGGACAATCAATCGGCTGCCTATGACCTCTACCACTTGGTGGGGACCGTCCGCTAGCGGGCCACCCGATACGCTGGCCACCGCCCAACTTGCACCCCGGTATTTGACAGTACTGGTGCCATCCGTATTCCAGCCATGGACCTGCACGGTTTCTCCAATGTCCAAGTTGACGTCACGGTTTGCATTCGCCGGCAGGCTTGACGGCTGAGATTTTTTGTATTGGCGCCACCCTAAGACCGTTCCAGTAGAAACCAGTGCAGCGACAACAATCTGCGCAGTAAAACCCGCGCCCAAATGGGCAGACACGGCAGCAGAGCCGAGCCCAACGGCCAGCATCAAAAGGTAGAAGGTACCAGTTGCCAATTCGACGCCGACCGCCGCGCCAGCGAGCAGCCACCAGAGTGTGGATTGGGCCATACAGTCCTTGCATGTGTTGCGATCACCACATTTTGAGGCAAAAGGCGGGCCGCGAAAGCTGCGGGACACAATAAGTCCTTACACTTCGCGCCTGTTTTTATATTTTTTGCGCCTACGGCCGGAGCCCCCCAATGAAATTTCGTTTTCCTATCGTCATCATTGACGAGGACTTTCGGTCAGAGAACACCTCGGGTCTGGGCATTCGCGCGTTGGCCCAAGCAATCGAAACTGAGGGCTTTGAAGTGTTGGGCGTCACCAGCTATGGTGACCTAAGCCAATTCGCACAGCAGCAGAGCCGTGCGAGCGCCTTTATCTTGTCGATTGACGACGAAGAGTTCACACCCGGCCCGGACCTGGATCCCGCCGTGCTAAACCTGCGCCACTTCATCGAAGAGGTGCGCCGCAAGAATTTGGATGTGCCGATTTATGTCTATGGCGAGACCAAGACTTCGCGCCACATCCCCAATGACATCCTGCGCGAATTGCATGGCTTTATCCACATGTTTGAAGACACGCCAGAGTTCGTTGCGCGCCACATCCTGCGCGAAGCCAAGAGTTATCTAGAAGGCGTGCAACCACCATTCTTCAAAGCCTTGTTGGACTATGCCGAAGACGGATCCTATTCTTGGCACTGCCCAGGTCACTCAGGCGGCGTTGCCTTTTTGAAGAGTCCGGTTGGCCAAATGTTCCACCAGTTTTTTGGTGAAAACATGTTGCGTGCCGACGTCTGCAATGCGGTCGAAGAACTGGGGCAGTTGCTCGATCACGACGGCCCTGTGGGTGCGTCCGAGCGCAACGCCGCGCGCATCTTCAATGCAGACCATTGTTTCTTTGTTACCAATGGCACCAGCACCAGCAACAAGATGGTCTGGCACCACACAGTTGCGCCCGGCGATGTGGTGGTGGTAGACCGCAACTGCCACAAGTCCATCCTGCACGCCATCATCATGACTGGCTCGATTCCGGTGTTCCTGAAGCCGACGCGCAACCACTTCGGCATTATTGGGCCCATTCCAAAAGAAGAGTTTGAACAGGCATCTATCCAGCGCAAGATCGCAGCCAACCCATTGCTGATGGGTGTGGATGCAAAGTCGGTGAAACCGCGCGTGTTGACCATCACCCAGTCCACCTACGATGGCGTGTTGTACAACACCGAAACCATCAAGAAAATGTTGGACGGATATGTGGAAAACTTGCATTTTGACGAAGCGTGGCTGCCGCACGCAGCCTTCCACCCGTTCTACGGCTCTTACCACGCCATGGGCAAGCGGCGCACGCGGCCCAAGCACGCCATGGTCTATGCCACGCACTCCATCCACAAGCTATTGGCCGGGATCAGCCAGGCCAGCCAGGTACTGGTGCAGGACTCACAAACCGTCAAGCTGGACAAGCATTTGTTCAACGAAGCGTATTTGATGCACAC
>JBBQBG010000055.1:0-17471 GCA_038317285.1 Burkholderiales bacterium | reverse complement strand
CATCGCTGTCCTGAAAAGGTACACGCTGTTGCGGAAAGTGTTTGGTCACCAGGCTCAGCGCAAACTTGCCCATCACCTCAAACCCGGTCAGCCCGGCGCTCAGGTGCTGGTGCGCCAAACCCAGCAACTCAACTGCGGCATCCAGCGAGGGCACGGCCCCCAACGCAGTAAGTTGCGCCACGGGCAGGGGGTACAGCTTCATCGTCGCGGCGGTGATCACGCCCAGTGTGCCCTCGGAGCCAATCATCAGATGGCGCAGGTCGTAGCCTGTGTTGTCTTTACGCAGGCCCGACAGGCCATCCCAAATCTCGCCCTGAGCGGTGACCACTTCCAGGCCCAGGCACAGTTCGCGCGTGTTGCCGTAGCGCACCACCTGCGTGCCACCAGCATTGGTGCCCAGGTTACCGCCAATGGTGCAACTGCCCTCGGCAGCCAGGCTCAGCGGGAACAAAAAGCCCGCCTTCTCGCAGACTTCCTGCAGGGTCTGCAGCACGCAGCCAGCGTCTACCGTCACGGTCAAGTTGCCACCGTCCAGCGCACGCACGGCGTTCATCCGTAGCAGGCTCAGCACCACCTGCGTGCCGCTGGCGTCGGGGGTGGAGCCCACCACCATGCCGGTGTTTCCGCCTTGCGGCACGATGCTGACGCCAGCGGCCGCGCAGGCCTTGACGACTGCCGCCACTTCTTTCGTGTTGGCGGGGCGCACCACGGCCAATGCATGGCCGCGTTCGCGTTTGCGCCAGTCTTGCTCCCAGGCACTCAGGTCGGTGGCCGGGTCTTCATGGGTGAGTACGTGGTCTGTGCCGACGATGCCGCGCAGTTGGGCCAGCAAGCTGGTTTGGTTGTTGCTGTTGCTCATGAAGCCACCTCTTGGCTATCAGGGTTTTTGTTGGCCCCTCGTGGGCCCAGGCGTAGCCGCACGTGCAGGGTGCAGGCGACAAACAGGGTGATGCACAGCGCAATTTCCACCATTGCCAGGTAGTTACCCGGCGCCTTGTCGCTCCAGCCACGGACCACACCTTCAATGAAATACAGCCATACCACCAGGCTGACCCAGCGGTAGGTGTACAGGCGGTTCTTCAGCAAACCGGCGAGCGGAATGCACAGTGGCAAGGCCTTGAGCACCAGCCAGGAGCCGCCGGGGCGCAGAGGGGCCAAATAAAGCTCCCAGACCAGGGCCAGCGCAATTAATGCCAGCACGCTGCCCACGGCGAGCCAGCGGGTGAAGTTGACGGAGGCGGGTGGGGTAGAGGTGGGGGAGGGCGTATTCATCTCAGTGGCATCATAGCGGGATGCAACAACTTGAACGTCTAAGAGGCTGGCTCCACGAAGTCGCCCAAATCCCGTGGCTGGACGCCATCCGCACCCTGCGTGAGCGCTTTCGTGAGGACCGTCTGGGCCTGACCGCCAGTAGCCTGACCTTTACCACCACGATTGCTCTGGTGCCCTTCATCACCGTGGCACTGGCCGTGTTTACAGCGTTCCCGATGTTTGCCAAGTTCCAGACCGTGCTGCAAAAGTGGCTGATCGAGAGCCTGGTGCCCGACAACATTGCCCGCCAGGTGCTGGGTTATCTCAACCAGTTTGCCGGGCAGGCCAGCAAGCTGGGCGTGGTCGGTCTGGCGGTGCTGTTGGGAACGGCGCTGGCGCTGGTGTTTACCATCGACCGCACGCTCAACAGCATATGGCGCGTGCGCAAGCCGCGCCCTTTTGCGCAACGGGTGCTGTTCTATTGGGCTGCCATTACGCTGGGCCCTGTGTTGCTGGCACTGAGCCTTAGCATGACTTCCTACGCCGTGTCGTTTTCGCGCGGGGTGGTCGGCGATATGCCGGGCGGGTTTTCGTTCATACTTTATGTGCTGCAGTTTGTGCTGGTGGCAGCTGGCATGGCGTCCATGTTTCGCTTCGTGCCCAACACCCACGTGCGCTGGGGCCACGCGTGGATCGGCGGCATGTTTGTATCTACGGGCATGGAGTTGGCCAAGCGTGGCCTCACGCTCTACTTGAGCACCGTGCCCACCTATTCGATGGTGTACGGTGCCTTTGCCACGCTGCCTATCCTTTTGATTTGGATTTACGTGGCCTGGGTCATCGTGCTGCTGGGCGCGGCGCTAACGGCGTATTTGCCGAGCTTGTTGGCCGGTGGTACGCTGCGCCGCTTGCCGCATGGGTGGCGCTTCCAACTGTCGTTGGAGGTGGTGCAGCAATTGGAGTGCACCCGCACGTCGGACGCCAAGGGCCTGACACTGGATCAACTCTGCAAGGTGCTGCAGGTGGACCCGCTGCGTCTGGAACCGCTGCTGCAGACCCTGGCCTCGTTTGACTGGATAGGGCAACTGCGTGAGTCGCTGGACCCGGGCGACGAAGCGCGCTACCTGTTGTTGATTGATCCCGACACCACGCAGCTGGAGCCGCTGTTGAGCGCATGGCTGGTGGAACGCACGCCTGAGACCGAGCGTCTATGGCAAATCGGCCACTGGCCCTCGATTACAGTGCGTGAGGTGCTATAAATTCATGAGCAATTTGGCTGGTACATGGGCATGACACCCTATTGGACGCACGCCGACGGCATGACCGCCTGGTACCGGGTGCATGTGTTGGACAAGAACTACTCGGTCAAGGTGGCCGAGTCGCCGTTTGAAGAAGACGTGGCGATCACCGAGATCAAACTGGAGTGGAGCGGCGGCAACAGCGTGGCCAAGCGGATCGATGCGGGGGAGGAGTACGACAGTATCAGTGCGGCTTTTTTCGCCGCTCGAAAGGCGGAGTAGGGCAGCCCAATGGCAAGCCTATACTGCAAAAACCCCAATGCAGATGGAGATTGTCATGGCCCTAGCTGACCAAATACCAAACAAATCCGGATTCGGTGCCAAGTCCACCGGTGCTGAAGTCATTGCAGATTGCAAGCTGGCCGGCAAGGTCGCCATTGTTACTGGCGGCTACAGCGGAATCGGACTTGAAACGGTGCGTGCACTTGCGAGCAAGGGTATGCGCGTCATCGTCCCGGTGCGTGATCGCGCCAAAGCGGGCCCTGCGCTTGCCGGCATCGCCGGAGAGGTTGAGATGGCGGATATGGATCTGGGCAGTCTCGCGACCGTGCGCCACTTTGCCCAGGCTATGGCAGCGTCCCTGCCCAAGCTTGACCTTTTGATCAACAACGCAGGCATCATGGCCTGCCCCGAGACGCGTGTGGGCCCGGGCTGGGAGGCCCAGTTCGGCACCAACCATCTGGGCCACATGGCACTGGCGCTGGGGTTGATGGACCTGCTCACGCGCACTGGCAACACGCGGGTGGTCGCACTGTCTTCCACTGGCCACAAGATCAGCGGTATCCGGTGGGACGACATCCACTTTCGGACCACCCCTTACGACAAGTGGCAAGCCTATGGCCAGTCCAAGACCGCCAACGCGCTGTTTGCGAACGCGCTGAGCCGCCGTCTCAAGCCTTCGGGCGGCCATGCCTTTGCAGTCCACCCCGGCGGGATATTCACCCCCTTGCAACGCCATTTGGGCATTGCTGAACAGGTACGGCTCGGTTGGATCAACGAAGATGGCTCCCCATCGGAACTGGCAAAGGCCGGGTTCAAGACCACCGAACAGGGCTGCGCAACCACGCTGTGGGCAGCCACCAGCGAGGCGCTGTCGGGTAAGCCCGGCGTCTATTGCGAAGACTGTGACATTGCCGCCCCCACAGACCCCAGCAGCCCCTTCGCTCGTTTTCGTGGCGTCGAGGCGCACGCCTGTGACGAAGCGGCTGCCGAGCGCCTGTGGACAGAGAGTGAGAGGATGGTGGTTGGGGCGTGACGTCCTCTCACCGCCTGCCGGGGCTATGCGCAAACGGCCGCTCTAGGCTTGCTTTGCAGCCGCGTTGCTGGCCATAATCCCGCCCCGCTCCAGTACCGTCCCGGCCTGCACCGCCGCAATCCACTTGTCCGTACTGACCACGGCCGCAAAGTTGGATTCAAACACCACGCTAAACACCCGGTGTATCTCTTCGGCTGTAGCACGCCCGGCAGCATTCGCATAGTGCACAGCGCCGGTCGCATCCGACAAAATCTCCGCACTCAGGCCCATGTGGCGCGCCTCGTACAGCGTGGCCGCATTGCAGTTGTGCGTCATATAGCCCACCACGCTCAGCGTGTCGATCTGCCGCTCTGCCAGCCAAGCGGCCAGCCCGGTGTTGGTGAAGGCGCTGGGGAGTGTCTTGTGTATCAGCAGGTCGGATGGGCGGCTGGCGACCACGTCGTGGATCTTCCAGCCCTGGGTGTCGACACCGAAGCTGTCTTCTTGCACCACGACGATGGGTATGCCCGCAGCGCGCGCGGCGTCCATGGCCTGGCCGATGCGCACCAGAGAATCTTGCACCGGTGGGTATTCGATCAGCAGCGGGCCGTCGGCGTAAATGTTTTGCACGTCGACGACGATGAGGGCGCGGCGGGGAGTGTTGGCGGTGGTGTGGGTCATGGTCATTTCCTCGGGTTTTGTGGGGACCGGCAACTGCGCCTTGGTCCATGGCTTGCATTGTTCTGCGCCAGGTGATTTCTGAACAGTGGCCCAATTGACAATATTCGATAGAATCGGGCCATGTCACGCAAAACACCGCCCCAGCCGCAACGCAGCGCGTCCACCGTTGCCGTGCTCGCCTTTGATGACATCAGCCTATTCCACCTGTCAGTGCCGTGTTTGGTGTTTGGAGAGAGCGGGTCAGACGCGGGCATGCCACCGTTGACGCTCAAGGTCTGCGCGGCTGAGCCTGGCCCGTTGCGCAGCACGGCGGGCATCAGTGTGCACGCCCCTTTTGGTCTGGACGATCTGGATGACGCGGGCACGGTCATCGTGCCATCCTGGCGCGATCCGGCGCGGCCCGCACCGCAGCCCATGCTGGATGCACTGCGCAAGGCACACGTGGGTGGCGCGCGCATCGTGGGCCTGTGCCTGGGCGCCTTTGTGCTGGCCGATGCAGGCCTGCTGGATGGCCGCAGCGCGACCACGCATTGGCTGCGCGCTGATCTGTTTGCGCAGCGCTACCCGGCGGTTGGTCTGGACCGTGACGTGTTGTATGTGGACGAGGGCGATGTCATCACCTCTGCGGGCACGGCCGCCGGGCTGGACTGTTGCCTGCACCTGCTGCGCAGCGACTGGGGTGCCGAGGTGGCCAACCGCGTGGCGCGGCGCATGGTGTTGGCGCCGCACCGCCAGGGCGGGCAGGCCCAGTTCATCCAGCAATCGCTGCCGGTGTCTGGTGCGGGGCACCGTTTGTCGACGGTGTTCGACGGTGTGTTGGCTGCGCTGGATCAGCCGCATAGCCTGGACGACCTGGCCGCGCGCGCTGCCATGGGGCGGCGCACCTTTACGCGCCACTTCCAACAGCTGACCGGCACCACGGTGGGCCAATGGCTGATGAACCAACGGCTGGCGCTGGCGCAGCGCTTGCTGGAGACGACAGACCGTTCCATCGACGCGGTGGCGGCCGATGCTGGCTTGGGTACTGCGGCATCGTTGCGCCAGCATTTTGCTGCGACGTTCAACATTTCGCCTTCAGCCTATAGGCGGCAGTTTGGCGCGGGAACGGAATAGGCACTAGGATCGGGCCATCTGCAACAGATATACGCGCGGTCCTATGATTGGTGAAAGCCTCGTTCGTCTCGCTACCTTGGCCGATGCTGCTGACATCGCGGAGATGTCGCGAGACTATATCGAGCAAGGCCTGCCTTGGCGCTGGCGGTTTAATCGTGTTGCGCGGGCGGTCAAAGACCCGGACACCAACGTCGTGGTGGTTGGCGGTCATGGCGCCTTATTGGCCTTTGGCATCATGTCCTACCGCGCCGAAGATGCGCACCTTTTGCTGTTTGCGGTTCGCACCGCCCACAGAAAAAAGGGCATTGGCAGCGCCGTGCTGACGTGGCTAGAAGCCGTCGCGCGGAGTGCGGGCAGTCAACGCATATTGGTCGAAGCGCGCCGAGAAAACGAGGCCGCACGCAATTTTTACAGTGAGCATGGCTACCACGAGCGTGCCATCGAAAAGGCGATGTACGGCAATGCTGCGGATGGCATTCGTTTGGAAAAATGGCTATTGACGGACGCTTGAATTGATTCCCTTATCTGGTAGCGTGGGTGTCAAGCACCCACCACCGCGGGCCTGAACCGGCTAGGGTTGGCCCCCGCCACGCGCTGCATCATGCGCCGCAGCGCGGTGGCGTCCTGGTAGCCCACCGCTGCGGCCACCTGTTCCACCGTCATGCGGCTGGATGCCAACAACGCCCGGGCGCGCCGCTGTTTGACGCTTTGCACCAGCGCCAGCGTGCTTTTGCCAGTGGCCTTTTGCACATGCCGCGACAGCGTGCGCTCAGACATGCAAAACTCTTGCGCCAGTTCGCCGATCTTGGGAGGCAAGGGCAGGGCAGCTTCGATGCGCGCTGCCAGGCGGCCAATCAGATCGTCGCCGCTGGAGAATGCCTCGGGCACGATAAACGGCGCCTGGGCTTCGCGCCCGTCCAGCAGCAGTACGCGCGATATGGCGTCTACCAGTGCCGTGCCGCACAGCTTGCGCAGCAGGTGTTGCATCAAATCGGTTTGTGCGAATGCAGCGCCTGCCGTGATGATGGTGCCATCGTCGCACACCATGCGGTCGGCGTCGACCCGGCAGGTGGGCTCCATCCGCTGCAGGTTAGGCGCCAGCCACCAGGTGGTGGTCACGCGTTTGCCTGGTAACAGACCAGCGGCCTGCAGCAGATACACCCCAGAACACGATGCTGCCACCGCGCCGCCCGCTTGCGCATGCTTGCGCAGTGCGGCAATGGCCGCTGCGGCGTCATCCATCGCAAAGCGCCGCGCAATGGCCGTTGGCGTGTTCAGCCCCAGCCCGGGCACCACCCACACCGAGGTGTCCGTCGCCGCAGGGCGTCGGGGTAGACGGGAGGTGTGCACGCTGATTCCGCTTTGCAGCGCTACCGTGCCGCCGTCGACCGAGCAGACGCGCCAGGTGGGCGGCGAAACGCCATGGCGCGGCGCCATGGCTGCAGCGGCAGCCAATATGTCCAGCGACGCGGCCACACTGCTGGAATAGGCGCCCTGCAGCACCAGGATGGTGAAATCGTACATTGTCTGAATACGCCCTAAAACAGTCAAAAGCGACACTCGCATTGTGGCCCGCCCAGTGCTGCAATACAAGCTCCTTTCCACCCCCCAACCGGAGCACCCTGCATGCCCAACATCATTTTGAAGATCCCCAAGCATTCTTTCCCTGCGGCGCAACGCGCAGCCTTGGTGAAAGGCATCAACGAAGCGGCCGCAGTCGCCGAAGGCATACCCGCCGATCCCCGCAAGCGCTTTCTGTGCTGGGTGTTGATTGACGAGGTGGAGCCTAGCAACTGGACCTGTGGCGGCGCCGATGTCACCGGCACCTATTTGCCCTGTATGGCTGTGGTCCACATCCCCGAGGGTGTGCTGGACGATGCCGCACGCGCCAACTACAGGCGGCTGCTGCAGGCTGCATTCCAGAGCGCGCTGGCAGCGGGTGACAAGCGCCAGCTGTTGACGTCCATCGTCTTCATCGCGGTGGACGATGGCGCCTGGGGCGTGGGTGGTGCCGTCTGGCGCCTGCCGGACTTTGCCCGCGCCGCCGGTTATACCCACTTGCAGCATCTGGTGGCGGCGCAGCCCCTTGGAGTCTGATCATGGCCGCCGACGCCATGCAACAGCACGACACATTGGCCGACTTTGACCGCCGACCCATCACGCTCGATGGCATCGGCAAGACGGTTTACGTCAGCGGCACAGGCCCTGCCGTTATCGTCATGACCGAATTGCCGGGTATCAGCCCGCACGTGGCGCGCTTTGCCCGCTGGGTGCGTGACGCCGGTTTCACGGTCTACATGCCTTCGCTGTTTGGCACCGACGGCGCTGTGCCCGATGCCAAAGAGGGACTGGCCGTGATGCAGCGGGCTTGCGTCAGCGCCGAGTTCCGCGCGCTGCAGCGCAACCAGACCAGCCCGGTGACACAGTGGCTGCGCGCGCTGGCGCGCTTGGCGCACCAGCAGTGCGGTGGCCCGGGGGTGGGGGCGATTGGCATGTGCTTCACCGGCAACTTTGCGTTGACGATGATGCTGGAGCCTGCGGTGCTGGCGCCGGTGTTGTCGCAACCCGCGTTGCCCTTCAACGACCCGGCCGGTCTGGAGATTGCGCCCGAAGACTTGGTCGCCGTACGCCATCGCCTGGACCGCGACGACCTGACCGTGATGGCCTACCGCTTCGCCGGCGACAAATTCTGCAAGGCAGAGCGCTTTGCCGCATACGAGGCGGCCTTGGGCGACCGCTTTGTTGCGCGCGTGCTGCCCGACAGCGCTGCACAAACCGAAGGACTCTCACCCTTCTTCGAGCATGTGGTCGCCAGCCCGCACAGTGTGGTGACGGCCCACCTGATCGATGCGGCGGGTCAGCCGACCATTGCTGCGCGCGACGAGATCCTGGCGTTCTTTGCTCTGCGGCTGAACGGCGCTAGCCCTCGTGAAATATGACGATTCAGCTATGGAAAAGATAGCTTTTCCATTCGGTATATTTAAGAAGTTTTGGTTAGTTCTTCTTCACGTTCGGATCGATGACAACGCCTTTTAAGACCTTGTCGTTGGGCCCGATCACCGTGTTCTTCACAGGCTTTTCATTCGGGTCGAACAGCGCCCCTTTGTTAGCCTTGTCGTCGGGGTCGATCACAGCGCCCTTGTATCCGGGTGGGTTGTGCAAGCGTGTGCTATCGGCGCTTTTGCCGGGCGGGTCGGGCTGTGGATTGAAATCGGCCGCGTGGGCGCACTGGGCCATGGCAGCCAGACCCAAGGAGACGCCTAGCGTTAGTTCGCAGAATAGTTTTGCGTTTTTTTCATGTCAGTCCTTTGATGAAGTGAGGGTGGTAACGGGTGTGTATTCGCAATGTTTGCGTCAACGTACGCCACTGTGTACGTTCACCATGGGCAAAGGGTTC
Organism: Burkholderiales bacterium; assembly: GCA_038317285.1. Classification (GTDB taxonomy): domain Bacteria; phylum Pseudomonadota; class Gammaproteobacteria; order Burkholderiales; family Burkholderiaceae_C; genus Allorhodoferax. The sequence continues at coordinate 8,497 of JBBQBG010000055.1, read as the reverse complement.
AATCGTGCAGACCGTGTTTGGCAACCAGGCGCGCACGCTGGCCAGGTTCAAAGTTGATGCGGCTCGGGTCGCGGTTCACCGCCGCCAGAAGGCGCTTGTCCATGACCGCAAACCACAGCGGTGGTACATAGGCCAAGGGGAACATGCCAAAGTAGCCGTTGGGCAACTGCGGTGCTTCTTCAAAATGCCGCAGCGACTGGAAGCGCCTTAGCGGGTGGGCGTGGTGGTCCGAGTGGCGTTGCAGGTGGAACGTGGCCCAGTTGGAGAACACATGGTTGCTGTTCCACGAGTGTTGTGGTTTGCACGGCTCATACCGACCCTGCGCATTCCTTTGACGCAGCAGGCCGTAGTGCTCGATGTAGTTGGCCGACGTGAGCTGAAAGTTGGACCATAGTGCCGCAGGCACCAGGAAAAGCAGCACCTGCGGACCCAACCACACGCACAGGGCACTCCACAGCAAAACCGTAATCAGCGCGGGCTGCAAGATCTCGTTGTGCCACGACCAGAATGCCTGGCCGTCCACGCGCATGCGCTCGCGCTCCAGCGTCCAGGCGCGGCGAAAGGCGCCGGGCATCTCGCGCAACACAAAGCGCCAGATGGATTCGCCCATGCGTGACGAGGCCGGGTCTTCGGGTGTGGCCACATCGCGGTGGTGGCCACGGTTGTGCTCGACGGTGAAGTGGCCGTAGAACGTGGGTGCCAGGATCAGCTTGGCCAGCCAGCGCTCCAGCGGCGCGCGCTTGTGGCCAATCTCGTGGCCCAGGTTGATACAAAAGCCGCCGACTCCGCCGGTGGAGATGATCAAGCCGAGCATGCCCAACCATGTCAGAGGCGCCGTCTGGCTGAACCATGCGGCATAGATGAAGGCTCCCCATAGCAGTGGCACCAGCGCAAAGGTCACGCGCCGGTAGTACGGGTCGGCCTCCAGCGCGGGCACGGCCGATTCGGGCGGGTTGCTGGTGTCGGTTCCCAGCACCAGGTCGAGCAGCGGAGCGACGACGTAGGTGAACACCACCGGTATCCACAACATGGCGGTGAGCGGGTGCCATTGCCAAAGCAGAGGGCCCGCAGCGATGGACAAGGGGACCAGCAGGGAGACGATCCAGGCCAGGCGCTTGTTGTCCCTGTATGGCGCTGTAGGGGGCGCGGGAGCGGGCGTGGGAGGGGCATCAGGCGGCAGGGGCGTGGACAGTGCATTCGGCATATTCGAGGTCTCCATCGGCAACCGCAGAGAAGTGCGGCAACAACATGCAGCGCAGTGTGCCCCGCCTGGCTGTGGGTAACCACCGATTCCATTGCCAGCCAATCGTCATAAAGTGCCAAGCTATGGTTTCCCCTAGTCCCGCCCTACCCAGTCCATCCACTCCACCCGGCCGCTCCGGCGTGCACCCCGTGTACGCGCGGCTGTTGCGCATGCTGCTGGAGCGGGCCGATGTGGACAGTGACCGGGTCCTGGCCAGCGCCCACCTGCAGTGGGACACCCTGGTGCGTGACGCAAACCGGCTGGAGCCCGGCACGGTCTCTTGCCTCGTTCAATCTGCGATAGCCGCAACCGGCAAGCCCTGGCTGGGCCTGGATTTGGGCTGGCAAACCCCTGTCTCCGCGCACGGCGATCTGGCCTATGCGGCGGTGACCGCGCCCGACCTCGGCGCTGCCTTGGCCGTGCTGGCGCGGTATGGCGCGCTGCGCGACGACACGTTCACGTGGACCTTGATCGCGGATGTGCATGGTGCCACTTTGCAGGGCGCACAGCGCACGGATTGGGGCGCTGCCAACACCTTCGTGATGGACACCGTGGTGACAGCCTTTTTGCGCGTCATCGAAGCATCGCTCGGGCAGTGGCCCGACGGCGTGCAGTTGTACCTGCCCATTGCCAAGCCACCGTGGGCGGCCCAGTATGCACGTGTCGCGCCGCTGGACGTGCACTTTGCGCAACCGGCCTTGTCGTTCATGTTTGCGCCCGCCACACTCAGGCTGCCATGTATAGGTGCCGACGCGCAGGCCCATGCCAATGCCTGCCGCGCCTGCGAAGCCATGCTGTCGGCCATCACTTCCGACAGTTACTCCCAACGGGTGGCCCGGGCGCTGGCCAAGGCAGTGGCAGGGCGCTACCCGCAGCTGGGCGAGGTTGCTGCGCAGTGCGGCGTATCGGCCCGCAGCCTGATGCGCCACCTGCACAGCGAGGACACATCGTTTCAGGCGCTGCTGGATGCGGACCGCATGCAACGTGCCCAATGGCTTTTGCGGCAAGCGCATTTGAGTGTGGAAGACGTGGCGGCGCAGCTGGGCTATACCGACACATCCAACTTCAGCCGTACGGTGCGCCGGTGGTTTGGCGTTACACCGCGCGCGCTGCGCCAAGGGCCGCCAGCCTGAAGCGGCTAGCATTGGGGGTTTTCGACATCCGTTAGATCCTGCGGCCATGACATCTATGCACTTCACCCCATTGATCGACCGAGCGCCGGTCTTGGTTCGGCGTTTGTTTACCGTCTGCCTTGCCGCAAGCACGCTGTCTGCGGTGTCTTTTGCGGCGGAGTCCGCGTCCACGGAAACCGCGGCCAAGCCGGTGGCGCAAGCGGTGGGCTATGGCTCCCACGGCATGGCCGTGTTTGGCGGGCGCGATGGCTTGTATGCCTCACACCTGCCGATGTTCCATGCGCCGCACGATGCCCAGGTGCTGCTGCGCTTCCATTTGGCCGATGCCAGTGTGGATGCCAGCCTGCGTGCCCGGCTGGCGCTGCGCCCGCAGCTGTGGACGCTGGACCCCGAGTCATTTGACCTGCACCGCCTGCAGCCGGGCAACCCCGAGCCGTTAAAGCAATTCAGCGCACGTTTTGTGCAAGGCCATTTCGAGCGCGGTGGTGAAGAGCGGTTTGCAGGGCAGACGGTGGTGATTGATGAAGTGCTGCTGTTCAAGCCCCTGGATTTCAAACCTGCCAGCGAAGGCAGCGTGCCTCACAGCACCGGCCGCTATTTGCTGTTGGGCTCAGGGCGCGAGTACTTTGCGGTGAAAGAAATTGACCGCCGGCCCGACTTCGACACCATCGTAGCCATGAAACCCCTGCCATCATCCCGGCGCCCGGTGGGGGAGCACAGCACCGTCATTCAGACCTTCGCATTGCCCACCGACCATCTGGATGCCCCCACACGCCCTGCCTTGCAGGCGGCATTGCAGGGCAGGGTAGGGTAGGCCGCACGCTGCAGGTCGGCAAAACCTGGTACTTTGAGACCGAAGACCTGAAGTGAGCCCAGCGGCGCGGCTCAGGGCGAAATATTGGGCTCGGGTTTGATCTTGGTGGGTGTTTCGCCGGGCAGCCATTTGGCGTAGATATTGGCATAGCTGCCGTCGCGCTTCATGGCGTCCAGCGCGGCTTGCCAACTGGCCACCACCTCTTTGGGCGTGCCCAGAGAGAACCCGATATAGGTCTGCAGGCTGGTGATGGTGTAGAGCAATTCCACATCGCTGCGCTTGGCGCCGGCCTTCTCCAGCAGGTCTGGCAACGTCACGTTGGCGGCGAACATCAACGGCGCGCGGCCATTGACCGTCATCTTGACCATGGTCTCGGGTTTTGCGACCAGTTCCAGGTTGGCAAAGCCCAGCTTTTGCAACAACTGGTGGGTGTAAAAGTCGCGCACCACCAAAATCTTGTCGACCGCACGGGCGTCGTCCAGGCTCGCAATGCGCAGACCGGAGGCACGCTTGCCGTACAGCGACGCAATGGATGCAGACACCGGGCCCACCCACTGGAACAAGTCTTCTCGGGCGGGCGTGCGTGCCATGATGAAGATGGCGACATTGGGTACCGTGCTGGCCTCGCGGTAGGCGCGCGACCAAGGCTGCACTGTGATGGTGTTGGTGTTGCCCACGCGCCGCTGAATCTCTTGCACCACGTCAACGGCCAGGCCCTTGGGCTGACCGTTGTCCGAGAAATTGAGCGGTGGGTTTTCTTCGGTCAGCAGTTGCAGGTCTGTGGCCAATGCCGCGCCGCACAGCAGGCCCGCGCAACAGGCGACGGCGACAAGCCTTTGGATGGAAGACACCCAGAAGCCAACCGGTGAGGGTTCGTGCGATTGCATTGGATGACTCCTTTGCCAAGCCGATCAGGCTTCCATCGTAGTCCTATGGCGCAGCTTTGGCTAGAAAATCCCGTATGGCAAACAAAGTGGCGTCTGGCGTCTCGGTCATCTGGTGGTGGCCCACCGCCAGGCTGACCACTTGCACTGCCTTGCCCGCAGACTTGGCCTTGCCAATCAACAGTTGCGCTGCTTTTGCCGCCGTCATCTGGTCTTGCGCGCCCAGTACAAACAGCACGGGGCAGGTGATGGCCTCTATCGCAGCCTCGCCATTCGCATAGCGGTCGCACGCGACAAAGCCGCGGTGGAACACGTTGACGATCTTGTTGCTGGCCAACACGCGACGCCCAAGCGCCATGCTGGCGCCAAACACCCAGGTGCCCGGCCCGAGCGCCGACGGCGGTGCTGCCAACGTGCTGCGCGAGAACACGTTGATCATGTTCAGTGCCTTCAGCGGCTCGTTCAACGAGGTTTCGATCAGCACCGGAGATACCTTCATCGGAAAGGCCGTGCCCACCAGCACAAGGTGGGTCACGCGTTCTTTGAGGCGTGACGCGGCTTCCAACGCAATCAGTGACCCCCAACTATGGCCGACCAGCGCAGTTTTCTGAATGCCTGCAGCGTCCAACAGCGCAGCGATAAAGACTGCCGCTTCCTCCACGGTAGACGGTGCCTCACCCGCGCTGCGGCAGTGGCCGGGCAGGTCGACCGCCAGCACGTTGTAGCCATGGTTGGCCAGGTAGCGGCTTTGCAGAATCCACACGCTGTGGTCGTTGAGTACACCGTGGATGAAGACGACCGTTGGCTTGGCCGGGTCATGCGGCTTGCCGCCGGTGTAGCAATAGGTTTGGGCGTTGTTGACAATGAGGTTCATGCTGCTTTCTCCGCTGCCTTGAGCGCCCGTTTCAGGTCGTCAATCAAGTCGTCGGCATCTTCTAAACCGATGGACAGGCGAATCGTGCCCTGCGTAATGCCAGCAGCGGCCAAGGCTTCGTCTGTCATGCGAAAGTGCGTGGTGCTGGCAGGGTGGATCACCAGGCTGCGGCAGTCGCCCACATTGGCCAGGTGGCTGAAGACCTTCAGCGTCTCGATGAACTTCTTGCCCTGTTCGCGGTTGCCCTTGATATCGAAGCTGAACACCGAGCCCGCGCCGCGCGGCAGCAGCTTCTGCGCCAGTGCGTGGCTGGGGTGGCTTTCCAGCATGGGGTGGCCGACGCGGCCCACAAAGGCCTGGCTGGCCAGGAACTGCACCACCTTTTCGGTGTTGCGCATATGGCGTTCCATACGCAGGCCCAGCGTCTCTACACCCTGCAAGATCAGCCACGCGGTGTGCGGGCTCATGCAGGCACCGAAGTCGCGAAGGCCCTCGCGCCGGGCGCGCAGCAGGAAGGCGCCCACGGTGCTTTCCTCGCTGAAGTTCATGTTGTGGAAGCCTTCGTAGGGCGCGGCCAGCTCTTCAAACTTGCCCGATTCGGCATAGGCCCCCGCCCAGTCAAAGCTGCCGCCATCGACCACAATGCCGCCGACCACCGTGCCGTGGCCCGACAAAAATTTGGTGGCCGAGTGGTAAACCAGGTCGGCCCCCAACTCCAGCGGCTTCATCAGCCAAGGGGAGGTGAGGGTGGAGTCCACCAGTAGGGGCACACCGGCCTCGTGCGCAATCGCCGAGACGGTGGGTATGTCCAGCACATCCAGCCCGGGGTTGCCCACGGTTTCGCCAAACAACAGCTTGGTATTGGGGCGAATGGCGGCCTTCCAGCCGTCCATGTCACCCGGTTTGATGAAGGTGGTGTCGATGCCAAAGCGGCGCATCGTGTAGTGCAGCAGGTTTTGTGATCCACCGTATAGCGCCGTGCTGGCCACGATGTGGGAGCCCGCGCCCATCAGCGTGGCAATGCTCAGGTGCAAAGCCGCTTGGCCACTGGCGGTGGTGATGGCGCCAATGCCGCCCTCGAGCGCCGCCACGCGCTGCTCCAGCACCGCATTGGTCGGGTTGCTGATGCGGCTGTAGACGTGCCCTGCGCGCTCCAGGTTGAACAGCGACTGCGCATGCTCGCTGGACTCGAAAACGAAGGATGTGGTCAGGTGGATGGGCGTGGCACGGGCGCCGGTGGTGGGGTCGGGCGAGGCACCTGCGTGCAGGGCAAGGGTGTCAAAACCGGGGTCAGCATAGCCGGGCATAGAGTGCCTCCTTTAGATCCTGCTGATTGTGGGCTATATTTGGGCGAGATTCTCCACCCCAGTGCCCAAGGAAAATACCATGAAAGTCAGCGATATTCTGCGCGTCAAGGGCGGCACGCTTTACACCACCACCCCTGAAGACACACTGGCGGATGCTGCCCAATTGATGGCCGACAAAGACATCGGCTCGCTTGTCGTCATCGCGCACGGATTGGTCGTGGGCATGCTGTCATTTCGCGAGGTGATCCAGGCGACCGTTAAGAACGGCGGCACTTTTGGTACCACTACCGTTTACCGCGCCATGGACTCGGGGCCGCTGATCTGCACGATGGAGACCGAACTGGACGAGGTCCGCCGGATGATGCTGGAGCGCCACGCCCGCTACATGCCGGTGATCAACAACCGCATGCAGATGGGCGTCATCAGCTTCTACGACGTGGCCAAGGCCGTGGTGGACAGCCAGAATTTTGAGAACAAGATGCTCAAGGCCTATATCCGCGATTGGCCGGAGGGCGAAAAGGATTCGACTGTCGATTGATGGGTTTTGTCGCAATAACCTTGCTTGGTCGAAAAGAGCCGCGGTGCTCATCGAAGTTTAAAAAGCCAGGCCGTAGAACTGATCGGCTGCGGACATCGGGTTGTTGGCGCCGTCGTCGTTTCAGTCATGCTGGAATTGTCAGACATTGCTTATTGCGACAGAACCGCCCAGGTTGGACTATCGACTACAAACCCGCGATCTCCTTGAGTTGCAGCTGTGCCCAATCTGTACGCAATTTGTCACCTCGGGTGCGGTAGATATCGAGTGCACGCTGGGTTACTTGGGTGGCGTTCGGCTTATCTTTGGCTTGGATGTAGAGTTTTCCAAGCGCCAGTGCCTCCTGGGCAATGGGACCTTCGTCTGTCCCGCTGTGGGCTTGCGCATGATCGAGCCTGCGTTTTTTCCACAGGATATCGTCGGACAGCACGTACGCGGGCGTGGGGTTTTCTCGTTGCCGGGAAAAGCTGGCGTCAACTACAAGGAGCACGCGCTGTTCCAGGCTAACCGCTTCCGTTTTGCTTTGCAACGCAAGCTTCCAATCGCGTTCGTAGTAGCTAAGTGCGGTAGTCCAATCCCCTGCTTGCTCGAAATATTTGGCCACACCGATAAGGTCTTCGATCAACTGATCAGGAGTGGTCTTATTGACCGTGGGGGATATTTCTGCGACTTTCAAATAGTAGGCTTTGGCACCGGGTTGCTCCAAGGCGGGATTGTTGTTTTCGGCAGCGCTGGCCAGCAGTAACAGCAACGCCAGGCGTGTGCGTGACGACGGCGCCGACTTGGCCACAGCCGCCTCACTGGCCATACAAACCTTCCCCGCATCTGCGCTTTGCCGGTTGACCTCCAAGGCTTCGCTGCATTTGTTAAGCAACGCAAAGTGCGCTGCGTTATGCGCTTCCTGCGCATGGGCAAGATTTGCCATACCTGCGATACCCAACATGGTGACGCCTAACAACTTCTTCATTAACGACTCCTGCGCAATACGCTGCCCACAATTGAGCAGCAAACCAAAAACCGCACCAGCCCGTTGGCTCGCGCAACCAAATACCCGACGCATGGTACTTCCAACCGCAGAGGGGTGCTTGGCGTGGGGCGCCCTTGCGGCCGCGGTGGTGTTGAACTTCGGTCGCTTAAGCGACGGCCTGCGCTGCTGCTTAGGCGCGGCCCGGTGGCCCAACCAGAGACGCCCCTTTGGGGCAGTCTGGGGTTGAACTGTGTTCCTGGTGTGCCTTTGGTGGGCTGTTCGAGCCGACACGGTTTTGACCCAGAGGCTGAAATTGGGCTGACCCAGCCCAGGCCTCGCACAACGACTACAGGCGTAGGATGCGACGAATTTATCTATGTCAGTGATAGTTCAGCACCCCCCCAGGTCAATTGGTCGTCAGCGCCAACAACCTTCGCTTAAAACCCCTTTCCCAAATTAGACGCTTCTAAACATCCACATGTGTGTTTGTACGTTTTGTTTCAAATTCGAAGGTGGCTCAAAGTAGATCTCGGTACGTTCCGTCCGGTAGGATTCAACGGTTTTGTTATCGATATCTCAATATATTTTCAATCCAAAGGGAGCTAAAAATGTCAGTCGACGCGTTCATGAAAGTAGAAGGTGCCAGCGGCGAGTCCAAAGATTCCAACCACACAGGCTGGACCGACATTGACTCATTCACCTGGGGTGCCATTCAGCCCCACAGCATGGCTTCGGGCGGT
>JBBQBG010000054.1:0-17572 GCA_038317285.1 Burkholderiales bacterium | reverse complement strand
GGCGTGATCCCGCGGCAGGACTACGACTTTTTGTATGCGGCAGGCGTCAAAGGCATTTACGGGCCGGGCACGCCGATCCCGGTGAGTGCGCGCGATGTGCTCAGCCAGATCCAAAAGGCCCTGGGGTGAAACCTGCGGCATCACACGGTGGTTGGACCTTGGTGCCAGCCAAGGCCGAGGACTTTGAGGCTTTGTTGGCCCTGCGCCTGCGCGCCATGCGCGAGAGTCTGACACGCCTGGGCCGCTATGACGAGGCCCGTGCGCGCGAACGCCTGGGCGATGGCTTTGTGCCCGAGAGCACCCACCATATCGAGGTGCAGGGTCAGCGCGTGGGCTTTTTGGTGCTCAAGCATCTGTCCCACGCGTTCCGGCTGGACCATCTGTACATTGACCCGCCGTGGCAGAACCACGGCCTGGGTGCCAAGGCCATGCGCTGGGTGTGCAAGCAGGCCGATGCCGAGCAATTGCCGGTGGAACTGTGCGCGCTGAAAGACAGCGATGCGAACCGCTTCTACCTGCGCTGGGGTTTTGCCAAGGTGGGCGAAGGCGAGTGGGACAACGACTACCTGCGCATGCCCGCCACGCCCAGTGTGCGGGCGGTGCGCCGTTTCTGGGCGGCATTGCAAGCGCGTGACTGGCCCAAGGCCCGGTCGCTGCTGTATGACGACGTGCAAACCGTGTGGTGGACCAGTGGCGAGTGCATCCACGGTGCCGATGCGCTGATAGACGTGAATGCACGCTACCCCGAGGGCTGGGCCATTCACGTTTTAGAAGTGGAGCATCTGCAGGATGGGCGCGTCATGTCCCTGGCACGTGTGGACCACCCGCCCAACCAATTTTTTGCGACCTCGTTCTTCCAGGTCGATGATGGACGTATCGCCGGTCTAGAGGAGTACTGGGCCACGGTGGAGGCACCTCCCGTCTGGCGCAGCCCGGAGGCTTTTCCACGCGTCACCCGGTTTGACCCCTCGCAAGACCCCCGGGCGCAGACGCCATGAAAGCTTGTGTTTTTGAATTTGGTATGTATTATTGGTATATATCAAATGACCGGAGACCATCATGACCGCCATAACCCGAATCACTGCCCAACCGCCTGCGGCAACTCCAAGCGTCGCCAAGGTCTTCACCACGGGGCGCAGCCAAGCCGTACGTTTGCCTAAAGAATTTCGGTTCGACACCAAAGAGGTCACCATCGAGCGGCAAGGTAACGCCGTCGTTTTACGCCCGAAACTCGACAGCGCGACGTGGGCGCAGCAAGTGACGGCTGCAGTAGCTGCATTTGGCCCTGACTTCAACATCGAGCGTGGCGAAGAGTGGACTCAGCCGGATCGCGAGAAGTTGCTTCCATGACCTATTTGCTCGACACCAATATTTGCATCTACGTCATCAACGAGCAGCCTGCACAGGTACTGCAGCGTTTGATTCAGGTCGGCCGCGAATCGTTGGCGATTTCGACTATCACGGTGGCGGAGCTGGCGTTCGGTGTGGAGAAAAGCAACCGCGTCGGTTCGCGCGCAAAGCTTGAGAATTTTTTGTCCATGTTCCCGATATTTGACTGGAATCAAGAGGCCGCCTGGGAGTACGGCAAGGTACGCAAAGCGTTGGAGGCAAAAGGTCAGCGCATCGGCGAGCGGGATTTGCTCCTGGCCTGTCAGGCCTTGGCGCTGGGCGCCACTATGGTCACCAACAACACGCGCGAATTCGAGCGCATTGATGGCTTGAAGCTGGAGAACTGGGTTGCTTGAATCCATTCTTCAAGGCGCGTCGGCGCAGCAGCGCCGCGCCATCGCCAAGGCTATCACGCTGTTGGAGTCCACACGTGCGGACCACCGCGCGCAAGCCGACGAACTGCTGACGGCATTGTTGCCCCACACCGGTAAGTCGTTCCGCCTGGGCATCAGCGGCATACCGGGTGTGGGCAAGTCCACCTTTATTGAAGCGCTGGGCCTGTACCTGATTGGCAAAGGCCACCGCGTGGCGGTGTTGACCATTGACCCGTCTAGCACCGTCTCTGGCGGCTCTATCCTGGGTGACAAGACCCGCATGGAGCAACTGTCCATGCGCGAAGAGGCGTATATCCGCCCCAGCCCCAGCAGCGGCACGTTGGGCGGTGTGGCCGAGAAAACGCGTGACGCCATGCTGGTCTGTGAGGCGGCGGGCTACGACATCGTCATCGTCGAGACCGTGGGTGTGGGTCAAAGCGAGACCGCGGTGCAAGGCATGACCGATATGTTTGTACTGATGCAGTTGCCCAATGCGGGCGACGACCTGCAAGCCATTAAAAAAGGCGTCATGGAGCTGGCGGACCTTGTTGTCATCAACAAGGCCGATCTCGACCCAGACGCTGCTATGCGCGCGCGGGCGCAGATCAGCTCGGGCCTGCGGCTGCTGGGCATGCATGGCAGCCCGGACCATGATCCGCATATCGCAAGCAACTGGCATCCCAAGGCCATTCAGCTCAGTGCCTTGAAGGGTACGGGCGTCGATACCTTTTGGGAATCGGTCACCGAATTCCAAAGTCTCAACCAAGCCAATGGCAAGCTGGAGCAACGACGCCAACACCAGGCCCTGGCCTGGATGTGGGAGCGTATCGATGCCGGGCTCAAGCAGGCGTTCCGCCAAAACCCCGCCGTGCAGGCCAGCCTGCCCCAGATGACACGTGCCGTGGCTACCGGGCAGCTTGCGGCCAGCACTGCAGCACGAAATCTGCTTGCAGCTCTCGCCAATACTGCCTGATTAGCTACTTAAGTTATAGCAAACCTCAACAACCATTTTCCCAGATAGATAAGAGAAGGACACCATGCACGACATCCTTGAACAGTTGGAAGCCAAGCGCGAACTGGCCCGCAAAGGCGGTGGCGAGAAACGTATCGCCGCCCAGCACAAGAAAGGCAAATTGACAGCCCGCGAGCGGCTGGAAATATTGCTGGACGAAGGCACCTTTGAAGAGTGGGATATGTTTGTAGAACACCGTTGTGTGGACTTCGGCATGCAAGACCAGAAGATCCCCGGTGATGGCGTGGTCACCGGCTACGGCATGATCAACGGCCGCCTGGTGTTTGTATTCAGCCAAGACTTCACGGTGTTTGGTGGTGCACTCAGTGAGGCCCATGCCGAGAAGATTTGCAAGGTCATGGACCAAGCGATGAAGGTGGGCGCTCCGGTGATCGGCCTGAATGATTCGGGCGGCGCGCGCATCCAGGAGGGCGTTGCCTCGCTCGGTGGATACGCCGATGTGTTTCAGCGCAACGTGATGGCCAGCGGCGTCATCCCGCAGATCAGCATGATCATGGGGCCGTCGGCCGGTGGCGCGGTTTACTCGCCTGCCATGACCGACTTCATCTTTATGGTGAAAGACAGCTCTTATATGTTCGTCACCGGCCCCGAAGTGGTCAAGACGGTCACGCATGAAGAAGTGACCGCCGAAGAGCTGGGCGGTGCCATCACCCACACCACCAAGAGTGGCGTGGCCGACTTGGCGTTTGACAACGATGTAGAGGCGCTGCTGATGCTGCGCCGCCTGTACAACTACCTGCCGTTGAGCAACCGCGAAAAGGCGCCGGTGCGCAAGAGCGGCGACCCGATTGACCGCAAAGACCTGAGCCGGGATACGCTGATCCCCGACAACCCGAATAAGCCCTACGACATGAAGGAGTTGATCCTGAAGACGGTCGACGATGGTGACTTCTTTGAGATCCAGCCCGAGTACGCCAAGAACATCATCATTGGTTTTGCGCGCATGGACGGCCAGACGATTGGCATTGTGGCCAACCAGCCGTTGGTGTTGGCCGGCTGTCTGGACATCAAGAGCAGCATCAAGGCCGCGCGTTTTGTGCGCTTTTGCGATGCGTTCAATATTGCGGTCATCACGTTTGTGGACGTGCCCGGCTTCATGCCTGGTACGTCGCAAGAGTATGGCGGCATCATCAAGCATGGCGCTAAGCTGCTCTATGCGTATGCTGAGTGCACGGTGCCCAAGATCACGGTTATTACCCGCAAGGCCTATGGTGGCGCGTATGACGTGATGTCTTCCAAACACCTGCGTGGTGATGTGAACCTGGCCTGGCCCAATGCGGAGATTGCGGTGATGGGTGCCAAGGGTGCGGTAGAAATCATCTTCCGCGAGGACAAGGGCGATCCGGCCAAGTTGGCTGCTAAAGAAGCGGAATACAAGGCACGGTTTGCGAACCCGTTTGTGGCGGGGGCACGGGGGTTTATTGACGATGTGATCTTGCCTTCGGAAACCCGCAAGCGCATTTGCCGGTCGCTGGTGATGTTGAAGGACAAGAAGCTGGCGAATCCGTGGCGCAAGCATGGGAATATCCCACTGTGATGCGGCTTCTTAGCAGGCTTATGCTGGCGTTGCTCAGCTGTGTTGCCTTCACTGGTCCTGCGAAGGCAGATTTCGGAGATGCCTGTTCGCCAATCTCATTGAACCAGTCCCTCGCAAGTGTCAAGGCTCATATTGCAACGTTTCAACCGAAAGGGACGATGTTAGTTTCCGGAAAATCGTGTGTAGCGGGCGTGGAGGTCGTTGGTGCGAATTGGAGTCCGGTCTGCTTAATGGGCGGCAACTTGGAAGTGGTTTTGATTTCTGCTATCGGCAGATATGAAAACAGTCGATTGTCGCGACTGACCATGTCAATCCCCTACGCACGCGAAATTGAAGCTGATTTGATAAAGCAGATAGGTGGTACGCCGGTTTCATTGAAGCTCGTCGAAAATCCATACACCGAAGGCGTGCGAAGCGCGCAACTGTTTCTGACCGATGACGGCGCCTCCCATACGCTATTGACAGAAGAAAAAGGACCACTAGCGCAAAGTAACCGGTACTACTACGTAGTTAGAACTTCTCCCGCTGACGATGATGGGTCACTGGCTAAAGAACTGCTGGCGTGTACATCGCGATCCACGGAATTGATGCCGCGGTAGGACATATTTAATGCTTTCCAATTGCACCTTTCTCTTAGCATACCTATGACGTCGCTGGCATGCCAAAAGCCGCCCACGCCTCACAAACCAAAGTGCTGACCGACATACCCAACATCGGCAGTTCTATTGCGGGCGACCTGCGCGGCCTGGGCGTGCACACGCCAGGCGAGGTGGCAGCCATGGACCCAATTGCGATGTATGACGCGTTGCGTACACCCATGGGGCATCGCCATGATCCCTGTGTACTCGATACCTTTTTGGCCGCCAAAGAATTCATGAATGGCGGCCCCGCTTTGCCGTGGTGGCACTTCCACCGATCCGCAAAACCAACAAACTGATTCCCGAATAGGAGACTTCTCATGTTTACCAAAATCCTGATAGCCAACCGCGGCGAAATCGCCTGCCGCGTTATCGCCACTGCCCGCAAGATGGGCATCAAGACCGTGGCGGTGTATTCCGATGCGGACAAGGAGGCGCGCCATGTGGAGTTGGCCGACGAGGCCGTCAACATCGGCCCCGCGCCCAGCCGCGAGAGCTACTTGTTGGCCGACAAGATCATTGCCGCGTGCAAACAAACTGGCGCACAAGCCGTCCACCCGGGTTATGGTTTCTTGAGTGAAAACGCGGAGTTCTCCAAGCGGGTGGAGGAAGAAGGCATTGTCTTCATCGGGCCCAAGCACTATTCGATTGCTGCCATGGGCGACAAGATTGAATCGAAAAAGCTGGCCGGCAAGGCGGGCGTGAACTGCATCCCAGGGGTCAATGACGCGATTGAGACGCCCGAACTCGCGGTGGAGATTGCCATGGGCATTGGCTACCCGGTGATGATCAAGGCTTCAGCGGGTGGCGGCGGCAAGGGCTTGCGTGTGGCCTTCAATGACAAGGAAGCCTTTGAAGGCTTCACGTCCTGCCGCAACGAGGCGCGCAATAGCTTTGGTGATGACCGCGTGTTCATCGAGAAGTTTGTGGAAGAGCCACGCCATATCGAGATCCAGTTGATCGGCGATAGCCACGGCAATGTGATTTACCTCAACGAGCGCGAATGCTCCATCCAGCGCCGCCACCAGAAGGTGATTGAAGAGGCGCCATCGCCTTTCATCAGTGACGCGACCCGCAAGGCCATGGGCGAGCAGGCCGTGGCACTGGCCAAGGCCGTCAACTACCAAAGCGCGGGCACCGTGGAGTTTGTGGTCGGCAAAGACCAGAGCTTCTACTTTTTGGAGATGAATACCCGCTTGCAGGTGGAGCATCCCGTGACCGAATGCATCACCGGGCTGGACCTGGTGGAGTTGATGATTCGCGTGGCAGCCGGTGAAAAACTGCCGTTGACGCAGGCCGACGTCAAGCGCAATGGCTGGGCGATCGAGTGCCGCATCAATGCCGAAGACCCGTTCCGCAATTTCCTGCCTTCTACTGGTCGTTTGGTGCGTTTTGCGCCGCCTGCGCAGACCATGTTTGCTGCATCCGTTCGTCCTGAGCTTGTCGAAGGGCGTGCGCAGGCTTCGACAGGCTCAGCCCGAACGGAGTTTTTTGGCGTGCGCGTAGACACCGGCGTTCAGGATGGCGGCGAGATTCCGATGTTCTACGACTCGATGATCGCCAAGTTGATCGTGCATGGCACCCACCGCAACGACGCGATTGCCAAGATGCGCGAGGCGCTGAATGGTTTTGTGATCCGTGGCATTAGCAGCAACATACCGTTCCAGGCGGCGCTGTTGGCGCATCCGAAGTTTGTTGCCGGTGACTTCAACACTGGCTTCATCGCCGAGAACTATGGCAAGGGCTTTGCGGCCGAAGATGTGCCGCACGAAGATCCAGACTTTTTGGTGGCGCTTGCTGCCTTCGTTCGCCGCAAGTCGCGCGAGCGTGCTGCCGGCATCAGCGGACAATTGCCGGGCTATGGTGTGCAAGTGGGCAAGGACTATGTGGTGGTCACATTGGCGCAGGACGGCGAGCACGCCTATACGCCGGTGCATGTGGATGAGTTTGTGGGTGAAACCGGCTCTGCCCGCGTGCGGGTGGGTGCTAATAGCTATGAAATTCGTAGTGGCTCACGCATCAACGACATCGCCATCAGCGGCACGGCAAATGGGGCACCATTCACCGCACAGGTGGAGCGTGGCACGCCCAAAAACCCGCTGGCGCTGCGCTTGCAGCACAATGGCACACGCATTGACGCGCTGATTATTTCGCCGCGCATGGCCCAGTTGCATGCACTGATGCCGCACAAGGCGCCGCCAGATTTGAGCCGCTTTGTGCTGTCGCCGATGCCGGGTTTGCTGGTGGATGTGTCGGTGGTGCCGGGGCAAAAAGTTCAGGCTGGCGAGCGCGTGGCGGTGATCGAGGCGATGAAGATGGAGAATGTGTTGTTTGCCGCTGCCGATGGGGTAGTGGGCAAGGTGCTGGCAGTCAAGGGTGAGTCGCTGACGGTGGACCAGCCGATCGTGGAGTTCGCATAAACGCGAAGGTCGAATTCGCATAAGCGCGAAGGTGGAATTTGTATAAAAGAGGGGAGTTTGTTGCCATGTTGCGTCCATTTCAAGTGCTGGGCATCCAGCAAATCGCCATCGGTGCTTGTGATAAAAACCGCCTGCACACGTTGTGGGTCGATATGCTGGGCCTTGAAGTCACTGGCACCTACCGCAGCGAAACGGAGAACGTGGACGAAGACATTTGCGCAATCGGCGCGGGCGCCTTCAAGGTCGAAGTCGATTTGATGCAGCCGCTGGATCCGGATAAGAAGCCCGCAGTTCATACCCCGCCCCTCAACCATGTGGGGCTGTGGATTGACGACCTGCCGACCGCCGTGGATTGGTTGACCACCCAAGGTGTGCGCTTTGCCCCGGGTGGCATTCGCAAAGGGGCGTCCGGCTTTGATGTGTGCTTTTTACACCCCAAGAGCAATGACGAATTTCCCATTGCCGGTGAGGGCGTGCTGATTGAACTGGTGCAGGCGCCGCCAGACGTGGTCAAGGCATTTTCGCAACTGGCGCATCCGGGTCAGAGCCGCTAAGGCGTCGTTGCGCGGCTTATGACTGTTCTGGAGCTAGCCTTGGCCGGCCAACGGGAGTTGTGGTTGGCATTGCTGGTGGTGGCCTTGATGGCCACCATTTTTCGCAGTGTGCGCCCGGGCGAGTACCGTGCCCTGCGGGTGACCTGGGGCCTTTGGGGTCTGTCACTGACCGCGCTGGTGGCCGTCACCGGCCTGCGTGGTTACCCCGTGTTGGCCGGCACTGCCTCGGAGGTGGCCATTGTGCTGGCTGGCCTGTCCGCCATTCACCTCTTGGCCACGATGGCCTTTCGCGCCGTGCTGCCGCGCCTGGGGTTTGGTTTTCCGCGTATTGCGCACGACCTGACCTTCACCGGGCTGTCCTTGGCCTGGATTCTTCTGTGCCTGCGCATGTCGGGCGTCGATCCCACGCAATTGTTCGCTACTTCGGCGGTCATCACCGCTGTGCTGGCTTTTGCCATGCAAGACACATTGGGCAATGTCCTGGGCGGTGTGACATTGCAATTGGACAACTCTCTGCGCGTAGGCGACTGGGTCAAAGTCGATGACGTCAGCGGCCGGGTGACGGACGTACATTGGCGCTTTACCGCCATTGAAACCCGAAACCGAGAGTTGGTCATTCTTCCCAATAGCTGGCTGATGAAGAACCGATTTACGGTACTGCGCTCGTCAGAGGGCGAGCCGTTTGCATGGCGGCGTGCCGTGCATTTCAACATTGTGGCGACGGCCGATCCGGAAACGGTTCTGCGCGCGCTCGAACGCTCGGTGCTAGACGCCGAAGTGCCCAACGTGCTGAACGACCCGCCACCCAGTGCAATACTCAACGAAGTGGCATCCGGTTATTGCCAATACACGCTGCGCTACTGGTTGGGCAATCCCCAATTCGACGACCCGGGGGATTCCGCCGTGCGTGTGCACGCCTTGGCCGCCTTGGCGCGTGCCGGTGTGCAACTGGGCGTGCGCCAGGAAGAGCGTTTGATCATCAAGGAAAGCGAAAGCTGGCGCGCAGCTGCGAGCCAGCGCGAGGCGGAGCGCCGCTTGGACGCTATTCGCAGGACCGAATTGTTTGCCCGTTTACCTGAGCCAGAGCAGCAGATGCTGGCTGGACATCTGGTGCATGCGCCGTTTGCAGCCGGGGATGTGCTAACCCGACAGGGCGCGGTGGCACACTGGCTCTACCTGATCACCCGTGGCGAGGCGCGGGTCTTGGTCGACGGCCCCAAGGGTCGGCTGGAGGTGGCGACGTTGCGCGGAGGGGCCATTTTTGGCGAGATGGGCATGCTGACTGGCGAGGCCCGCAGTGCGTCGGTAGTAGCCATTACCGCCGTGGACTGCTACCGCCTCGACAAGGCTGGCTTTGCCAAGGTCTTGGAGCAGCGTCCCGAAATTGCCACCGAAGTGACCGCCATCGTAGAGGCGCGCAATGCTGAGCGCAGCGTCTTGCTGGCAAAGGCGGGCCAACCGGTTGTCAACCCCGATGATCTGTTAGGGCGCATACGAAAATTTTTCTCCTTGCGCGGTTGACGGGGGAAGACAAATTTGCGCCAACGCAAGAAAACGAGAAATCGTGGGTGACCTGAGGGGTTTTACTAACCCATTGTGGTGCCTATCGCCGTAGACTGCACCAACCCTGTGCGGATGTGTCCCACACCATGCGCGGGCCAAGGAGGCAGACTTGCAACCCGTCAACATCTCCAACCCGGCGTACTTTCACAAAGTCGTTGATTGCCAATGGGCCTGTCCGGCCCACACTCCCGTACCCGAATACATACGCTTGATAGGGCAAGGCCGCTACAGCGATGCGTACATGGTTAACTGGGTGTCCAACGTGTTCCCCGGCATCCTGGGTCGCACGTGTGACCGGCCCTGTGAGCCAGCTTGCAGACGGGGACGGGTGGAAGAAAACAACGGTGATAAGCCCGAGCCCGTAGCTATCTGCCGACTCAAGCGGGTTGCCGCCGACCACAAGGACGATGTACGTGACCGCATGCCCACGCTGGCTCCCAGCAATGGCAAGCGCATCGCTTGCGTGGGTGCCGGGCCGGCATCGCTGACGGTGGCGCGCGACCTGGCACCGTTGGGCTACGAGGTCACGGTGTTTGACAGCGAGGCCAAGGCCGGCGGCTTCATCCGCTCGCAGATCCCGCGGTTTCGCTTGCCGGAGTCGGTCATAGACGAAGAGACGGGCTACGTGCTGGACCTGGGTGTCAAGTTTGCCAGCAGCCAGCGGGTGGACTCAATGAAAAGTCTGTTGGCCCAGGGCTTTGATGCGGTGTTTGTCGGCTGTGGAGCGCCAAGGGGCCGAGAGATCGATATCCCGGGTCGCAAAGAGGCAACCGCCCATATTCACATTGGTATTGACTGGCTGGCATCGGTCTCCTTTGGCCATGTCACCAGCGTAGCGCCGCGCGTGATTGTGCTGGGCGGTGGTAACACGGCCATGGACTGCTGTCGCTCGGCCCGGCGTTTGGGTGGCACCGACGTCAAGGTCATTGTGCGCAGCGGTTTTGAAGAGATGAAAGCCTCGCCGTGGGAGAAAGAGGATGCCCAGCATGAGGGCATTCCCATCATCAACTTCCATGTGCCCAAGAGTTTTGTGCACGAAGGCGGCAAGCTGACCGGTATGGTCTTCGAAGTAGTACGGGCGGTGTACGACGACAAGTCAGCCCGCAGCCTGGTGCCCACTGGGGAGCCGGACGTATTTTTTGCCTGTGACACGGTGCTGTTGGCAGTTGGGCAGGAGAATGCCTTCCCGTGGATAGAGCGGGACTGCGGCATAGACTTTGACCGTTGGGGCCTGCCCGTGTTGGGCAAGGAGACTTTCCAAACGACGGTGCCCAAGGTGTTTTTTGGCGGTGATGCTGCGTTTGGCCCCAAAAATATCATCAGTGCCGTCGCCCATGGGCATGAGGCCGCCGTGTCGATAGACCGCTTTTTGCACAACGAAGCGGTGGTGCAGCGCCCCCCACCGTTCACCAATTTGATGTCGCAGAAGATGGGCATCCACGAATGGAGCTATAGCAATGATGTGTCCAACGACACACGCTATAAGGTACCTTGGGCGGAGGCTGAAAAAGCCCTGGCCAATATCCGGGTGGAGGTTGAGTTGGGCTTCGACGCGGCCACAGCCTTCAAGGAGGCCAGCCGATGTTTGAACTGCGATGTGCAAACCGTGTTTAACCGCGACACCTGTATTGAATGTGATGCCTGTGTCGATATCTGCCCCATGGATTGCATAACCTTTACCACCAATGGTGAAGAAGGCGATTTGCGGGCACGCTTGCAGGCGCCCGCTGGCAATCTCAACCAAGACCTGTATGTGTCGGGTGAGCTCAAAACCGGGCACATCATGGTCAAGGATGAGGATGTGTGTCTGCACTGCGGCCTGTGTGCCGAGCGCTGCCCCACCGGAGCTTGGGATATGCAGAAGTTTTTGTTGAATACGTCGCAGGCGGGGTCTGCGTGTCGCGACCCACAGCGTACCGCGACTACGGTTGGAGTGAATCCATGACCCCCCGCATTGACGCCGTAAACGACTTCGTCATCAAGTTCGCTAACGTCAATGGCTCCGGCTCAGCCTCGGCCAATGAGTTGTTTGCCAAGGCCATCGTGCGCATGGGTGTGCCG
Organism: Burkholderiales bacterium; assembly: GCA_038317285.1. Classification (GTDB taxonomy): domain Bacteria; phylum Pseudomonadota; class Gammaproteobacteria; order Burkholderiales; family Burkholderiaceae_C; genus Allorhodoferax. Next base: position 6,003 of record JBBQBG010000054.1, on the reverse strand, counting down.
GTGAGTCCCCGCAATATTTTTCCGAGCAATATTCAGGGCTTGCCCACCTGGTATGAAGCCCGGGTCTGCGAAAAAGGCTATTCCGGACGGCGGGGCGGTGTCGACATGATGGTGGCCATGAACCCCCAGACCTGGGATGCCGACCTGGCCGAGATTGAGCCCGGCGGCTACCTGTTTTACGACAGCACGCGGCCCATGCCGCCTGAAAAATTCAGGATGGACGTGAATACCATCGCGGTGCCATTGACGGAAATTGCCAACGCAACCTATACCGACCCGCGGCAGCGCCAGCTGTTCAAGAACATCATCTATGTGGGCGCGCTGTCGGCACTGCTGGATATGGATGTGGGGGTATTCGAAACCCTGTTTTCCGAGCAGTACAAAGGCAAGGAGCGCCTGCTGGACTCCAATATTCGCGCACTGCACCTGGGGCGCGACTACGTCAAACAGCACATCACGCAGCCGCTGGGCTTGCGCGTCCGCAAGTCCGACAAAATAGGGGACCAGATTTTCACCGATGGTAATACGGCCGCGGCGCTGGGCTGCCTTTACGGCGGCGCCACAGTGGCTGCTTGGTACCCGATCACACCTTCGTCGTCAGTGCCCGAGGCATTTCAAAAGTATTGTGATAAATACCGGGTAGACCCTGCGACGGGTCAACATTATTACGCCATTGTGCAGGCTGAAGACGAGTTGGCTTCCATCGGCATGGTGGTGGGCGCGGGCTGGAATGGTGCTCGCGCCTTCACCGCTACTTCGGGTCCGGGTGTTTCGTTGATGCAGGAGTTCATTGGCCTGGCCTACTTTGCCGAAATACCGATCACCATCATCAACGTGCAGCGGGGTGGACCGTCCACCGGCATGCCCACGCGCACGCAGCAGGCCGATTTGTTTGCCTGTGCCTATGCATCGCATGGCGACACCAAGCATGTGCTGCTCTTTCCCGAGGACCCCTATGAGTGTTTTGTCCATTGTGCGGCGGCGCTAGACCTGGCCGACCGCCTGCAGACGCCTATTTTTGTAATGACCGATCTGGACATTGGCATGAACCAGCGCCTGTCCAAGCCCTTTGTATGGGACGACGCCAAGCCCTACGACACCGGCAAGGTCATGACTGCCGCCGAGCTGGAGGCGGGTAAGGATTTCGGCCGCTACAAGGATGTGGATGGCGACGGTATTCCGTGGCGCACGCTACCGGGTACGCACCCCAGCAAGGGCAGTTTTTTTACACGGGGCACCACGCGCAACCCCTATGCGCAGTATTCCGAGCGCGGCCCGGACTACATCTACAACATGGAGCGCTTGATCCGCAAGTTCAAGACCGCAGCAAGCTTGGTACCCCAACCTTTGGTGCGCAAGGCGCGACAGAAAACCGTCTGGGGCGTGCTGTACTTTGGCTCTACCAGCCCGGCCATGCGCGAGGCGCTGGATGCGCTGGAGCTTGAGGGCATCCATGTGGACGCGATGCGGCTACTTGCGTTTCCGTTTCCAGATTCAGTCAGCCGCTTTGTCGCGGAACACGACAAGGTCTTCGTTGCTGAACAGAACCGTGACGGACAAATACGCTCGATGCTGATCAACGAGCTCGACATCGACCCGGCGCGCCTGGTGCGGGTGCTGCACTACGACGGCACGCCGATCACGGCACGTTTTATCGCCAACGCGATGAGATTGCAGGTGCAAACGACAACCGCCCCGCCGGTGACTCCTGGTGTTTCACCGCCGGGCCGCCCCAAGGTGAAACGTACCCCCTCGGGGGGCAGCGACCCGCGGAGCGGCGGAGCGCGGGGGCCTAGCAGCAAGGAGCTCGCATGACCTATATTGCCAAACCCCATCTGCACCACCCTACGCTGACCAAGAACAAGGTGGGTTTCACGCGGCGCGATTACGAAGGGCGCATCTCTACCCTGTGCGCAGGCTGTGGCCACGACTCCATTTCTGCAGCGGTGATCCAGGCCTGCTGGGAACTGGACATTGAACCGCACCGCGTAGCCAAGCTGTCGGGCATTGGCTGCAGTTCCAAAACACCGGACTATTTTTTGGGCGCCTCCCACGGCTTCAACACGGTGCACGGGCGCATGCCCTCGGTGTTGACCGGCGCCAACCTCGCCAATCGCGATCTGTTGTACCTGGGCATATCAGGCGACGGCGACTCGGCCTCCATCGGCCTGGGCCAGTTTGCCAATGCCATGCGCCGTGGCGTGAATATGGCCTATATCGTGGAGAACAACGGTGTCTATGGCCTGACCAAGGGCCAGTTTTCTGCGACCGCAGACCGGGGCTCCAAGAGTAAAAAAGGCGTTGTCAACAGCGACAGTCCCGTGGACTTGGTGGCGTTAGCCCTGCAACTCGGGGCCACCTATGTCGCGCGCAGCTTTTCAGGTGACAAGGCTCAACTGGTGCCGCTGATCAAGGGCGCGATTGCCCACGGCGGTGCCGCTTTCATTGATGTCATCAGCCCTTGCGTGACCTTCAACAACCATGCGGGCAGTACCAAGAGCTTTGACTATGTGCGCCAGCACAATGAGGCCGTGAGTCGGATTGATTTCATTACTCCGCGCAGCGAAATCACCACCGAGTATGCAGCGGGAGAAGTGGTCGAAGTGCAGCAGCACGATGGGTCGTTGTTGCACCTGCACAAACTGCGTGCGGACTTTGACCCGACCGACCGTAACGCGGCCATGCGCTACATCCAGGAACACCATGCGCGGGGTGAAGTTGTGACCGGCCTGCTGTATGTGGATCCGCTGGCAACCGACCTCCACCTCGCGCTCAACACATCCCATCGACCGTTGAATTCGCTGGGACCAGAGCACCTGAGCCCGGGTGCCACGGCCTTGGAAAAAATCAACGCCTCTTTGCGGTGAAATACCCGTTAAGCTTGACCAATGAAAGGGGTATGACCATGGCAGAACGCACCGTATTCCACTCCATGTCCAACCGACACGTGGTGAGCCTGGGACCCCACGCCAGTGTATGGGAAGCGGCCTGTGTGATGACACGGGCCAATTGCGGAAGTGTGTTGATTGTGGACACGCCGAGCAATCTGCTGGGCATCGTGACCGAGCGGGACCTGATGACCCGCGTACTGGCCAAGGCCCTCAATCCACAAACGACGATGGTGTCAGATGTGATGACGCGCCACCCCATCTGTGTGGCACCCGAGACCCTGGTGGCCGACGCCGTCCTGATCATGATTGAACGCGGCTTTCGACACCTGCCCATTGTGGGCGAAGGGGCCAAGATTTTGGGGGTGTTCTCAGTCCGCGACGCCTTGCCGCGCGAGATTGGCAATGCCGTCAGCCTGGCGGAGTTCAATGAACAGGTGAATGATGCCTTGGGTTAAACCGACTCGTGTTTCAGTCGTAGGCGCCCCGTCAGCCTATCGGCTTAGCCTGCTGGCTGAATTGAATGTTTTCGACCCTTTTTGTGTATTGAAAGTGCGGGGTATTTGATATGGGTTTTTCCAAGTTGTGGGCTCCGGGGCTTAGTTTGATGCGCCGTTTGTCACTTGCCGGAAAATTTGCGTTGATCGCGTTTCTGTCGGCTTTGCCCCTGCTGTACGTGGTGTGGCAGATCGCGTTGGGTGATGGCACCAAACCCGGTCTGTACAGCGTGCTGGCTCTGTGCGCCATGGCCGTGGTACTGGTCTATTTTTTGATCGCTTTCTACCAGGGTATAGCCCAGGATTTGGGGGTAGTCGTATCCGCAGTGGACCGTATGGTGGCGGGCGATTTGCGGCAGTCCCTGAGCACGTCGGGGCACGACGAACTGGGCCGCTTGGTCGTCGCTGTGGGTCAATTGGGTCGGACGGTGTCGGCGATGGTGGCCAACGTACGCAGCAATGCGGCGTTTGTAAACCACGCCGGCAAAAGTCTGGCACGGGGTAGCAGCGATTTGTCGGACCGCACCGAGCAGCAGGCCGCCAACCTGGAACAGACGGCAGCCAGTGTGGAAGAACTCTCCTCCACCGTTCAAGAGAACGCCAATACGGCCAGCAGAGCCAACGGCAAGGCTGGTGAAGTGCGCGACGTGGCTGATCAAGGCGCTGCCATCATGGCCCAGGCCGTCCAGTCGGTCGAGGCCATACAAGCCAGCGCCAAGCGCATGGACGAAATTGTGGGCGTCATCGATGGTCTGGCTTTTCAGACCAATATATTGGCGTTGAACGCGGCAGTGGAAGCGGCCCGCGCGGGTGAGTCAGGCCGTGGCTTTGCCGTGGTCGCCAGCGAGGTGCGTTCACTGGCCCAGCGATCCGCTGAATCGGCCAAGGAAATTCGTTTGCTGATCAGCAACTCGTCGAGCCAGGTGGCGACCAGCGTGGAGAAAATCCGGGCGGCGGGCACCACCATCAACCAGGTGGTCAGCGGCATTCGCGATGTGGCGGCCAGCATGTCGCAAATCTCGACGTCCAGCGCCGAGCAAAGCTCGGGCCTGAGCGAGATCACGTCGGCTGTGCGCCAACTCGATGAGATCACACAGCGCAACGCCCAGATGGTGGAGCAGGCCGTTACACAAGCCGTGGCCATGGAGGGCCGGGCCAGCACGCTGGTGGAGTCGGTGGCGTTGTTCAAGTTGCAGCAGGGCTCGGCCGAAGAGGCCATGGCCCTGGTGCAACGCGCGGTGGCCTACCGCCAGCACACGTCCAAGGACGTTTACCTGCGCGATGTGACTGATGCGTCCAAAGGCTTTCACGATCGAGACATGTATGTTTTTGTGCTGGACGAAAACGGCCGCTATGTCGCCTTTGGCGGCAATCCGGCCAAGGTGGGCACACGGGTACAGGACATTGCGGGCATTGACGGTCAGGGTCTGTTGCAATCCATCATGGACCAGGCTGACTACGAGCCGGGTTGGGTGGAGTACGACATCGCCAACCCGACGACCGGCAAAGTGCAGTCCAAGATGTCGTTCGTGCAGAAGGTTGACGGGCTTTACGTAGGCTGCGGCGTCTACAAAAACCTGGTGAGCACTTAGGCCCTGACGCTTGTCGCTGCGCGTACTCGCTGCCCCCCCGAGGGGGCTAAATCCGCTTGGGGCGGCCCGGCGTGGATTTGCCCTTAGCCTTTGCCCGTGTCGGCGGCGCGCTTGCTGCGCGCGCGGGCCATAGCGGCCTCGATGATGGCGCGCTTGTGGTCTAGCACGGCGGGATCGGTGATGCGTGAATGCGCCGACAGGTCCGCCAGCTTGGCCTTCACCTGTGCCTGCTGCTTTTCAGTGTGCACTGCCTTGGAGCGTTCCATGCGCAGCGCCTTGGCGGCGTAGCGCGCACCGGCCAGATCGGCCTGGGGCTGGGACCAGGCGGCCCAGCCAGTGGCATCACCACTGACAACTTCCAGCTTGATGCAGTCCACCGGGCAAACAGGCAAGCAAAGCTCGCAACCCGTGCAGTAGGCCTCGATGACGGTGTGCATGCGTTTGTTGCTGCCCATGATGGCGTCTGTGGGGCAAGCGTCCAGGCATAGCGTGCAGCCAATGCACCAGTTCTCGTCAATGAACACGACTTGGCGCGGCCCTTCCAGGCCAAATGCTGGGTCCAACGGCTTGGCGGGCAGGGCGGTTATCTGCGCCAGCCGCTCCACACCTGCTGCCCCACCCGGCGGGCATTGGTTGATGTCGGCTTCGCCAACCGCGATGGCCTGCGCGTAGCCTGCGCAATCCGGGTAGCCGCAGCGCGTGCACTGGGTTTGTGGCAGCGCATCCAGGATGCGGGCCGCCAACGGCCCCAGCGGTTGCGCCAGCGTACTCACTTCTTGGCAGTTACGCGCTTGGACGCTATCTTTTTGGTAGCTACTGCTGCAGGTTTCGTGAGGGCTACAGCCCGCTTCTTTACAAGAGCCTTGGCCGCGGGCTGGTCTTTTGCTACCGGTTGAACCGCTGCAGCTTGCATCGGCTGGTGGGCCAGAATGAAGGACTTGACCTGGGGGTAGACCAGATCGCGCCAACGCCGACCGGCGAAGATGCCGTAATGTCCCGCACCCTTGGCTTCAAAGTGCTTTTGCA
>JBBQBG010000053.1:0-17638 GCA_038317285.1 Burkholderiales bacterium | reverse complement strand
ATCGGCGGGTCGCATCGTGGTGGGTGCGACCCATACTGTCCAACTGGCCAGCCGGCCGCCGGAATAGGACTCCAGGTTTCCCTGGAAAACCTCCGCGTTGTCCCAGGGCAGCAAGACCTGGGGCGTGCCGGCCGCCATGATTACCGGGCGGTTGATGGAAGGGTTCAGAGCCTTGAAGTCATCGAGTGGCACTTCGGCCAATTTGGCAGCCAGTGCTACGTCGATGTCGCGTCGAATGGTGACGGACTGGAAATACGGGTGGTTTTCGATCAGCGGCAGCTTGGAGTTGAATGCCTGGGGGCTGGATACGATGTTTTTGACCGCCTGCAGCTTGGGTACATACAGCCGAGTTTCCATCGGCATGTTCAGGTCCATATAGCCAGCGGGCTGGCCCGCGCGCTGGTTCTTGGCGATGGAGCGGCCGACGCTGCCTTCGCCCCAGTTGTAGGCTGCCAGAGCCAGATGCCAATCGCCAAACATGCCATGCAGTTTTTTCAGATAGTCCAGCGCCGCACGGGTGGAGGCCAGCACATCACGACGGTCGTCGCGAAAGGCGTTTTGCTTGAGTTCAAAATATTTGCCAGTGGCCGGCATAAACTGCCACATGCCAGCCGCTTTGGCGCTGGATACAGCCTGCGGGTTGAACGCGCTTTCTATAAAGGGCAACAGGGCCAGTTCGGTTGGCATGTTGCGCAGTTCCAGTTCCTCGACCACGTGGAAAAGGTATTTTTTGGACCGCTCAGTCATGCGAAAGATGTAATCTGGGCGGGTGGCGTACCACTGCTCGCGGTCGTGTACCAGGTCGTTTTCGAGATCGGGCATGGCGTAGCCCCGGCGTATGCGGTCCCACAGGTCAACGGGTGGTGCCAGCGAGGCGACAGAGCGCGAATTGGTCTCCTGTGCGTACAGCGGCGCAAAGGGCGGGAGCGCATTCGATGGGCCGCTGATGGCGCTCGGCCGTGGCGGTATCGAAAAGCTCAAGCCCATTTCGCGGCTGGGTTGCAGGCTGATGCCGGGGCTGTCGGTAACGGGGGCTTTACTGTCTTCGGATGATTGTTGTGTGGTTGCGCAACCCGTAAGCCACAGCAGGGCAACAAAGCTCAAGATTTTCAGAGATGTCATCGGTATTGGTTTTTCCATTGGCGCAGTGTGGCAAATGCTCCGAGGCTCGTTAGGCCCTGCGCGTCAAATCGGCGGACCGCAGCGACGATGGTGGGGAGTTCGCTGCGCAAGAAGGGGTTGATTTGGCGTTCCGTATCAATGGTTGAGGGCAGGGTGGGCAGGCCGTTCCCGCGCAGGACCTGACACTGGGCTTGGTACGCCAAGAGTTGCGGGTTGTCCGGTTCGACTTCGACCGCAAATTTCAGGTTGCTCAGCGTGTATTCGTGTGCGCAGCATACGCGAGTTGCGCCGGGCAGAGCCGAAAGCCGGCTCAACGAGGCAAGCATCTGCTGCGGGGTGCCCTCAAACAGACGTCCACAGCCGCCGCTGAACAAGGTGTCACCGCAAAACAGTACCGGCGTTTCTTCCGGGATACTTGCAAAATAGGCAATATGGCCGGCCGTATGGCCCGGCACGTCCAGCACCTGAAACTGCAGACCCAGCAAGTGCACCGAGTCTCCGCCGTGCAGGCGCTGCAGTGGCTCGGGCATTTGCTCACCGGCAGGACCGAATACTTTGGCGCCGGTTGTATTGCGCAGCCGATCAATCCCACCCGTGTGGTCGGGATGGTGGTGCGTGACTAAAATGCCCTGCAGTTGCAAGCCTTCGCGCTGCAGGGCCGCCAGCACGGGTTCTGCATCGCCGGGGTCTACCACCAGCGCCCTTCGTCCATCGTGGAGCATCCAGATGTAGTTGTCGTCAAAAGCGGGCAGCGGTATTAACTTCATGAGCAAACAAAGTATAGCGATGCACGATTGGCTTCAGACCCCCGCGGGGCGCTACCTGCTGGAGTGGCAGCGCGCGCAGGTGGACGCTGCCGTGGTCGACATATTCGGCTACCACGCCCTACAGCTCGGTGTTCCCGAACTCCATGGCTTGCAGACCAACCGCATGCCGCACCAATGGCTTGCGTGTGAGGAGCCAGTGAACGAGTCCCGTAACAGCCCGACACAACGTGCAGCAGTATTGTGTGATTTTGCCGCGCTACCTTTTCCAGCCAGCAGCTTGGACTTGGTGCTGCTGCCCCACAGCCTTGAATTCAGTGCCGACCCGCATACCACGCTGCGTGAAGTCGAACGGGTACTGGTACCAGAGGGGCGGGTGGTCATTTGCGGTCTGAACCCGGCCAGTTTGTGGGGCTTGCAGCAAAGGCGCGGCCACCTTTACAAAAAAATGGGGTTCGGCCATCTTTTTTTGCCCGATGGCGGTGAGTTCATCGGCTACTGGAGGCTGCGCGACTGGCTGCGGCTTCTGGGCTTTGAAATCGAAGTGGGGGAGTTTGGCTGCTACCGTCCCGGTGTGGTCAGCGACAAGTGGCTGCAGCGCTTTGAATGGATGGACAAGTTCGGTGCGCGTTGGTGGCCTATTTTTGGCGCAGCCTATTTTCTGGTTGCAGTAAAACGGGTGCGCGGCGTGCGCCTATTGGGGCCGGCCTGGAAGACTGCACCGGCGGGTACACGGGAGTCATTGCCAGTGACCAACCGCACCCCAAACACGGTCCTACATGGTGATGGATTCAAGAAGACGGAGACAACAGTTTGAACGAAGTAGTGATTTTTACCGACGGCGCCTGCAAGGGCAACCCAGGGCCCGGTGGATGGGGTGCGTTACTACGGTCGCCCGATGGTAGTGAAAAAGAATTGTTCGGCGGCGAACTGGGTACAACCAATAACCGCATGGAGATGATGGCCGTGATTCAGGCCCTGCTGGCCCTCAAACGCCCTTGTACAGTGACCTTACACTTGGATAGCCAGTATGTTCTCAAGGGTATCACCGAGTGGCTGGCGGGCTGGAAGGCGAAAGGCTGGAAGACTGCTGCCAAGCAGCCGGTCAAGAATGTGGACCTCTGGCAGCAACTGGACCAGCTAGTGGCCAACAAAGGACACACGATAGATTGGCGTTGGGTCAAGGGTCACGCAGGAGACCCCGGCAATGAACGGGCCGATGGACTGGCCAATCGCGGCGTGGAGACGCTAACGCGGCGTTGAGTGCCGGGCTTTAAAGTTATGCAAAGTTTGAGTCCGCGCGGCCGGTCTTTGCGCCATGCCACTGATAATCTGCCCACACCATGAACAAGCAATATCTGTCTATACGTTTTTCGTTGGGCGCTATTGCTGCTTCACTTTTATTGGTTGCCTGCGGTAACAAGTCAGACTCACAAACTGCACCCGCTGCCAACGCCGCCAGCGCGCCCGCTAGCAGCCGTGCAGCCGGAGCGCCCATTTCAGTGGTCACGGTGGTCGCCAAACAACGCAACTTCGATGTTTCGCTGGAGGCCATTGGCACTGTGACACCAATATCCAGCGTGGACGTCAAACCGCAGATCAACAGTGTCGTTACGCAAGTGCATGTGAAGGAAGGGCAATTCGTCAAAGCCGGTGCGCTTTTGTTCACGCTCGATGCGCGCCCCGACGTGGCAAACGTCGCAAAGGTGCGGGCGCAGATGGCCAAGGACCAGGCGGTGCTGGATGATGCGCAACGGCAGTTGACGCGCAGCCGTGAACTGCTGGCCAAGAATTTTATTTCACAAGGTGCTTTGGATACGTCTCAGGCCCAGGTGGATTCGCAGATGGCCAATTTTGTGGCAGACCGAGCCGCACTGGACGCCGCGCAGTTGGCACTGTCGTACAACAGCGTGCGCGCCTCTGGTGCCGGGCGCTTGGGTGCCGTCAATGTTTATCCGGGCACGGCGGTGCAGGCCAATCTGACCCCCCTGGGCACCATCACACAGTTGGACCCCATCAATATCAGCTTCAACCTGCCGCAGAGCAATTTGAATGCGGTGCTGGAGGGGCTGAAATCCGGCGGCGCCGCGGTAAACGCCACATTGCCCGATGCAAAAATCCAGCTCAAGGGGCGTCTGCAGTTTGTCGACAACGCGGTCGATGCTGCCACTGGCACGGTTAAGGTCAAGGCTCGCTTTGACAACGCGGACGCCAAACTGTGGCCAGGCGCTTTTGTCAAAGTTGCGTTGACCGCCCAAACCCTTCAAGACGTAGTGGTCATTCCCACTGCTGCGATTATTCAAACGACGCGTGGATCGATTGTCTATGTTGTCGACAAGGGCAACGCGGCGTTAAAACCGGTCAAAGTGGTGGCGTCTCAGGGCGAAGACTCCGCAGTGACTGGCATTGCCGAGGGTAGCAAGGTGGTGCTGGATGGGCGGCAAAACCTGCGGCCTGACGCACCAGTGGTAGAGCGCACGCCCGGCGCCTCTGCCCCTGCGCGCGCTGCCGTGTCGTCCGCGTCGGCCGCGCCATGAACCTCTCGGAGCTCTTTATCCGCCGTCCGGTGATGACGGTATTGCTGAATCTCGCCATTGTGCTGTCCGGGGTCATTGCTTACCGCAGCATCCCGGTGGCAGCCTTACCCAGTTACGACACGCCTGTGATCAGCGTAGGCGCATCCCTGCCCGGAGCGAACCCCGAGACGATGGCGACCTCGGTTGCGTTGCCCCTGGAAAAGCAGTTCCAGACTATCCCCGGTTTGGCGGTCATCAGTTCGACCAGCACGCTGGGCAGCACATCGCTCACACTGGAATTTGAAGAAGGTCGCGACATCGACGGTGCCGCACTGGACGTGCAGGCGGCTTTGTTGCGGGCACAACGTTCCTTGCCGCAGGACATGACGCAGTTGCCTTCTTACCGCAAGGTCAATCCGGCCGACGCACCCATTTTGCTGGTTGCGCTCACGTCGCCGTCCATGCCCTTGTCTGATTTGCAGGACTATGCCGAGCATTTGATTTCGCCCACGCTGTCGACGATCAATGGAGTGGCACAGGTCAACATTTTTGGTTCCAAGCGCTTTGCCGTGCGCGTGCGCGTGGTGCCTGCGGCGCTGGTTTCGCGCAATATCAGCCTGGAGGAGCTGTCGGCGGCCTTGCGCTCGGCCAATGTCAACACGCCGGTAGGCACGCTGGAGGGGGCCAAACAGCTGTTGACCTTGCAGGCAAACAAACAACTGCGCAACGCGGCTGAGTTTGCCGAACTAATCGTTGCCAGCCGTAACGGTATCACTGTGCGGCTGAAAGACGTTGCAAATGTCCAAGACAGCGTTGAAACCGTCAAGTCCTATGCAAACTTGAATGGCGAGGCCTCCATTACGCTCGCGATCCTGCGTCAGCCTGGCGCCAACACCGTGCGTGTGGTGGACGCGGTCAAACAGGCACTGCCCAAGCTCAAAGAGCAAATGCCGCAGTCCGTCAACATGACATCGGTCAACGACCGCTCGTTGTCGGTACGTGACGCGCTGCATGATGTGTCGCTGACACTGATGGGGACAATAGCCCTGGTTGTTTTGGTGATTTTCTTGTTTTTGCGCCGGTTTGTGGCCACCGCCATTCCGACGCTGTCGCTGCCCGTGTCGTTGATCGGCGCTGTGGCGCTGTTATGGGGCTTGGGGTATAGCCTGGACAACGTCTCCCTGTTGGGTTTGACCTTGGCAGTGGGCCTTGTCGTCGATGATGCCATTGTGATGCTGGAGAACATCATGCGCCACGTGGAAAATGGTGAAGAGCCCTTCAACGCGACGTTGCGCGGCTCGCGCGAAGTGGGGTTCACCATCATCTCCATCTCCACCTCGCTGATTGCGGTGTTTATTCCCATCTTTTTCATGCCGGGTGTTATTGGCTTGTTGTTTCATGAGTTTGCGGTGGTGGTAGGGCTGGCGATTTTTGTGTCTGCCTTTGTATCGCTAACGCTTGTCCCCATGCTGGCCAGCCGCTTTTTGACTGAAGAGCCGCATGACAAGAAGCACGGCTTTCTGATCAACGCGTTCGAGCGCGGATTCAATGCGGCGCTGAGGTCATACAGCCGCTCGCTGGACAAAGCCCTGTCCCATAGGAAAACTGTGCTGGCGGTTGCTTTGGTCACCTTCGTGGGTACCGGCGTTTTGTTCAACATGATTCCCAAGGGATTCTTTCCGGAAGAAGATATTGGGCAGATCACAGCCACAACTGAGGCAGCGGAAGATACCGCATTTGCCGAAATGGTGCGCCTGCAAGAACGCGCGGCTGCTGCTATCCGCGCGGACGCGAATGTTTTTGCCGTCAGTTCTTTCAATGGCGGTAGTGGCGCGCAAAACACCGGCCGTATGTTCATTACGCTGAAAGCCCGCGACCAGCGCTTGCCCATAAAGCAAGTGGTGGAAGGCCTGCGCCGTAAGTTGCGTGATGTCACTGGCATCAGCGTCTTTATGCGCCCCATCCAGAACTTGCAACTGGGCGGTCGACCCAGCAAGGCGCAGTACCAATACATTTTGCAAAGCGTAAGGGCTGATGAACTGAACGACTGGGCGACCAAGCTGCAGGAAAAACTGCGGGCCGATCCTCTGTTTCGCGATGTCACAAGTGACGCCCAATTGCGGGGCTTGCAGGCCCAGCTAGACATAGACCGCGACCGCGCCAATACGCTGGGCGTATCCATCGACTCCATCCGCACTGCGCTGTTTGGTGCCTTTGGTGAGCGGCAGGTGTCCACCATCTATTTGCCGACCGACAGCTACCAGGTCATTCTGGAACTAGCACCTGAAGCCAAGCTGGACGAGAGTGCCATCAACAACATCTATGTGCGTGCATCCACTGGCGTCTTGGTGCCCTTGGCCTCGTTTACCAAGGTTTCTCGCGGCGTGGGGCCCACATCCATCAACCATGTGGGGCAGTTGCAGGCGGTGACCGTGTCGTTTAACTTGGCGCCCGGCGCCGCACTGGGCGATGCGACAAGCCGAATTGATAAGGCCCGGGACCAAATTAACCTGCCCAGCTCCGTCATCACCAGTTACGGTGGCGAGGCCGCGGTCTTCAAAAGCTCCCAGGGCAGCCAGGCGGTGCTGATTATTTCGGCTTTGCTGGTGATATATGTGCTGTTGGGTGTGCTGTACGAGAGCTATATCCACCCGTTGACCATTTTGGCGGGTTTGCCATCTGCGGCCGTGGGAGCTCTGGCTACGCTGATGCTGTTCGGCCAGGATTTGACCGTGATCGCGATGATCGGCATCTTGCTGCTGATCGGTATCGTGAAAAAGAACGCCATCATGATGATCGACTTCGCTCTGGATGCCCAGCGCCACCATGGCATGACGCCCGAGCAAGCGATCCGCGAGGCCTGCGTGTTGCGCTTTCGCCCCATCATGATGACCACGTTGGCCGCGCTGATGGGTGCCTTGCCGATCGCGTTGGGCCTGGGGGCGGGCGCTGAGTTGCGTCAGCCGCTGGGCTTGGCCGTTGTCGGCGGGCTGGTGTTTTCGCAGGCGGTTACGCTCTACATCACACCGGTTATTTATCTGGCACTGGACCGATTTAGCGGCCACGGCCCGGTGAAAACGCCGGAGACCGCGCTAGAGTCTGAAACCGGCGCTTAGCCGCCGATATAGCTCATCTCGACACGGCGCACGGACGCCCCAGTTTCCGCTGCCAGTGCCCCGCGCAGTTCCGAATAGCGGTCACGGCGTGCGCTCCATATGCTGCCAATGGCAGAGGCCAATTCGCCGTCGTTGGCATCGCTTCTGATAATGCTGCGCAGGTCGTAACCCTGGCTTGCAAAAAGGCACAAATACAATTGTCCTTCGGTGGACAGACGCGCCCGGTTGCAATCGCTGCAAAAAGCCTGGGTGACGCTGCTGATGACACCAATTTCTCCAGCCACAGTGTCGTGTCGACCGACCGCATCGGCATAGCCCCAGCGTTGGGCGGTCTCACCCGGTTGCGACGGCTCAAGGGGGATCAGCGCAAGCTCGGACTGAAGGCGTTCCACGACTTCGCGGGAGGGCACCACATCATTCATGCGCCAGCCGTTGGTGGCACCTACATCCATGTATTCGATGAACCGCAACACCATGCCGCTGCCTTTGAAGTGACGGGCCATAGGCAAAATTTCTTGGTCGTTGGTGCCCCGCTTGACCACCATGTTGATCTTGATCGGGCCCAGGCCAACGGCATGCGCCCTGTGAATACCCTGGAGAACATCTGCTACCGGAAAGTCAACGTCATTCATGCGGCGAAAAACTGCATCGTCCAATGCGTCGAGACTTACCGTGACCCGTTGAAGACCAGCGTCTTTGAGCGCTTGGGCTTTGCGTCCCAAAAGCGCCCCATTGGTCGTCAGCGTCAGGTCTAACGGCGTTCCATCGACTGTTCGCAGTGCGGCCAGTTGTTCAATCAGAACCTCGATGTTCTTGCGCAAAAGAGGCTCGCCGCCAGTGAGTCGGACTTTTCGCACGCCGTGGTTCACAAACTGCTTTGCAATACGCACAATTTCTTCAAAACTCAGCAACGAGGCGTGGGGCAGGTAGGCGTAGTCCTTGTCAAAAATTTCCTTTGGCATGCAGTAGCCACAGCGAAAGTTGCAGCGGTCGGTGACGCTGATGCGCAGGTCGCGCAATGGGCGGCCCAAGCTGTCGCTGGGCAACCCCGGCACGGCCGTCGCCATTGACGTTGCAGGAACGGGCAGCGCGCGTGAGCGCAGATCATGCAATGGCACTACTTTGGGGCTAAAACGTTCGGACATAAACACATTGTCTCTCGTTAGCACGGCTCGGGCTGTGACCCACAAAAAAGCCCGCTTGCGCGGGCTGTCTTGTTGGGCGAAGTGAAATTTCAACCGCCGTGGATCTTCATCATGAGTGGCACGATCAGCAAGGCCACGATGTTGATAATCTTGATCAGCGGGTTGACTGCAGGGCCAGCCGTGTCCTTGTATGGGTCGCCTACGGTGTCGCCGGTAACTGCAGCCTTGTGGGTGTCAGAGCCCTTGCCGCCGTGGTGGCCGTCTTCAATGTATTTCTTGGCATTGTCCCAAGCGCCGCCGCCCGTACACATGGAAATAGCCACAAACAAGCCGGTAACGATCGTGCCCATCAGCAGACCACCCAATGCAGCAGGACCCAAAACCAGGCCCACTACGATCGGCGCAACGACCGGCAACAGCGACGGGATCATCATTTCCTTGATGGCTGCGGTGGTCAGCATGTCCACAGCCGTGTCGTATTCGGGCTTGCCCGTGCCGTCCATGATGCCTTTGATGTCGCGGAACTGGCGGCGTACCTCGACCACCACCGCACCGGCCGCGCGGCCCACTGCCTCCATGGCCATCGCGCCGAACAGGTAGGGGATCAAACCACCAATGAACAAGCCGATGATCACCTTGGGGTCGCTCAAGTCAAACTTGATGTGGGCACCCAGGCCTTCCAACTTGTGGGTGTAGTCGGCAAACAGTACTAGCGCTGCCAATCCGGCAGAGCCAATGGCGTAGCCTTTGGTGACGGCCTTGGTAGTGTTGCCTACCGCGTCCAGCGGGTCGGTGATGTCACGCACACTGGCAGGCAGCTCAGACATTTCGGCAATTCCACCGGCGTTGTCGGTGATGGGGCCGTAGGCGTCTAAGGCCACCACAATGCCGGCCATGCTCAGCATGGACGTGGCCGCGATGGCGATGCCGTACAGGCCCCCCAGGCTGAAGGCGCTGTAGATAGCGGCGCAGACGAACAGCACAGGCCAGGTCGTCGAGCGCATGGATACACCCAGACCCGCAATGATGTTGGTACCGTGGCCGGTGGTAGATGCCTGGGCGATGTGTTGCACAGGCGCGTACTGCGTGCCGGTGTAGTACTCGGTAATCCAGATCAAGGCACCGGTCAAAATCAATCCAATGGCGCAGGCACCAAACAAGTTGGTCGAGGTGATGACATGGCCGTCAGTCAACGTGATGGCAGCCGGGAACATGGCGTCGGTGACGAAGTAGAAGGCACCCAGAGACAGTATTCCGGCGATCGCCAAGCCTTTGTACAGCGCGGGCATGACGTTCTTCATGCCGGGAGACGCCTTGACGAAGAAGCAGCCAATGATGGACGCCACAATCGACACTGCACCCAATGCCAGGGGGTATAAAACCGCTGTAGCCCCCGCGCTGCTTGCGAGAAGTGCTCCTAAAACCATAGTGGCAATCAGTGTCACTGCATAGGTCTCAAACAGGTCGGCAGCCATACCCGCGCAGTCGCCGACGTTGTCACCCACGTTATCGGCAATCACGGCAGGGTTGCGCGGGTCATCCTCGGGAATACCGGCTTCCACCTTGCCCACCAGGTCGGCACCGACGTCGGCGCCCTTGGTGAAAATGCCACCGCCCAAGCGGGCAAAAATGGAAATGAGTGAAGAGCCAAAGGCAAAACCGATCAAGGGGTTGAGCAGGAGTGCATAGGCCTTGCCGTCAGTAGGCACGCCACCCATGGTCAGGAACCAGTAAAAACCGGTCACTCCCAACAGTCCCAGGCCCACCACCAGCATGCCGGTGATAGCACCGCCGCGGAAGGCCACGTCCAGTGCCGGGCCAATACCCTTGGTCGCGGCCTGGGCTGTGCGCACGTTAGCGCGCACCGATACGTTCATGCCGATGAAGCCACACGCGCCCGACAGTACTGCGCCGACCACAAAGCCGACGGCGCTCATAGTGTCCAGAAATACGGCGATCAATATTGCAAGGACTACGCCCACCATGGCAATGGTCTTGTACTGCCGTGAGAGGTAAGCCGCTGCACCGGTTTGTATGGCAGCCGCAATTTCTTGCATGCGCGCATTGCCCGCGTCTTGGGAAAGGATCCAGCTGCGAGCCCAGATGCCGTATGCAACGGCAATGAACCCGCAGACAAGCGCCAGAATCAGCGCCGTGTTGCCTGTCATAAATATCTCCTTGACTGTTGTTTCGCGAAGAAAGGAGCAACGCTAGTGATGCCCCCACTGCGTTGCTTCCTCTAAGCTCCAGCCCAACAGAGCGTGACGGAGATGATTGGCCAACGGGCGGACTGTAACGTGAAAAAAAGGCGATTTTGTGATTCGCAAGAGTCGAGTCAGTAAAATGAGGGTAAATACCGACCGACAACAACCTTTTTTTATAGCCCAGAGAGTTCCAATGTCCCTTGATAAAGTCACCCCCGGCAAAAATGCACCCGAGTCATTCAATGTGATCATTGAGATCCCGATGAACGCAGACCCGGTCAAATACGAGGTGGACAAAGCCAGTGGCGCGATATTTGTGGACCGCTTCATGAGCACCGCAATGCATTACCCGACCAATTACGGGTATGTACCTAAGACCATCTCGGGTGATGGCGATCCGGTGGACGTTTTGGTGATCACCCCCGTGCCCCTGATCCCTGGAGTGGTGGTTACCTGCCGCGCTATCGGCATTTTGAAGATGACCGACGAGGCCGGAGAAGACGGCAAGGTACTGGCCGTGCCGGTGGACAAGATATTGTCGCTTTACAGCCAGTGGAAGAAGCCTGAAGACCTGAACCCCTTCCGCCTCAAAACCATCGCTCATTTTTTTGAGCACTACAAAGATCTGGAAGAAGGTAAATGGGTCAAGGTACAGGGTTGGGAAGGCCCTGAGTCGGCACAAAAAGAAATCATGGATGGCATTGCCAATTACATCAAGGAATCCACTTAACTGCTTTCCTCGATTTGCCACTGTGGCGGTTGTGGCGGCAGGTTCACTTTCCGTACTCCATTAGAGAAACGGCGTGTATGATCTTTGCCAAGGCCTGCGTTGTCAATGAAGGTGGGCCTTTTGCGTTAAGGAACCGCCATGCAAACATCCCACACTCCGTCATCCTTTGAGCAAAAACCCAAGCAGGCTGCTGCGGTAACGGCAGATGCCGGCCAGTATTTGACGCTTCGCCTGGGTGGGGAGGACTATGCCATCGACATCATGCGCGTCCAGGAAATCCGCTCGTATGAAGAGCCGACCCGCATGGCGAACTCCCCCAGTTTCATCAAAGGTGTGATCAATCTTCGTGGGGTCATTGTCCCGATTATTGATTTGCGCATGAAGCTCAATATTTCCCAAGTGGACTACAACGAATTCACTGTGGTCATCATCCTCAAGATCAAGGACGCGGTGACAGGCGCTGTGGTCGATGCGGTCTCAGATGTGGTAACGCTGGACGCCAACATGATCAAACCGGCACCGCAATTTGATTCGGCGGTGGATTCGCGTTTCATTCTGGGCATAGCCAATGTGGGCGAGCGCATGTTGATCGTCATGAACATGGAAACGCTGCTCAGCAATTCCGAAATGGGAATGGTTGCTTAGGCGCTAGCCCTTACGTTCCGCCTGCAGTTTCCCTGCATCGAGTTCACTATTCCTGGGCTTTTTTCTTGCGCGGCTTTTTTGCGGGCACAGCAGGCGCGCTGATCCCAAGTGCTGCTTCCAATTCCGTGATGGCATTCTGCGTGTAGTCCAGCATCCGCTGAAGGCCTGGCACCGATCGGCGGCAAGCAATATATCCAAACCCCAAGTTGTCTCCATAGCCACTGATGGTGATGTTCATCGCTAAATAGTGGGTGGGTATGGATACTGGATAGGCCTCGTCCAGTCGTGCGCCATTGAGGTATAGCGTGTCTTTGGGGCCCGGCACGTTGGAAATGACAAGGTTGAACAGCGGGTGTTTTTCGGCCGTGCCCGTGACAATGCCTACACCGAGTGGCGAGATCGAGGTAATGCCATGGGCCATCTTTTGCAGGCGTGGCATCTTGGTCAGGCGGTCTTTGGCGTGCGTGGTGGACTCCACGATGCGGTTGAGGCGTTTGAGCGGATCGGCAATGTGGGTTGCCAGACTTGCCAGCAACAGCGATACCTGGTTGCCACCCACATTGGTTTCTCCGTGCAGAGACACCGGCACCATGGCCACCAACGGTTTCTTGGGCAACTTGTGTTGCGCCATCAGATACTCGCGCAAGGCCCCTGCACAAATGGCCAGTGTGACATCGTTGACCGTGGCACTGGCAGCCTCGCCGATTCGCTTGAACCGGGCCAACGAGTAGGATTGCGACGCAAACCGCCGCGAGCCCGAAATCTCGACATTGAACGGGGTCGGTGGTGCCTGAAAGGGCAGGGCACCCGTCGATTCTTCATCGTTGGGGCGCAGTATGTCCCATAAACCGCTACCAATGCCCGGCAAGATGTCTTTGCCTGCCTTCGCTGCATTGCCCAACTGCTCAAGCAGGCCCGGTGGCTTGGATTTTGCACGGGACGCGGGGTGCTGTCCAAAAGGCATGGCCCAGATCGGTGCTTTGATTTCGGCTGCCGTGAGGCTCATGGCATTTGCGGCCATGCGGGCACCCGTGACTCCGTCCACCAAGGCATGGTGCATTTTGGAATAGGTGGCAAAACGGCCGCCGGGCAGGCCTTCGATGACATACATTTCCCACAGCGGGCGGTTGCGGTCCAGCAGGTTGCCATGCAGCCGGGACACCATCGCCAACAGCTCCCGGATGCGGCCGGGCTGGGGTAACGCCAGGTGGCGCAGGTGGTAGTCCAGCTCAAACTCGCGGTCTTCTTCCCAGTACCACAGCCCCATGCGCAAAACCGGGCGCAAATTGAAAGGTGCAATGGCAGCAGGATATTGATTCCACTGAGCCAGCAATTCGCTGACATAGTGGTGCCCGGACCCGGGTGGCGGGGTGTAGATGCTCAGGCCCGCAACATGCATGGGCTGGTTGCGTGTTTCCATCCAGAGAAACGCTGAATCGGTGGGGCTCAGGGCTTGCATGTTCAGACTCTCAATAAATTCACAAGAGGTCGGGGCCTGGATTTCGCACTATGCGGCCTGACCGACGACCGCAAAGCGCTCGCGGTTGTCGTGCAGCCACTGTACCGAGCGCGAAATGTCTTGCTGGCGGGGGTGAAAAGTGGGTGCCTTGTAGGCGTTCCACGACGCACAGTTACCGCGGATCATGCCATCCTTGGCAAACAACAGTCTCCAAGCGCTCTGCCAGGTGCTCCACTTGAACAGGGCTGCGTCGTGCCACAGGTTACGCAGGGTTTGCCGCGTGATGTCCATCGCAAAGGTCCAGGTGATGTAACGCAACAGGCGCAGGCGCCATTGCTCGGTGCCATCAAGTGCCCGATAGACATCAAACGCCGTGCTGCAATGCTCGGCTTCTTCCGCCGCATGCCACATCCAAAGTGTTTGCAGCCGCGGCTCTGCGCCCTGCAGGGCTTGCGGGTGGCGGAACATCCAGTCGGCAAACAAGGCCGTCAGATGTTCGGTGGCAGCGGTGGCGGCTACATGCAGACGCACATCCAGATGTGCGTTGTCGCGTATGCGTTTGGCGGCGCGCCGCTCCAGCACATTGTTAAAGCCCTGTTTTTCCAGGTGTCCGTTGAACAGAGCGTGTACGCGCCGGTGCGTGGCTTCCTGGCCCACAAAACCTTGCACTTCTGTAGAAAAGGCCTGTCGTTTCTCTTCGGGCAGCGCCTTGAGTCCAGCGCGGACCGAGTCCATAAAGTATTGCTCTCCCACCGGGAAACTCATGGACAGCGCGTTGAAGAACGCGGACCGAAAGGCGTCATTGCCATTCCAGCGGGTAGGAATCGGGGCTACCAAGTCAATCAAGAGTCGGCGTACAACTAAATCGGTCATGTTGCCAATCCCTTGAGTCGATCATTGATCCATCGGATCACGGCGGCATCGAGACACATTTGGAGGTGCCCGATTCCTTCAAAAATGGAGGGTTGCAGGTCGAGAAAAACCTGCGCCCTTTGAGGGTAAACAATATTGTCCTGGGGCGTTATCGCAATGTGGATGCGGTCACGAAGGTCGGCGCTTTCGCTGGCCGAGAGTTCAGCCAGCCAAGGGCTTTGCCAGCCCATTTGTTTGCCATTCGGGGTTCGCGTTTTGGGTTCGATTTGCGTTCCGGCATGGGGCGTTCCAAGGGTCAGGACCCGCGCAACGCGCTGCGATCCATGTGCTCTCATCCAAGCACGTATGGCAAGCCCGCCCATGCTGTGGCCCACCAACGCAACTTGGGCAGAGCCGGTTTGCCCGCACAGTTCAACTACGGCAGCCTCAATCGTCGGTGCATAGTTGTCAATGGATGTGAAAAGGGGCTCCAAGTCCACCGCCAACACGGCATGGCCTTGCGCGCGCAAGCCGCGCGCAACGGTATCCCACACGCGGTGGTTGCATAGGTAGCCATGCACCAGCACCACCGGCACCTGGGTGTTTGGTGACCCGGTCGCCGGCAGCACGCGCGGCGTACGCAGGGTCCATGGCTGGCGCAGCAAAAAGATCACGATGCTGGCCCAGAATTCGCCCATCACGGAACGCCACCACATTGCTGCAGGCTCTTCGGCCTTTGACCTCCGAGCGGTGATCAGGCCGACCAGCAGCGTAGCGAGGATGGGTGCCAAGACGGCCCCCGCCAGTGCACTCCATGGTGTAGTGTGGGCAAATTGGAACAGCAGGTAGCCCAGCCCGGCACCGACCACCAGTTGAACCAGAATCAGACGTCTCAGCAAATGGGCAAGCACGGTATTTCCTAAATTTCTTGGCAGACCAGGGTTCGTCTCGCTGGCTCTACCACGGTCTTTTCGGTCTGATAGTCGCCGACCAAAACCCGCATCAGCAACAATCCTTTTGTCGATGGACTGATGACGACCTGTGGCCCCGACGGTGTGGTGTCGGACACTGTCCCGCCGTGGCCGGATACCAACATCAAGTCCACCGCTTTACCGGCGGCCTTGCGATCATTTACAACAAAAAAATTGTCGCTATTGGACGCGTAGAGTGCAATAGACCAATACGATGATAGCTTGGGGTTGGCGCTGATGCGCACAGGCCCATTGGCGAGGTCATATACGCACACAGAATAGAGAAGGTCAGGGCTAGGCATGACTACGGTGCGAACCTTGGCGTCGACTGGCGGAGGAAACGCTGCTTGGTTGTGCATATGCAAAGCCTTTGCGGTAGGACTATCCATCAACACCTTCATGATCAAGTACGGTGTGGTCCATACCGCAATGATGTGCACCAGCACTACCGTGCCCAGCACCGGCAGGAGGTTGTAGCGCCATGGTTTGCTGGCGGGGACAGCGTGCTTCATTCGCATACTCCTACCGGCACGATGCTGGGTGCCTGCAATGTCGCAGGTGCAGCTTGTAGTTGCGGACTGGGGTTGTACAAGCGCAGGGTCAGTAGCATTGCGCCATTTCCATTGGTTGGCAGCCAATACGTGCCCGGGTACTCCGTGCTGCCAGCGGTCAACGCAAATCGGCCCTCCAGGTCCAAAACGGCCGTTCTCCCGTTGAGGCTATGGTGACCTTCGGCAATGTCGAATAGATACATGTCTTCGGCATAGGCCGTGATGCTCCACCAGCGGGCACTGGGCGGCGTGCCTGTGACGCGATAGTTGCAGCGCGAACGCAAAGTATTGCCGGTGTCGTCCTTTGTGGCGACGAAATACAGGGTCTCGCTACGGTCCAGAGCCAACAAGGCATTGATTGCGATGCTGGCACGGGTATACATGTTGGCGTCCTGACTGCCCGCATGCAGATCGGCACGCCAGGCACCTGCTTGCACGCTGTTGTGCATCCATGGATTGATCTTTAGTGTCCACCAGGCGGAGCCCAGGCCAATGGCAATAGCCCCTG
The DNA here is from genome assembly GCA_038317285.1 of Burkholderiales bacterium. GTDB lineage: Bacteria > Pseudomonadota > Gammaproteobacteria > Burkholderiales > Burkholderiaceae_C > Allorhodoferax. The sequence goes on along the minus strand of JBBQBG010000053.1, from coordinate 1,055 downwards.
CGTACACGACTACGACGACACCGATGCGTCGCAGCGTTGAAGGCTTGCTTTGCGTTGCAGTCACGGTGCTTCTGCTCTTGCCCTGTTGCGCAGGCGTTTGCCCAAGGATGTCAGCCAGGTCGACGCGCGGCTGGGTGCCACGCGGAACAAAAGGTCAAACAATTTGGCATCACTACCAATCAGAAGGCGCGTCTTGCCCGATGCGATGGCCGTAACGATCGCCTCGGCGGCTTGCGCAGGCGAAGTCCGCGCCATTTTTTCGAATGATTCACGCAACATCGTGTCGCTGTCTGCCACCATGCTCGAATCGGTGATCCGAGCCTTGTTGGCTATGTTGGTGCGAATGCCACCAGGGTGCACGCACAGCACTGAAATAGTGGTGTCGCGCAGTTCCTCACGCAATGCATCCGTAAAGCCCCGAACCGCCGCTTTGGACGCGTTGTAGAGGCTTTGCGTTGGCATCGACACCATTGCAAAGATGCTGGAGAGATTCACCAGTACTGCGGCAGGTCGGTTCCGCATCTGCGGCAAAAATGCCCTGCAGCCATGGACCACGCCCCAGAAGTTGATGTCCATCAACCATTGCGCGTCTTCCGTCTTGAGTTTTTCCACAGGACATACAAGGCTGACTCCAGCGTTGTTGATCAGGACATCCGTCCCGCCCAATTGGGTCTGTGTGTGCACGGCCAGCGCGTAGATTGCCGCCTCGCTTCCGGTATCGGTCACGGTCCAATGGCATTCGCATCCTTGGGTGCGCAAGGCAGTGGCTAAAGCTTCGAGGCCGGCGGCATCAATGTCCGCCAACATCAACCGTGCACCACGGCCTGCGAGGTTTGTAGCCAGGGCTGCACCAATGCCCGATGCCGCTCCGGTAATGACAATGGCTTTGCCTTGGAATGCAAACATGGGCGGAGCAACTTTCTCTTTTTAGTATTGTGGCTGGTATTTTCGAATGGCGGCCTTAACGGCGTCGCTCAGTGCAAATCCTTCACCATGCTGCTGGGCCAGCTCGGCCGCACGGGATTCAAATACTTCAATGCCCATGCCATAAATGA